>PMLV01000201.1 GCA_003160635.1 Acidimicrobiaceae bacterium | reverse complement strand
GTATCACAGCATCCGCAAACTGCATTACAGCGAATGGCACTTCTCTGTGGCTTGGACTTGTATCTCCGTGAGCGACGAAGCGGACACCTGATCGCTACCCGATGTGTTCGCAGTCCTTGATTTCGGACGGCCCGCGGTTCCCGAAGTGCGGTGCCCTGGCTTGATCCGCATTCCGGCTGGACACTCGCTCTGGTCGTGGTACGCGTTCCGTTCTCCACCCTATTCCGGAACGCTCGTATGGCATGTACTGACTTTCACCTTTGGTTGGTCTCTCCTCTTATCCACCTGTAGGAGATACTCACTATTGCGTGGAGCTGAGCGAGAGCAGCGGCAATTCTTTCTGACTCGGGCTCCCAGGCCCGGTTGTTTGTCACCCGGACGTCGGTTCAGGCCCATGGAGTTTCGGGCACCCACTCGTTGAGCCATAAGCGCAACTTGTCGGCGGCAGCTGGCGTGAGAACGAGCCTGACACCGGGCGCCGCTATTTCGGCGTGGATGTTTCCACGGTTGAGGATCACCTTCATGAAAATCTGAGCCGAGTGGATGCCTCCACAGCACGGCGATTCGACTGTGATGACATCATTGTCACCACCAGACGCGATGAATGTGGTCGTGGTCATTGCGAGAACCCCTGCTCCTCGACGAACCAGGCGTATCACCCGGGTTCGGCCCCAATCAGCAATGGTGACTCAGCTTGGTCGCTTCGACAATGGGCCAAAGGACCCAAAAAGTAGCCGTCCGTAACGTGGCTTCTGATGTTCGAGCGCATTGAGCGCAGAAGACGACGACGCCTGCGTCAACGGGGCTTGGGAGAATCGGAAGACTGAGACTGCCCCTGTACATTGCCGCTATCAACCCCGCGGGGGGTACGCGAACTGGGCTACTTGCCCCCAGCTGTTCGACCGGTAATGCGCTCGTACTCCTCTCGGGCGTCGTCGTCCACGATCACCGGGCCGCTTCCTGCCCAGTGACGATCCTGACCGTCCTTTTTCACACCCGAGATCCAATACTCGTCGCCGGTCTTAATGTCTTGATGGTTCGAACCAATGCCTCCACGCCGGCACAGACGTCAGTGCAGGCGGTACCGCACGGGAACATGTTTCGGCCCCCCCACGAAGAGCGTCCGCATGAACTCGGGTTCGCCGGCCAATTCGGCGTGGTCCAGCCGTGGAATCAGCTCGTTATAGAACGCGCGCGTCTCGAGACGGGCGAGGTGGGTTCCGAGACAGTAGTGCGCACCGAACCCGAATGCGACGTGCCGGTTCGGGTCGCGAGCGACATCGAACTCGTCCGGGCGTGCGAAGACTGCCTCGTCGCGGTTGGCCGCCGGAAACGACAGCAATACCGCTCCGCCCTCGGGAATTGTGACTCCGCCCAGGACTTGCTCGCTCGTCGCCGTGCGCATGAACTGCTTCACCGGCGATACGTAACGGAACATCTCCTCCACCGCGCTCGGCACGAGGGCCGGGTCGTTCATAAGGCGCCGCAGCTGGTCGGGGTGGGCGAGCAAGGCCGCGAAACCACCGCTGATGGCCGAACTCGTGGTGTCGTGACCGGCCGTGGCGATGATGACGTAGTAGCCCACCGCCTCGAGGACGCCGATCGGCTCACCGTCGACCTTGGCGTTCGCAATTACCGACGCGAGATCGTCGCGTGGGTTGGCCCGGCGGTCCTCAATGAGCCCCTTGAAGTACTCGAAGAATTCAAGGAGGTTCGCCATCAGCGCGTCACCTTCGGTCTCGCGAGCCATGTCCGGGTCTTCTATCCCGAACATCTCCTGTGTGAGCTTGAGCATCCGAGGGAAGTCCTCTTCGGGGAGGCCGAGGAGCGCCAAGATGATGTACAGCGGGTAATTCACGGCGACCTCGGTAAAGAAGTCGCACTCACCCCCGAGCTCCGCCATGTGGTCGACGGCTCGCTTGGCGAGCTCGGCCGAGCGAGCGGAGAGGCGGGCGATGTTGGTCTGCTTGAACCAGTCGACGCTGATCTTGCGATACGTGGTGTGGTCGGGAGCATCCATCTGCACCAGCGTGCGCACAGGGAGGTCGGCCGGTTTCGCCCCGTCCTGCGGCTTCCGGGACAATGCCGGCCGCGGCGCATTGACCCAAAGAGCCGGAGCCCGCTCGACCGCCATGAGGTCCTCATGGCGGGTGAGAGCCCAAAACGGCTCGAAGCCTTTGACGTCGACGTACGCCACTGGGCACTCGCGTCGTAGCAGCGCGCACGCGGCATAGAAGCTGGGCTCGTCCGCATAGGCAGACGCATCCGTGAAGACCCTCACGGCATCGTTAATCGTCAGCTCCATCCCCTTACCTTTCCGTCTCCGGTGCCCAAACGATCCGTTGGTGCAGGGCAACGCTACTATTGCTCGACGTCAACATCAGCCTACGATGCATCTCGTTGGGGCGGTCCATCTATCGGTCGCTCCGCTATCGCTTGGACCGCGGCATGCGGGGGCCGCAAGTCGAGATGAGATCGGTGCGCAATTCTTGCCGGAGCGCCTCTGGTCTATGTTCAGTCCTGAGTACATGGCCCGTTCTCCTTCGTCGCGTCTCGGCAGGCGACGGGCTAGTGGACGAGGCGATCGGCGCCGGCCCAGTAGCGGGCTCGGAGCGCTTTCTTGTCGGGCTTGCCGACCGCGCTCACCGGGATCGAGTCGACGATGTCGATGGACTTGGGCGCGTGATGCGAGCCCTTGCGCTGCTTCACGAGTTCGATGCGCTACGTCTCGTCGATGATCTGACCCGCCCGGGGGACGACGACCGCCTTCACCGCCTCGCCCCACGTCTCGTCGGGAACGCCGACCACGGCGACCGCAGCGACCGACTGGTGGCTGGAGATCACGTCCTCCACCTCACGAGGGAAGATGTTGAACCCGCCCGACACGATCATGTCCTTCTTGCGATCGACGATCGTGAAGAAGCCGTCCTCGTCCTCGCCATTGGTCTTTTGTCCGGGTTGTGGGTTCTCGGGTCGCGGGCGCCCGGGTCGTATTGATGCACAATTCGGAGAATCACCCCTGACGTTTCGCGCTGAGAACGGTGACGGCCTCGTCGACTGACCGAAAGAACCGGTCGTCGCCAATTCTGGCCAGCAGGCCGCTTCGCCTCATGCATTCGCGCAGGTGATTGCCCGACCGGGCGATTCCGAACTTGATGTGGTCGCGGTCGAATTCATCGAGCACCTCCCGGAGCACCTGGACGCCGGTGTAGTCCAGGTCACTCATCCCGATCGTGTCGAGAACGACCAACTGAGGAGTTCCAATTGTGCGCGCGAGCGAGCTCTTCAGCTCCGTGTGGAAGTGGACCGCGTTGGCGTACCAGAGCGGCGTCGCGAAGAGCACCGCCAGCACACCGGGAACTTGACTGGCTTCCCGGTCGCTGCTCAGAGGCGCCCAGCTGGTCGTGCCGGGTATGCGGCCGAGTACGTGAAGCTGGGGTCGGGCAGTCAGTCGAGTGCGGTCGAGGATGGCCAATCCGACGGCCACGCCAATGCCCTGCTCGACCCCGACAAGGGCGACGGTGAGCAACGTGATCACGGCAAGTCCGAGTTCGAATAGATCAAATCGGGCGATGTTCATGAGATCGCGCCCATGGAAGATCCGCGTCGCCACATAGATAAGCACCGCGGCGAGAGTGGCGAGCGGAACATCCTTGAGAAGACCGGCCGCAGGAATCAGCAGCAACAGCACCAGCGCCGCGCCGAGGCCAGCGGCCTGGCTGCGGCCCGACACCGACGCGACCGCTGCCGTCCTGGGTGGGCTGGCATTCACCGGGAAGGATCCGACCAGGCCAGCCGCAATGTTCCCGACGCCGACGCCGAGGAAGTCACGACCCACATCCACGTCGTAGTGCCCTTCATTGGCGAAGGCGCGGGTTGTGGCGGCGGACTGGCTCACGATGACCAGCGCGACGACTCCGGCCACCGGAGCCACGCTGCGGACAGCAGACCACGACAAGCCGGAAAGACCCAGTCGCGGCCCGCCATGTCTCAGCGTGCCGAGAACCGCCACCCCATGTGCTTCAAGCCCGAGAGCCCCGACGAGCAATGTCGAGCCGATCAGTCCCACCAGCGCGCCGGGCAGCCTCCGGTCGACAAGCCTGGCTATGAGCACAATTGAGAAGACAGCCACTCCGATGCTGAGGGTCCAGACGTTGGCGTCGCCAAGGTGAGTGGCAAAAAAGGTGATTCGATGCAGGTTCGATCCGCTCACCGACCGGAGGCCGAAGAGGTCGGGTAACTGGTGGACGACGATGATAATGGCGACCCCTGCCATAAATCCGGTGATGATCGGAGCCGAGAGCAATTCCGCGATCCAGCCAAGGCGAAGGATGCCGATCAGGGCCACCAAGACCCCGACCATCACAGCCAGAATCCCGATCAGGTCCACGTAGTGGGCGGAGCCAATTGTCGCCAAGTGACCTATTCCAACGGCAAAGAGGGGAGCGGTCGTCGAGTCGGCGCCCACGGACATCTGCGGGTTCGACCCGAGTAGGGCGAAGAGCACCGTGCCCGCGATGAAGGCGTAAAAGCCGGTGATGGGTGGCATCCCCGCAAGTCGCGAGGTGGCGAGTTGCTCGGGAACAACGATCACGAGGAGGGTGGCCCCGGCGAGAAGGTCGGACATCGCCCATGACCGCCGATAGCCACGAAGGGAGGAGAAGAGGAACAAATGCGTGCGATGACGGCTTCGAGGTCCTTTGTCTGCTGGCATCGTGCTCAAGGCCTATGTGCCCTGGTCAGCTCGACTAATCCGCATCTAGACCTTGGTTCCACGGCGCCATCATCGCTCACGTGACGATAGGGAGGCTCGCGGTGACGAACGCCTGGCGGAACGCCATCCGACGAAGCTCATCCGGTGTGTGGAAAGGATCGGTCCCGGTGCAGACCCCCGGCCTGAGCGCTGAAGGATCGAGCTCGTAAGGCAGCGGCAGCGTGGGGAAGGAATGCAAGTCCACGATGACGACCTTTCCGTGCTCCTCTAACTACACATCGACCAGGTCGGTGAAAGCGGCTGCGTACGGGTGGAACCACCCATCGAGCAGTCGTTGCCGCTCGGCCGTGCCGGGCTCTCGAAGTGGGCGGAGATCGGAAGTTACCCGTACACGGCGCCCATGCCGATCGCTTCCATGGTGTCCGAGCAATCAAGACGTTCAGTACCTACTTCCCATTTGCGCGCGCAGCGGAATGCTATGGGACGTTGCGTGTCGCGACGCTGAACTACGACCTCAGTGTTGAACGAATGGCTCATAGCGCGGGGGTTGGGTGAGACGACGGCGATATAAGCCTTGAGTGCGCTGAGGTCAGGGTCAATCGCCGCCACGCATTGCTGCTGGATGGCCCGACGCACCGCACCAGACCGCCGCGTCTCCTTCTGGTTATTTCGGAACACCACTTGTTCAACGCTCATTGATAGTCTAATGTCAGTCGCAGCCAGTTAGTAGTCGCTATCACTTTGTGAGTGCCTACGAGAGTGTGTGGGGGAGCATTTTTGAGCGTCACTTCGGCCACTTCCGTCTATTACGACCCATATGACCGGGACATCTACACCAATCCGTATCAGGTGTACCAGCGTCTTCGTGATGAAACCCCCCTGTACTACAACGATCAGCATGACTTCTACTTGGTCAGTCGCTTCGATGACGTAGAAAGGGTCCTGGCAGACCGGGACACCTTCACCTCCGCCCAGGGTGGGCTGATCGGCATGATGAATCTCCCGATGCCGCCCGGGATGTTCATCTACGAGGATCCGCCCCAGCACACCATGCACCGAGCACTCGTGGCGCGAGTTTTCACGCCGAAGCGAGTGGCAACGATCGAGCCCATGATCCGCGATTTCTGTGCCCGCACTGCCGAGTCACTGGTCGGCAGGGAAAGCTTCGACTTCATGTGGGATTTTGCCGCAGAGATTCCTATGCAGGTAATCGGGATGCTTGTGGGCATTCCCGAATCCGACCAGACTCGGCTACGCGACCACTTCCACAGTGTCATGCACGCCGGCATGGCCGATCCTTCGGAGAATGAGGCTCTGACTACGATGGCCGCGGACGACCTGTTCGGGGAGTACATCGACTGGAGGGCTGAGCATCCTTCCGATGACCTCATGACTCAGCTCTTGAACCTAGAGTTCGAGGACGAGACAGGAACCACTCGCCGGTTGCGCCGTGACGAGGTGTTGATTTACCTGGAGCTATTGGCTGCGGCAGGGAGCGACACGACCGCCCAGCTGATCAGCTGGGCCGGGAAACTCCTTGGGGAAAACCCCGGCCAACGGAGGGAGATGACCGAGCACCCCGAGCTCATAGCGGGCGGGATTGAAGAGATCCTTCGTTACGAGCCACCTCCTTACCATTTCTGCCGGACCGCGGCCCATGACGTCGAGATCCACGGGCAAGCGGTTCCGGCCGGCAGCGCCATGGTGGTCCTCCCCGGTGCAGCCAATCGGGATGACAGGAGGTTCGCCGAGCCCGAGACCTTCGATATCCACCGCCAAGTCGGACGGATCTTTGCCTTCGGGTTCGGTCCTCACCTGTGCCTTGGAGCCAACCTGGCTCGGTTGGAAGGTCGTATCGCATTGGAGGAGCTGCTCAGACGGGTACCGGACTGGACAGTGGACATGGAGAACGCAGTAATGAATCCCGGCGTCGCCACCCGGGGGTGGCAAAGCCTGCCGGTGGTCGTGTGAAGCGGATAAAGGAGACGAAGTATGGGAAAGCTTGACGGCAAGGTGGTGTTCATCAGTGGTGGAGCGAGGGGCCAGGGCCGGAGTCACGCTGCTCTGCTCTCTCAACTGGGAGCGGACATCATCACCTTCGACATCTGCGAGCAGATGGAGTCGGTGCCCTATCCCATGTCCACCCCTGCCGATCTTGAACAGACGGTCAAAGAGGTCGAAGCCAACGGGCGGCGCATCTTCGCTCGCGAGGCTGATGTGCGGGACATAGCTGCCGTGCGCGAGGTCTTCGAAAACGGGACGGCCGAACTCGGGCCGGTCGACATCGTCCTGGCCAACGCAGGAATCGGGGTCGGTGGCCTCGACGCCGCTGACCGAGACTGGTTCGATGTGATCGACGTCAATCTCACCGGGGTCTGGAACACGGTGCGGGTCGCCATACCGTCGATGGTCGAACGGGGGCAGGGAGGATCAATCGTGATCACGAGCTCCACAGGGGGTCTGATCGGTGTGGCTACCAATGAACCCGGAATGCTGGCTTACCAGGCTTCGAAGCACGGCGTGATCGGTCTGATGCGATCGTGGGCCAACTACCTCGCTCCGCACAACATCCGGGTCAATAGTGTTGCTCCGACTGCAGTGAGCACACCGATGGCTGTCAACGATCTGATGGCAAAGGCGTTGGAGGCGAACCCCGATTTGGCAAGGGCATGGACAAACGCCCTGCCCGTCGGCATGGTTGATGCGATCGACATTTCTAATGCCATCGCGTGGCTGGTCTCCGATGAGGGTCGCTACGTGACGGGAACCGTTATCCCAGTAGACGCCGGCATGGTCAACAAACGGTAGGCGGTCGCGAACGTAAAGACGCGTTGCTTCATGTTCTTACGAGGAGGAAACCCAAGTTGAGTCAGGGAATCGATTCCGCAGAATCAGCAGAACTGAAGATCCGCGACCTAGGCATAGATTTCGGCGCGGAGATCGAGGAGTTCGAACCCCAATGCTAGGTGATGAGCCGACTGCCGCGGAACTCTTGCGGCTGTTCGATGCGCGTGGTGTGCCGGTTTTTTCGCGACCTGGAAATTAGTCACGCTGAACAGGTCGAGATCGCTCTGTTCCTAATTCGTAGCACGGATGCTTCCGCCGAGGAGACTTTCACCGACGACTGGTACATCTCGAATCGGCGGCCAAACTCAGCAGCGCCTCACGGACGTCTGCAATTCCACATCGACACCGCTTGGGTCCACGAGCCATGCGAGACAGTGTCGCTTTACGCGACCGAGCTAGAGAGCCACCTGTGGCACCGACGAACTTTGTGAGCGCGATCAGGGCCTACCAGACACTCCCCGAGGATCTGAGAGCCAGGATCGAGGGCAAAGAGGTCATCCTTTCCGCAGGTCAAATCCGCCTCAGGGGTGACGTGAGTGACGTCCTCCTCCCGGAGGTCGAGCGTCCTCCTTGGACCCGTAAGCCCGTTGCGCTCCCCCACCCCCGAACCGGTGAGCCGATCCTTTACGTCTGCGAGCAAAACACCCGGGAGATCGTTGGAATGCCCGACGACGAGAGCGAGGAACTCCTCGACGCGCTCTTCACGCACCGGGTTTCCTGAGCCTGGACCGGGATCGGCAGCCGACCATTGCGGAGAAGATCGGTCCGACCATCGCCGCGATCAGCGACGACCGGACCCCGCTCACCGATGAGCTGATCGCCAGCTTCGACGCGCGCGGCGGCTACCTCAAGCCCGCAGAAGGCGAGGCGCGACGGCCGGTGGTCGACGACATGATCCGCGAGGACATATTGGCAGCCGCTCACCAGCTCAGCGGAAGCGACTCTGAGAGCCTCACGTCCAACTGCGCCAAGTGCGAACCATGCAGTGGTGCGCGCCGTGGGCAAACGTCAGGTGCGGCGAGGATCCAGAACCCGAATGATGGTCTCGTCAACTACGACGTCCTCGCTCGACCATCGGGCGGCGAGACCGGGTCCGGTGGTGCCTCACGAACATTTGACAAGCTGGGTCCGCACCTGGACAAAAGGCATTCAGATAGCGCTGTTAAGCTCCAGTGTCGCTCACCGCCAACGAGAACTCTCTCGCCAGCGAGTGGTTGAGGGAGAAGAGGACTCGGGGAAGATGCGAAAGTTCCTTGCGCCGATTGCCGCGTTCGCAACCACCGTCGTCTGCGTGCCGATGCTGTTGGTCGGCGCCGCGGCCCAGCCCGCCGCCGCCGCTCCGGCCCCGTACACCATCGCCCTGATCGTTACTGAGACGGGTCTCGGAGCGGCCGGCTACGCCGGTGCCGCCGCCGGGTTCGATGCGCGGGTCGCCCTGCAGAACAGCGAAGGCGGAGTGGACGGGCACAAGCTGGTCCCGCTGGTCATCGACGACCAGACCACCCAGGTGGTGACCGCCATGCAGTACGCCCTGTCAAAGCATCCCATCGGCATCGTCGCCGATTCGGCCCTCTTCTCGTCCGCTGCCAAATACGCCCAGCAGACGGGTTTGCCGGTCACCGGGGAATCCACCGACGGTCCGGAGTGGGGGGAGCAGCCCTACACCAACATGTTCTCTTCCGACGGGGGGCCGGTGAACCCGAACTACCCGGTCAACGCGTTCATCGGCAAGATGCTGAAGCTGGTTGGCGCCAAGGTGCTCGGGACGTACGGCTATGCCATCGCCCCGAACTCGGTCTACGCCGCCCGAGCCGCGAGCTACGCATTCCAGCGGATCGGTGGCACGGTGGGGGTCGAGGACACCTCAGTTCCTTTCGGCACAGTCGACTTCACCACCGAGGCACTCTCTGCCAAGCAGCAACACGTCGACACCCTGTGGCCCAACCTGTTGGACAGCTCGGACTACGCGCTGGCCCAGGCCTTCGAGCAGGCCGGGCTCAAGCTCAAGGCCGCCATCTTCCCGGTCGGGTACGCCCCCTCCGTCATCCACTCCCCGGCCTGGTCGAGCCTCCAAGGCCTCGATTTCGAGACCCAGTTCGAGCCCTTCGACCTACCCAACGCCGGCACGAAGGAGATGCAGGCGGCCCTCGACAAGTATGCCCACTTCACCAAGTCGCAGTTCCCGACCTTCGCCCAGTACGAGTCGTGGCTGGGGGCGGACCTTATGATCAACGGCATTCATCTGGCGGGGCCCCACGCCACGCCGACCACCGTGATCAAGGCTCTGCGAACCGTCAAGTCCTACACGGCGAACGGCATTCTCCCGGTCCCGCAGGACTACGCCACCGGTTTCGGCAAGGATCCTGAGCAATGTCACTGGCTCATGAAGGCTGAGAAGAATGGGTTCACGCCTCTGTCGCCCAAGCCGATCTGCGGGACGGACATCCCCGGGTCGAACCTGACCACCGCGTCGTCGTCCTGATTCCACGCCCGCCGGGCCTCGGCATTGAGCCAGATATCCTCGTACTGCTCGAACACCACCTGCACAGGCAGGCCGACACACACATCGTCGGGCTTGCAGCCCACGATGTCGTCGTAAGACGCACAGTTGGGTCTTCCTCGATCGCTACGATGGCTACGACGTAGGGGTATGGGTCGTCGGCATCCCATCGTTACCGGGTGGCGGCGTGGCGTTAGACGAGCCCGCGTCCGGAGACAGCGTGCTCGTCGAGCGTGCTTGCTCCGCATTTCCGGCACACCGGGGTCGGTGGGTGCGGTAACCGATCACAACCCAGGCAATGTTGGAACCGCAGCCGACCATCCGCGCCTGAAGTCCTGTAGGCGTGGTTCCAGTCGCGCAGCTGCGGTAGCAATCGCGTCAGGGAATGGCCGGGTCATCGCTCATGGTCCGCTCGTCGGTCGGGATCCGCCACGCCACCCAGGGCGGCCACGGTGGTGGGCTCGGGCTTGGGCTTGAGCGCGGGTCGTCCCCGCGGTCCCGAGGGCGCGCCGGGACGGCCACGGCGCCGGGTGACCTTGGTCCAGGCCCACCGGACCTGGCGTGCCTGCATGGCCAGGGTGCCCTCGGGGTTCTTGGCCACCGCGACGGCGCCCAGTCCAAAGAGCACTGGCGGCACGTTGGCCCAGGCCCTGGGGAGATAGACCAGGGTCAGCTCGGGCAGGATCGTGTAGGAGATGCCGGCCAAGAGGGCGGCCACGTTCGAGCGGATACCCAAGGTGACCAGCACCGCCAGCCACACCACCCCGGTCAGGGTGTCGTAGTTGGCCGAGAGGGCGATCCCGAAGGACATCGCCAGCATCGCCCCGCCGATGCCGGCGACGAAGGCGGACAGCCCGGCGACCAGCACCTTCATCTGGAGCACGCTGATCCCGAGGGTCTTGGACCCCGGCTCGCTCCAGCGAACCGCGTTGAGGGCCAGCCCGCTGGTCGAGCGTCGGAGGTTCACGATGAGCAGTGCCACGACGGCGAAGATGGCGAGGGCCAGGTAGTCAAAGGCCTTGGGTCCCGATGCGAACTGCGGCAGGGTGATGTTGATGCCGATCCCGCTGTTCTGGAAGAGCTGGCGGCTGAAGACGAGATCCTCGAACAACAGCCCGAAGATGAGGGTGACCAGGGCCACGTAGAGGTTGCCCAACCGGATGGTCAAGAAGCCGATCACCACCCCGAAGGGCGCCGCCACGATGCCGCCCAGCACCACCGCGGCCATGATCGGCCAGCCGTGGTTGACCGTCAAGATGGCCATGGTGAACCCGCCGATGCCGGCGAAGGTCGCCTGGCAGAGCCAGATCATGCCCCCCTCGCCGGTCACCAAAGTGAACGACAAGAAGATGATCCCATAGCTGACGCCCTGGCCGACCGCTCCCACCCAGATGGGGTGCAGGACCAGGGGCAAGATGCATACCAGAGCGAATCCGAAGACCCCCGAGCGCCACCCAAGCGCCCTGGACGCCGGCTCGCCGCCGGTGCTGGCGGCGATCTGGGCCTCCCCCTGGGGCTTGATGGCCCGGTCCAAGGCCCCGCCCATCCCGGCCGATTCGTCGACCCCGCCGCTTCGGATCATGAAGTAGATGAGGAAGATGGCGGTGAAGACGAAGGGGATGGACGGCAGCACCGCCGCGGTGAAAGAGCTTGACGGCGGCAGCCAGTACTGGACGAGGGCCCCGGCGATCCCCATGGCCAGCCCCACGGCCACCGCCACGGGCAGGCTGCGCAGCTTGGCCGCCACCACCGCGGCGAACGCCGCCACCATGAGGAGGGTGAAGTCCTCGGGGTCCAAGCCGATGATCGGGGCCGACAGCACCCCCACCAACCCGGCCAGGCCGACGCTGACCGCCCAGACAGCGACCGACACCGCGTCGGGGCTGGTTCCCGACAACGAAGTCATGGCCGGGGAGTCGACCATGGCCCGTACCCGCAAGCCCACGTCGGTGTAGCGCAGGACCAGGGCGCCCACGACCATGATGGCCACCACGCAGCCGTAGACGATGATCTGGTCCATCGTCACCGGCGCGCCCAGGAACTTAAAGACCCGGGCTGGTTGGGGGGCCAGGCCCGGAGCCTGGAGGATCGTCTGGTTCCCGAAGATGATTGTGCACAGCGGGGGGAGGGCCACCGAGACGCCCAGGGTGGCCACCACCTTCACCAGCACTGAGGACAGCCGCAGGAGCCGGAACAGGGCGAAGTACAAAAGGATGCCCAAGGCGGGCCCCAAGCCGAGGATCGAGAGGAGCCCAGCGGGAAGGATGGCCCAGTTGTGCTGGGAGTTCAAGAAATAGTAGAAGCGGGCGACCGCGTAGGCCAGTGCGCCGAAGCTGAAGTTGAGGACGCCCGCCGACAGGTACGTGACGACGAGTCCCGCCGAGGCGATGGCGTAGATGCCGCCCAACACCAACCCGGCAATCACATACTGGAGCACTGCTCCCCCCCTGTCCCGGTTCTCGTCTCCCGAAGAAGTGATCGATCGGAGCGTTTGCGTCTCATGGTGGACTCAGTTCGACCCGGGTATAGCGCGGACCGGCGCCATCGATCAAAGACTCTTGTTTGTACAAGATCGGCTCAACACCCTCAGCTTCCACGATGTCTTGTAGGGCCTTGGGAAGCGTCGTGACCGTGCAGCGGCACCAACCGCTCGACGTCCAACACGCGCTGCGTCGTGAAGTCTGGCCGCAAGGTGTCGACACGAGCGAACGCGGGGAAACCAATTGTGATAGGCGGCAACGTCGACGTCGACGTCGACCATCACGACGTATCTTGCCTGACCTCGCGCGAACCAGATTGACCAGCAAGGATTTTCTCAACCGATGTCATTCCCATCGCAGGCCTGGACTGCTAGAGATTTGAAGGTACCGTCGCGCAGAACGTCTTGCCGTTGTTCAGGTACACGAACTTCGTGCCCTCCACCTTGGTAAACCAACTGCAGTACCTCGAATCCGCCGTCCCGAAGTGGTTAAGCCCGATCGGTCCTGGCAACAATCCATTGTCAGTCCAGTTCTTCAGCGTCTGCATGTGCTTGATGAATTCCGCTTGCGTCGGGTTTGCGCTGCCCGTGAGCTGGAGACCCTCATAGACAAAGGTCATTGCCAAATACGCTTCAAATGTGGTGTAGCTCGGGGGGGCCCCGACTTTGTAGCTGGGTTCGACGGCGTGAAGCCTCTTCTCAAGAAGCAGCGACTGGGGATTCGTCAGTGGCGGCTGAGGCGTCAAGAAGTAGGACCCTTTCACCGCGGCGGTATCGGTGGAATTGTCAAAGATGGAGGTGTCAGGGGGATCCCAGCTGAGCGACTTGATGTTGGTCAGGCCCTCTGCCCGCATCGTGGTGAGGAAATCGACGAACGTCGAGGTTCCACACGAGCAGACCATCCCGTCCACCCCGGTGGTCTTCATCTGCAGGACATCAGCGGTTGGGTCAAAGGGACCGTAAGGCACCGTAAGGTTTTCGTAGCCCATTTGGAGACCCTGGTCCTGTAGTGCAGTCTTGAAGTCCACGACGGTCCTGATCGACGAGGCCGAGATGCCGAGGGCCAAGCCGGCGACATTCTTGACACCGACGCTCTTGAAGAAGGGGACACTTTGGACTTGAAGTCCCTCGTTGTTCGGATCCACGTCGCCACGGATGTCGAACATGTTGGTGAAGGGTTGCTCTCCATATTCGGGGCCGTCGGTGACACCGCCGAACACTGGGATCCCGGCCTGCTCAACTGGCCGATCGTCGGTGAAGAAGAAGTCGCTGTTCGAGATGATGGCGAACACACCCTTGCTGATGAGGAGGTTGACGGCGGCGTCCGCTCCGGTGGGCCCGGACATGTCATCCTCGTTGATCAGCTGGAGGGGATGGCCCCGATAGCCGCCTTGCTTGTTGATCGCCTTGATGAACGCCTCGGCTCCGTCCTGGCTGTTGGTCGAACCTGCGGACAGGGCGCCCGTCTCCGGAGCGACATACCCGATCGTGATCGGGGACGCCTTGGATGCCGCCTGGCTGGGCGTGGTCAGCGGAGTCGCCACCAGCACCCCCAGTGCGAGGCCAAGAACGGCGAGGAACCTCATCATGAACCGAATAGCCACAATCCCCCCATTCTTGCGATGGCACCATCTTTCTACTTTGTACAATAGACGTCCGCTACTTGTCGGTCAAGCAGATAACTCGCCCACTCGGGCCTCGCTCGCGCCGAGGACTCAGGGGTGGGGAATTTCAATGAGCAGGTCTGGGGAGTTCTACGTGAGCGTGGTCAATCATCGAAGAGGCCGTGGTGGTTCGCGAGATGTTCAGCGGTTACGCAGAGGACCAGTCCTCCATCGCCGACCTCACTCGCTGGTTGAGCACGGGCAGAGCGGCCCACCTGTTCGGTCACCCAACGCCCGGCCCGGTATACGATCCTGTTCACCGAGGTGGGAGCGAGGGCCATCGCCAGAGTCATCCGTCAGCACCAGGCGAGGGCGCGGCAGTGAGCGGGAACGTCGATCCGCTAGGTTCGAGGCACCGTCGACAGAAGGAGCTGCGGTGTACGAGATTCTGAAGGGAGTGCGCGTCGTCGAGATCGGCTCCTTTGTTTTCGTTCCGCTGGCGGCAGCGGTCCTGTCGGATTGGGGTGCCGAGGTGATCAAGGTGGAGCATCCGATCACCGGAGATCCCTACCGGGGGCTGAGGACGGCGGGTCTGACCTCAACGGTCGACGGCATCGACCTGGCCTTCCAGTACGCCAATCGTGGGAAGCGCTCCATCGGACTCGATCTCACCAAGCCCCGTGCGCGTGAGCTCCTGAGAGAGCTGGTCGCGCAGGCCGACGTGTTCGCCACCAACCTGCGGCCCGGTGTCCGCGCTCGACTCGGTCTCGAGCTGGAGTCCATTCGGTCCGTCAATCCACAGATCATCTACGTGCGCGGGTCCGGCTACGGTCAGAAGGGTGCGCTGAGCGAAACCGCGGGGCTGGACGGCACCGCGTACTGGGCCCGCGGTGGCGTCGGCGGGGCGTTGACGCCAGCGGGGTCAGAATGGCCGTTGTCGCAGCGCCCGGCTTTCGGAGACGTGATGGCTGCCATCACGCTGGCCGGAGGCGTTGCCGCCGCGCTCTATCGACGAGCAGCGCACGGTGAGCCCTCGGTGGTTGATGTCGCCCTCATGAACGTCGGCATGTGGCAGGTGCAGCGCGACATCTTGAACGCGCAGTTCGAGGGGCCAAATCCACCCCAGATCACCATCACTCGGGCCCAACGCAACCCCCTCACCGGGTCGTACCGGACCAGCGACGGTCGCTTCATCTCACTGGCGGTGGTGAATGCAGATGTCTACTGGAAAGAATTCTGCGCGGTCATCGGAAGGCCTGACCTGGTGTACGACGAGCGGTTCTCGAACATGGAAATCCGAGAGCAGTACGGGGAAGAGTGTGTCGCCCTGCTCGATGAGGTCTTCGGTTCGAGGACGTTCGAGTACTGGTGCCAGGCGTTCGCCGGCTTCTCGGGCGCATGGGCGCCCGTGCAGAAGCCCTATGACCTCCGTCACGACGAGCAAGCCCGTCTCAACGGTTTCTTCACGGAGATCGAGACACCCAATCAACCGCTCGAGGTCGTCTCCAGCCCGGTTACGTTCGACGACTATGGCGGGCCGCGTCGCGCGTCCCCTGCTCCCGAGGTTGGAGAGCACACAGAGAAGATTCTCCTCGAGCTCGGTCATTCGTGGGAAGACATCACGCAGCTGAAGGAGGAGGGGGTCATCAATTGACCCACCCAAACGTGGGCGATCTGAGCGGCCCGGTCACCCGCGCGGCGGATCAACCGTGGTCGGGAAGTAGGTACCAGGACGAACGACCGATGATCGTCGACGCCCACGTCCACGTCGCGTGTCCGGACGTCATCTGTTATCCGCGTCGGCCCTCCGGCCTGGGCAGTGAGTGGTGGAAGACCAGCGGTGGTGCCGACCAATTGAGGCAAACGCTTGACGACAATAGCGTGGCGAGAGCCGTCGTCGTCCACGCAGGCGGCCTCTACGGCTACGACTGTCGGTGTGCCATCGACGTCGTGGCGGCCGACCCGTCGCGGCTCGCGTTGGTGGCCGGCATCGACATGGACGGTCCGGAGCCTGTCGCCAACCTCCTGGCGCTGGCCGGCGCCGGTGCAACCGGGGTCCGGGTGTCGGGCCTCGGGGCGGAAGTGCCTCGCTGGCTGGGCGACGGCCGCGGCGCCTCCCTGTGGGCCGCCGCCGCTCAAGCCAACGTGGTGGTGGTGCCCAACCTGCTCCCGGAGAACCTGGGCTCGTTGGCGGCGCTCTGCGCCGCCGTCCCGTCGGCGGCCGTCGTCCTCGACCACTGTGGCTTCGTCCACTTCGGAAGCCGAGTTGGCAACGACGAGGCGCTGCTGTGCCTGGCCGACCTCCCCGGGGTCCACCTGAAGGTCACCACGAACAATCTGGTAGGGGCCGACTCTGCAGACTGGTTGGGTCGTCTGGTCGCCTCGTTCGGCGCGGCGCGGCTCTGCTGGGGATCGGACTACCCGCAGCTGCAAGAGCTCTCGTATGCCGAAATGTGCCGCGTGGCCGAACTGGCGGCCAGCACTCTGTCCGACCAGGACCGCCAAGCCTTCTTCGCTTCGACCAGCCTCCAGCTGTGGTGGAGATGACTGCAGGGTGAAGCCAGCCCGGTACGGGTTCGGTGGACGACTCGCGCCCGGCCGTCGGGCTTCTACTCGGAAGCGGTGTGACGCTTCATGATGCCCTCGAGGGTACCGGATCCCGCAGGACTGCCCAGAAGGGGCATCGCGGTACGGGTCGTCTCCAGCGGCAACGTAACACCGGGCCTTTGGATCAGAGCGGCTTGCGAGGCGACGTGCCGCACCGTTCCAGGTTTCCGAGCACGAAGTGCAGGCCGACTCGCCGAGTCGGCCCTTGACTGTCTATTCGTATTTCATTTATGTTCAAGAAGTCAAGGAACGTCCGTTTCGGGGCGTCGAGACGGCGCGACATTCTCGGGGAGACCGCAGCAGGCCGGACGGAGTCCATCGCCTCAAGGAGCGACATGCCGAGCTTGGACTATCTCAACCACTTCAGCAGCGTGGAGCATTCGCTCGTGCAGACGGAGGCCACGGTGCCTCCCAACCTTCTGCCAAGGGGTCGGGACTATTCGGCGGCCCTGATCTGGCCTGCGCCGGAGTTTGAGAGCAGCTCCCATTGGCACCCCTCGGACACGCTCTACATCCCGTTGAGCGGCGAACTGCATGTCAAGGGCGAGGGCGTGTACAAGCCGGGCGACTGTCGCTGGGTCATGGGCGGGACCGCCTATGACGCGGAGCAGGCGAGCGACGATCCCCTTGAGTCGCTCCTAATCAGCTTCGGCCCGATGGGGCGCTTCGACGCCGACGAGACCCCCGCGCCAAACGGCGACACCCGAAGGCAAAACCGATGACGGCCGTTGAAGCGCCGGTGGATGTTGAGGTCAAGGGGACGGGGCTCCTCGATGCTGACGGCCATCTCTTCGAGGATTTTCGGGCGATCATTGACAGGCTGCGCTCCCCGTATCGAGAGATGAAGGAGGCGGAATTCTCCCTGATGGGACAGCGCAACGTGTTCCCGCCAATCGGTTTCCTGAACGCGACACCATTCGAGCAGACCGCAGTCGTTGACCGCCAGCCGCAGGAGACGGGCAGGACGCCGGAGTCGTGGCTTTACTTCCTCGATGCCGTCGGCATCGAGCAGACCGTCCTTTATCCCACCTTCGGCCAGACGATCCACCGCTCTCGCGACTTCGACTACGCGATCGCGCTCTGCCAGGCGTACAACGACTGGGTTGCCGACACCTACCTCCGGCATCCGTCGGGGAGGTTCCAGGCGGTCGCGCTGATCCCGATGCAACTGCCCTCGGCCGCCGTCGAGGAGCTAAAGCGCGCGGTCAAACAGCTCGGGTTCGTGGGATCGGTCACCCAGGCGCACGGGATGCCGAACCACCTCGGCAGCGAGTTCTACTACCCGGTGTACGAGGCGTGTCAAGACCTCGATGTCGGCATCGCGTTCCACGGCGCCGGCTTCGAGGGTCTCGGGTTCGACGACTTCAACGTGTTCGCGGGCGCCCACGCTCTCGGCCACCCCATCGGGCAACTCATCGTGCTTGCCGGGATGCTGTTCAACAACGTCTTTGAAATCTTCCCCGGTCTGCGCGCGGCGTACCTCGAGGCGGGCGCGGGATGGATCCTGATGGCAGGTGAGCGCTTCACCGAGTCGTACAAGTTTCTTCATCCGATCTCGCCGCGCGTCCTGCAGCTCAAGGAGGGCACGTCGGTCATCGACTACCTGCGCGAGCTCATGTCGCAGGGCCGGATCGTGTTGGGGTGCGAGGGCGGGGAGCACCACCTGACGACCGCCATCGACTATCTCGGCTGCCAGCCCTTCATGTACGCGTCGGACTTCCCGCACGAGGTCAGCGTCGAGTCCTGCAAGCACGAGCTCGAGGAGCTAAGCCAGCTCGAGCTCGACGACGAGGCGAAGCGTCTCCTCAGGGGCGGCACGGCGCGCAAATTCTACCGGCTCTGAGTTGAGTCGTAGGGCCGAGGTGAGAATCGTCTTGAAAGATACGGCGTTCGCCGTCGCCCGACGTTCTTGCTCCGAAATCTCTGACGATCAGCAGGAATTCGAACCGCCGAGCAACTGAGAGACAGGGTCACGTCGGCCGCGGAGGCATGTCCCAAAATGGCCATCATCGATTACGCCGCGTCTCCCATGCGAGACTGATTTTGGGAAAGTTGTCCTGATCCCCCTTCAGTTCCATTGGGTGCCTGCACCGCGATACCAAAGTCGACCGCATCGTGCTCGGACCTCCGAGACCCTCATTGCTTCCCGAACGCACCGTACATGGTGTGGGTGAAGCGTCCGCTCTCTGCAAACAAGGCTATTGCGATCCGTGCTCAACCCGCTCTGTGGCCGCCCCGTCAGCCTCACCGAGGTAGCGCTCGATCACCGCTTGACCGGCATCTGCCGCCGACCCCTCCCAGCCCACTTTGCCTCTAGTCAGAATGACGCAGCTGTCCGCCATGGCGAGTGCCCGGTGCACAAATTGCTCGATCAGCACAATAGTGATCCCGGACTTGCGGGCTACCTCCAGACCCTCGAAGACCGACTGGACCACCAGGGGCGCGAGGCCAAGGGACATCTCGTCGGCGATCACCAGTTTCGGCGACACGGCAAGCGCCCGGGCCATGGCAAGCATCTGCTGCTCCCCGCCGGACAGACTGCCAGCTCGTTGATTGGTGCGAATGCCGAGAACGGGGAACCGCTCGATTGCGCGATCGATGGCGCTTGGACGGTCCTGGCGTTTCTCCTGCGCCACCGCCATCTTCAAATTATCGATCACCGATAGGCCAGGGAAGACGCCGCGACCCTCGGGGATGTACGTCAGACCGCGTCGGCGGAGTTTGTAGGCCGAGCATCCTGTCACGTCCTCGCCCTCGAAGAGAACTCGGCCCGCAGTGGGGCGCACCAGTCCCGAGATGGCTCGGGCGAGCGAGCTCTTGCCAGCACCGTTGGCGCCGAGCACCGCGATGACCGCTCCCGGCGGTACGTTGAGCGAGATGCCGAACAACGCTTGCGACGTGCCGTAGCAGACATCGAGGCAGCGCACCTCGAGGATGGGTTGGGTCCCCGGTACCAAGGCCACCCGGACAGCGCTCTGCGTCATCGGCCCGATTACGCCTGTTGGCCGACGTCGGTGACGGGCGGCGCCAAAGAAGCGGTCGCCGTCGATGTGCGCGCTAACGGCTCGCTGTCGCCAAGATAGGCCGTACGCACGGCCGGGTCGTTGCGGATCTCCTCGGGCGTCCCGACCGCGATGCGCTCTCCGAAGTCGAGAACAACCACTGCGTGCGACAGCGCCAGTACCGCCGCTACGTCATGTTCGACGATGATGAGCGACAGCGGGTCGTCAGCCTGCACAACAACCTGCTCGAAGACTCGGAGCAGGTTTTCCGAGGCCTTCATGTCGACCCCGGACAGCGGCTCGTCGAGGAGCAGGACACTGGGATCGCTCGCCAGGGCCCGCCCCACATCGACCAGCCGCGCGATACCGAGCGGAAGCGCCGCCACTGGGACCTTGGCCACCCGGGTCAGACGCACAAGCTCAAGCAACCCGTCGACGCGCTCCTTCTCTATTTTGGAAGGCCTAAAGAGTGACCGGGGATCGAACATGTCTCGCCACATGCGCGCAGGTTCGCGGCGGGCGCGATGGGCCAGTACCAGATGCTCCCGCACCGTCAGCCCCAGGAAGAGTTCGGGCTGTTGGAAGGTCCGCGCCAGGCCACGGGCGGCTCGCGACCGCGGCGAGGCCGCCGTGACGTCCTCCCCGCGCAGCCAGACCCGACCCGAGTTGGGGCGTACAAGGCCGGAAAACACGCCTAAAAGGGTCGACTTGCCGGCTCCATTGGGGCCCACCAGCCCGGTGATCTGTCGGGGCGCCACCTCCAGCGAGACATCGGAGAGCGCCGTCAATCCCCCGAAGCGGACCGTGATACCAGCAGCCGCCAGGGCGGGCGGCGCCCCACTGTCGACGGTTTCGCCCAGACTGGGATCTGCTGTGGCCGGCACCCTCATCATGACGCGCCCTCGGCCAGGCGCGGCGCGCTGTCACTCGTCCCGACCTGATCGGTCTCGTTCGTCCCATCTGTGAGCTCCAGGTCGGTCGGGCCAGCCGAGCTCAGCCTGAGGAACAGGCGCCGCAACTGACGGCTGTTCTCGGCCAACGAGCCGTCGGGGTATTTCGCCGCAGAGATTGCCCCGAGACCGAAGAGAACGGGGAGGAGCTCGGTGAGAATTGTCTGCGAGGGGAGGTAGTACTGCAGCAGCGCGGCCGGCAACACGAACGCCAGCCCAGCGATCAACGCCGCAACGTTTGACCGCACGCCGATGGTTACCAGCACGGCCAGCCAAATCACGCCGGCGAATGTGGCGAATTCGGCTGATTGAAACGTTGTCTGCGCCAAGACGAGAAGCGCGCCTCCGATGCCAGCGATAAAGGCCGCGAGCGCACCGGCAATCACCTTCATCTGCACCACGCTGACGCCCGAGGTTTGGGCGCTGGCCTCGCTCCAGCGCGCCGCGTTGAGAGCGAGGCCGGTAGTCGAGCGTTTGAGGTTGACAATGAAGAGCGAAATGATGATGAACACGACCAGGCACAAGTAGGTGAAGGAGAGATCAGAGCTTGCGAATCTGGGACGGTTGACCGTCAGCCCGAGCCCATTGTTGACGAAGGTTGGCAGCGTAAAGACGAGGTTTTCCATGAGCAGCCCGAAGGTCAACGTGACCAAGGCGACATACAAATCGCCCAACCGGATGCTTAGGAAGCCGACCAGCGCACCGATGGCGGCAGCAATCAGGCCGCCAGCGACGGCAGCGGCCAACACCGGCCATCCGTAGTGGGTGGCAAGCTGCGCGGTCGTCAGCGCTCCGACGCCAGCGAAGGTGATCTGGCAGAGCCAGAGCATCCCTCCCTCGCCCGTGACGACGGTCCACGAGAGGAAGATCACGCCATAGGCGAACGCCTGCGCGAACAGGCCCACCCAGTATCCGCTCACAATGGCCGGCAG
Organism: Acidimicrobiaceae bacterium; assembly: GCA_003160635.1. Taxonomy (GTDB): domain Bacteria; phylum Actinomycetota; class Acidimicrobiia; order Acidimicrobiales; family RAAP-2; genus Bog-473. The sequence goes on along the minus strand of PMLV01000201.1, from coordinate 48,391 downwards.
GACGCTCACGGCCATGATCAGGAGCAAGGGCCCGGCGTACTTGCCGGAGAAGCTGAGTGAGCCCTCCGCGACGATGCTCTTCGTGGACCCAGCCAACTTGCTCTCGCCCTGCGGCGTGATAGCTCGGTCAAGCGCGCCACCCCAGCCTTCGGCCTCCCCCATCCTGCCGCCCCTGCGCACCAAGCTGTAAAGAAGGAAGAGAGCGATCACGATGAAGGGCACGGCATCGATGACCTCGGTGGTCCACCTACTCGCTGGCGGCAGATACCGCTGGATGAGCGAGGTCGCAACTCCCATCAGCAAGCCAACGATCACCGCCACCGGAAGGCTGCGGAGCTTGGCGGCCACCACGGCGGCGAAGGAGGCAGCGATGAGCAGGGTGAAGGTGTTCGGGTCGAGCCCGATGATCGGGGCTGCCAGGACACCGGCCAGTCCGGCGAAGAGTGTGCTCACCGCCCACACTCCGACCGAGATCGCGGTGGGGTTGGTGCCCGACAGGTTTGTCATGGCCGGCGAATCGACCATGGCACGCACCTTGAGACCCACCTCCGTATAGCGCAACACCAGGGCGCCAGCAGCCACGGTCACGACGACGCTGATGTAGACGATGATCTGATCCAGCGTCACCGGCACACCGAGGAAGTGGTACACGGCGACGGGTTCGGGGGCGAGCCCCGGTGCCTGTTGGATGGCCCCGTTGCCGAAGATGATGGTCGCCAGAGACGGGATTGCCACGAGCAAACCAATGGTTGCCACCACCTTTATGAGCGGGGAGGACAGCCGGAGGTGGCGAAAGAGGAGCAAGTAAAGAACGACGCCGAGTGCTGGCGCGGCGATCAGGACGGCAACAACGGCAGCCGGGAGAATGCCCCAGTTCTGCTGGGAGTGAAGGTAGTAGTAGAAGCGCGCAATGAAATATGCGATAGCACCGAAGGAAAAGTTGAGGATGCCCGAGGAGGTGTAGGTGATCACCAGTCCTGCTGAGGCGATGGCGTAGATCCCACCCAGTACGAGTCCGGCGATCACGAATTGCAGCATTAAGCGGGTCCCACCCCTCCTTGCCGGCAAGTCTCCTGCCGGTGATCCGTTATCGAATTCGATTCAGATGCCAAAGAGACGCCATCTGCCGTGCCGCCAAATTCTACACTTGAGCAGGTTCTATGCGAAGTGTCGTCCAACCTCGGAGCCTACGCATCCAGCTCGCAATGGAGGCCCATCTCAAAGGTCGTAGACGATGCACGCAGCTCCCGAACCCGGCCGCCGCTCGCCCTATTGCTCAGCACGCACCTTGTCCTTCACGGAGGGCACGATCGGCGGTGCTTCCTTCCAATTGGGGATACCGGAATCCTCTTGGGCACGCGGGGCCTTGTTCTCGTTGATCCCGGCCCAGTGAGCGTGATTCAGCTCGTGCAACGTGAAGCAGGCGTTCAACGCGTTGTAAAAGCCCATGTTGTCCACCGACTGATTCACCGCTTCCTTGATGAGGAGCGACGTCACGGTCGGAAGCTGGGCGATCCGCTGCGCGAGCTCGACCGTGCGGTCCCTCACGTCGTCAGCCGGGAAGATCTTGCTGACCATGCCCAGACCGTATGCCTCCTCGGCATCGATCGAGTCGCCAGTCAAGAGGAGCTCCTTGGCCTTGCGTGGCCCGAACTCCCATGGGTGGGCGAAGTACTCGACACCGCACATTCCGAGCCGCGTACCCACCACGTCGGCGAACCGTGTGCCCTCGGCGCACACGATGAGGTCGCAGGCCCACAACAGCATCAGACCCGCTGCGTAGACATCCCCGTGCGCCTGCCCGATGGTGATTTTGCGCAGGTTGCGCCAGCGGCGCGTGTTTTCGAAGTAGTAGTGCCACTCCTGGAGCATGAGCGCCTCAGCACCCTTTCGTGTGCCCCCGTTGATGGCCCGGGTCGGGTGCAACGTCGGGCCCGGCGTCATCTCCTCCAGCGACGCTTTGGAACCCAAGTCGTGACCAGAGGAGAACATCGGCCCCATGCCACCGAGAATGACGACCCTCACGTCGTCGTCCCCCTCAGCCCGCATGAACGCGTCGTTGAGTTCCACAAGAAGCCCCCGGTTTTGCGCGTTACGCGAATCGGGTCGATTGAGCATGATGCGCACCACAGTCCCTGAGTCGAGAGTCTCATAGAGGACGTACTTGTAATCGGGCATCAGACCACTTGCTCCTAAACGTCGAATCGTTAGCAAAACCGACCAGATTGTCGGCATTTCGACACTATCCTGTCGGGCAAACCAATAGCGACTGAGGACTGACACCGAATCACGTCGTCAATACATCGCAGCAATGGGTCGTATGTCACCACCGCTGACCACCAACTCTATTCTGATCCGCTGTCGTACGAGGCTTGAGCATGGTGCCCACGGCGCGCTGCCTCCCTACTGTTGACCAACTGCGCAACTTCATAAACCTCGCCAGCGGGATGTTGCTTCTTCGTATCGAACCTCTGCAAAAGAAGATCGGCCGGGTGTTATAGGGAGCGGAGCCATGCCTCGGTTTCCACGACAAACATGGCCGCGTCAAGGTCTTGGATATCGCACGGCGGGACCTCACTCAGAACTCCCGCCGCATCGACAACGGACCCTTCTGGGAGGAGGACAATCGCGCCAGGCAACATGCTCACCGCGAGCTCACTCAAACCGGCGAGTGTCCACTTCGCCAGTTTGACAGCTGATGTTCGGGGCAATCTGAGCCATTCGTGTCGTGCCATACCGATTCCCACGTCACAATTCCCTCGCCGAGGTGGCGCCCGTCATTATAGGGATCCCCTTCACGTCACAACATGACCGCATGAGCCTGCCGGTCGCTCAGAGGTCTGGGAACACTCTCAAGTGAGAGACGCCTTTTGTAATAGCGGGATTGCGCGGCAGGCGACGATCTCAGTCAGAGCCAGTAGGCCGTCGATGTCTCGAAGGCCCGGCGAGCGAATTCGGCCAGTGGGAGCTGCCGGAGCTCTTCGCTGAGGATCTGGACGCTTACGACGCCGTCCCATCCGTTGGCGCGGACGACCGACACGAACCGGTCGACTTCGAACGCGCCCTGACCTGGGTATGTCCGGCGGTTCATCGCCTCAATGTCGAGAGCTCCGACCCGCGGCAGCGCATCGTTGAATTGCACGTAGGCGATCCGGTCCGCTGGAAGCCGCTCCAATTCCGCCCACGTGGTGGGACCGTAGGACACGTTCCAGATGTCGACCACGACGCCCGCACGGTCGCTCCCCGACAGGTCGACCATGTCGAGTCCGTCCTGGAGCGAGGCGACGGGTCCGAGCGGGCTGAATTCGATCGCCATGCCGGCGCCGGCCTCGGCCAGCATGGCTGCGCACCGCCTGACCAGCGAAGACGTGTCACCGTCGACCGCCTTGAAGGTCGTGTTGACCCAGGTCGCGCCCATCAAAGCCGCCTGTTCGGCCACCTGCGTGGCCCAGTTGAGCGTCGCATCGATGTCAGTGACGACGAGACCCAGCAACTCGTGACAACCCAGGCCCGCACGGACATAGAGATCGGGCACCTCGGGCGTGACGAGCAACGAGGTGGTGCCCAACATCGTGAAACCGGCGGCGTACGCCGCTCCAACCAGCGCTGCCGCGTCGGTCTTCCACCGGGTGTCAGGTGTCAACCCAAGATCCACGCATCACCTCCCCGCGAGTGGACATGTCTCCACGGTTCCTCCTGATGCGGTCGAGGTCCACGGGATGGAGTTACTGCACACGTCATTCTTTCTTCTGTGATGCCACTCTTCTGAGTTCGAGTTGGTCGCATGTACCGCCAAACTCTGATGCCGATGCCCGTATCATCACAACTCGCGATACAGGGTTGCAACACCCCCAGGGACTGAGGAATTTCCTCAGTTGTTATCTGAGAATTTCTTGGGGAGTTCTTTGATGTACTCGCCGACGGAACAGGCCCGGAAGGGCGTTCCGAGCGAGCTATTGCAGTCGCGGCGTGCCGATACTGAAGACGAGGAAACGGACACCGTCTGGGCCTGCCTGCCACGCATGGTCGACGCCTGGCGTGACCACGCAGTCACCGGGGCCAACGGCATGGGAGCCGTCCTCAAGGGCGAGCTCTGCCTGGCCTTCAACGACGTACACGATGTCGAGCGCGTCCGTGTTGTGCATCTTCGTTGCTGTGGTCGGATCGTCGTTCGGCCCGTGCGGTGCGTGATCAACCACCATCAACCTGAGGATCCCCGGTGGCAACTGCACGTCCACGTTGTCCGCCAGTGCCGGGAGTCGTGCGGAGGGCGGACTCTCCGTTGTGCGGTAGTGAACGGCATTACGCACGCCGGGAATGCCCGGAACGGCAGCGGTCGCCATGTCGATGTCCGACACGACACATGAACGCCCTTGCGCGTCAATTCCAGTGATGAGGGTTCGCATGTGACCGAAGGTACCTCCCAGACCTGTCAGACCACCGCATGAGAGACTGGCGCCGGCACCCCGAGGACGAGGCCAGGGACTTCCCCGGTGGCTGCGCCACGCTCCACGACAGGCGTCCCATTGACGACCACCCAGGAAATGCCACGTGCACCCTTGGTCATCCGAGTGCCACCGCCCGGGATGTCGTTGAGTGTCTCCAGCGTGAGCGGTCCCACCGTCTCGGGGTCGAAGACCACGAGGTCAGCCGCCTTGCCGACCTCGAGCGTGCCCCGGTCAGTGAGGCCCAGAAATTCGGCAACGCGCGATGTCAGGGCCGCGACCCCCTCTTCGAGGGAGAACGCCCCCTTCTCGCGCACCCAATGCTCGAGGAAGTAGCTCGTGTAGTCGCCTCCAGCGAACGTCTGGAGGTGCGCGCCGCCATCCGATATCCCGATCAGGGTGGCCGGGCTCTTCAGGATCCGCTCGAGGTTCGATTCGTCGACGTTGACCGGGCCGGAGATTCGGAAGAACGTCTGCAGCTTGTCCTCCGCCGCGACGTCGAACATGACGTCCGCCGGGCTCACGCCCCGCTCCTCAGCGATCTCCGTCAGGAGACGGCCTTCGAGCGCCTCTGCGCCCGGACCAACGCCTTTCTCGACGGACACCATCGGCATGAACCGGGCCGTCTCCCAGAACTCCGCCAGTCGAGCGCGCCACTCGGGGTCGGACAGGGCCACGATCTTGTCAGCTGGGTCGAGCCGGGAATAGTCGAGCCACGCTTCCGAGGTCGCGAAGATCGCCGAGATCTTCTTCAGCGTGAACCGTGTCTCGGGCTTCTGGCAGCGCGCGATGGCATAGATCTCGTGGCCACGCTCGAGTTCCGCCTCCATGTATTCGAGGGAGGTCTCCCAACTCGGTGATCCCATGCCGAAGTCGTTCCACGACACGATTGCACCGGAGATCTCTGCCAACCTGGACAGGAACACCCGGTCCTCCTCCGACAGTCCATCGCGCTTGGAGCGAGGGTTGATCGATACCAGGCGCTTGCCCTTACGACGCACCGCGGCGGCCAGCGCTTCGTTCTCAGCGTTCGTGGCGAAGTAGGACGGGATGTGCTCGCCGAGCTCGCCAACCTGGTGCGGGGCCTGGCTTGAGCTCACCCCGGCCGCTCCGGCGTCCATCGCCTCCTCGACGATCTGCACCATGGAAGCGATCTCCTCGTCGGTGGCCGCGCGCTCGAGCGCCTCCTCGCCCATCACGAAACGTCGCACCGCGCTGTGGCCCACCTGAGTGAGAACGTTCAATCCGAGCGGGCTGCGCTGCAGCCAGGCCAGGTAGTCCGGGAACGTCTGCCAAGCGAACGGGGCGAACTTCTGCAGCGCCGCCTTTGGTACCTCCTCCGCTGCGCTGAAGAGGCCCATCAGATACTCCTGGTCCTCGGCACGCACGGGCGCCAACGTGTAGCCACAGTTGCCCATGAGAACCGTCGTGACGCCATGCGCCGTCGACGGGTTCGCCGTTGGGTCCCACAGAAGCTGGGCGTCGTAGTGCGTATGCGCGTCGATGAATCCCGGTGCCACCACCAGACCGTCTGCGTCGATCGTGCGCGTGGCCTCCCCGTCGACCTTGCCCACGGCAACAATGCTCCCGTCCAGGACGGCCACATCTCCGGTGAAGGCTTTCCTGCCCGTTCCGTCGACGATTAGTGCATCTCTGATGACGAGGTCATAGGCCATACGTCAACTCCTGACGATTGCAGTATCGATCGGTTATTCCAGTTCAAACGTAGTCGACATCATCGACAGTTCCGCTCTGTTCGTATTTGCCCCGATGACGCATCAGCTAGACGTCGAACAGACGGCGTCGCCCAGTGCACGCACGCTTGGCAACGAGTCGAGCTGGTAACAGAGATCGATCACAACGGCGCGCCGTTCCTCCGACACAAGGGCCTCGGTGCACTCGTGGAACTTGGCTGCCACCTCGGCTTCGGTCAGCGGATCCCGCGGATTTCCGTGTGACTGGTGGGCAGTCCCTTCCGACTCGGTCCCGTCTTTCAACGTGACCACGACCTTGCTCTCCAGCTTGACCTCGCCCAGCTGGCCGCTGCTCTCGGGAGTCCCGCCCTGTCCCTTCACCCACTGCGTGATGATCTGTCCGGCCCGGACTGATAACCCTGCGACCTGCACGCCGAGTGAGTCGATGAAGCGCTCCTCCACTCTCCGGATCCCGACGTCGGGGATCTCGTCGTAAGTCGCCTTCGCTATCCACTCTGCGAGCCGTTCGGTAACGGACGTCGTCATGTGAGCCTCCTCGACGCGTCCTTACTTAGTAGCAAGGAACCCCTCGCTTCGCAGCACTGCCTCGACGCCTCCGGCTTGGACGATGTCCTGGAGTGCCATCGGCAGTGGCTCTCCCCGAAGAGAGGTCTGCCTGGTGACGTTGCTGACGGTTCCGTTCGTCCAGTCCACTTCGGCGACCTCGCCTTCCTCGAACGCCGCGAGGATCCCAGGACAAGGAAGAACCGGAAGGCCGACATTGACACAGTTCCTGAGGCCAAGCCCATTGAAGGACTCTGCCACCACGCCGACGATCCCGAGACCGAGGATGACGTCACCGATTGGACGAGCCGAGCCCACACCGAAGTTGCTCCCGCAGAGGAGCACGTCACCGGGCTCTACCTCGTCCGCCCAACCTGGCCTATTCGCCGACATGACATGCCGGACCTGCTCCTCGAGAGGCATGAAGATGGCGAATCCCGGAATGAGCAGGTCGGTGTTAATGTCGTCTCCGAACTTCCACACTCTGCCACTGAAAACGTTCCCCATGCGACCCTACCTTTCTCGTTCCTCTTGCGACCCGTGCGCGCTGTCGTTGCCTAGATATCTCGTGGATCGGTGATGACACCCGTCACTGCTGAGGCCGCAACGGTGGCCGGTGAACCCATGAACACGTCGGCGGAGGGACTTCCCATCCGTCCCTTGAAATTCCGCGTCGAAGCGGTGATACACACCTCGCCGTCGCCGAGGACTCCCATATGGCCACCAAAACAGGCGCCGCAGGTCGAATTCGTGACCACGGCTCCTGCATCCATGAGCGTCTCGACGTACCCCATCTTGATCGCCTGCTTGAGGATCTCCTGGCTGCCAGGAGTGACGATGAAGCGCGTTCCAGGTGCCACGTGTCGACCGTCCACGATCTCTGCTGCGATGGCGAAGTCGCTCAGGCGACCGTTGGCGCACGAGCCGATAAAGGCTTGGTCGACCTTCTGCCCTGCGACCTCCCGGACGCTCCTCGAGTTCCATGCCACTTTCCCAGGCAGCATCACCTGTGGCTCGAGGGATCCCAAGTCGACGGTGATGGTTTGGTCATATTGCGCGTCGTCGTCAGGATGGGCCGGCTCATAGGGCCACTTCGCTCGCCCTTCGAGATACTCCTCGAGGATGCTGTCATACGGGAACAAAGAGAACTCGGCCGACAGTTCAGCCGAGATGGTGGCCATGGTGAGGCGCCCGTCCATTCCAATGCCACCGAGACCGTCGCCGTGCCATTCGAGATTGCGCCCAGCGAAGTCGCCGTACTTTCCGGGGATGTAGTGGATCACATCGCGCGGATACACGCGCTCAGGTAATTCACCTTCGAGCACGACCTTGGTGGTGGGTCCGACGAGGAACCACGTCCGGCCCTTGCAGAGAATGTAGAGCATCTCCGAAGGGCCCATTCCCCGGGCGAGGCAATTGAGCGCACCCGACGAGCACGTGTGCGAATCGGCATTGGTCAAGATCTTGCCGGGAAGTGCGAATCCCTCTTGGGCCACCAGGACATGCGAGATCCCGTGTGCGCCCACCGGGAAGTAGTTCGGCACCTTGAACTTCTCGACGAACTCCCGGAGCAACTTCGCGTTGTTGGCTGCCTGGACAGTCGGGGCCGGAACCAGGTGATCGTGGAGCAGCACGACTTTGTTGGGGTCGTTGATGCGGAGCACGTCGGGTCGCATACGGTCGAAGTGAACTGAGACGTCGACCTCCACCATCACCACGTCACCCGGTTTGACCTCCTTCTGGTCGGAGTGGCTTGCCAGGATCTTCTCGACAGTTGTCATGCCCATTTCAAAAACCTCGTTCCTATGGTCTCGGACTGAGGAGCGGTGCCAAGTCGGATACGTCATTCACGTTGACGAGGTCGCGCGCTCGAGCGTAGAGCTCCTCGCCCTGCGTGTCACCTAGGACGCGCGCTGCCATGTCCATGAATTTGGCCTTGAACTCCGCCTCCGTCATGGGATTCCCCGGATTTCCCTTGGGATAGAGCACCTCGTCGGTAAACTCTCTCCCATCCCGGAGGCGTACGGTCACACGGCCCGGCATGGAGTTCTTCACCCGCTCGAAGAGCTCGGTGTCCTGATGGATCGTCGTTCGGGCAATCATTCCTTGAATTACTGGGTCTGCCACCGTTTCGTCGGTGAATTCATCGACTCCTGCCTTGCCACGCACCGCGGCAACCGACAATGCGAAGGGCAGGCTCGCTTGGGCGCTCACCACCGTCGCAACCTTCCGCTTCGCCAGAAAGGGCTCCACTTTCTGCCATCCGGCATCGATCTCCTCAATCTGCTCGTAATGGAGGTCGTACGCTCGCATGATCTTGAGCAGGGCCTCAACAGGGGCGTGCAACGTTACGTTCATCGGGTACGCCTTGACCCAGCGGTCGGTGATGACAAATGACGATCCGAGGTGGCCCAGGAGCGCCTCAGTATCGAGCCGCCCGCCGCAGAACATGTTGGCGAACCCCTGCACGCCCTCCAAACCCAATTCGGTGGCCCGGAAGCCTGTCTCCGCAAGCAGCGCGGCCGTCACGCCGCGCTCGCTGGCCATGCCGCCGTTCAGCGAGCGTTGCCAGGCTCCTTCCTCATGCCCTTGGAACGTGCCCCCGGTGAATGCTGCTGCAAGGCCGAGTGCATAGTTCGTGTACTGCGGGGTCAGCCCAAGGACGCGTGCACCTCCCGCCGCCGAGCCGAAGGTGCCGTACAACGCCGGGACGTAGAACCCCGAGCCGTGCGTGAGGGTGGCCCGCGTCACCCGGGACATCACCTCGTACCCGATGACGATCGCCAAGGCGAGCTCCTTGCCTGGCCGATGGCGGGTCTCCGCCAGTGCGAGCGGACCGGTGACGGCGAACGGGTAAGCACGGCTGCCGGCCGCAAAATCGGCGTACTCGAAACCTAGTGCCATCGTGCCGTTGGCCAGGGCTGCACGTGACGACAGCGTCTTCACTCCGGACGCAATGATGGTCGCCTCAGGCTGCTGCCCGCCTTCTCGTGCGCAGAAGTCAGCGATGCTCCGGCCCCAAGGCTTGGTCGCTCCCACGAAGAGGCACTCGCCCAGGAAGTCGGTGAACGAGCGCGCCGCCTCGTCGGCCACGGCGTCGGGCAGGTCGTCGAACTGCAGCCCCGCTACCCACTCCGCGAGCTCCCACGTGACCATGCGCCCACCGGTCACCGTTTCCTCAGTTGTCTGCATGGAGCCCCCCGGGAACGACCAAGGCTGGTTCGTGCCTCACTCCCACTTAGAAATGCACCAGTTGCTCGAACCTCTCGACCTCGCCATCTGCGAATCCGCTCTCATGGCCTCGGAGCCGGTACAGGCTCTCAACGTTTCCCGAGAGGAGTGCTTGCCTGTCCTCGACCGGCACCTCGTCGGTCACCTGCATGGCCTGCTCGCGGTCGTCCGGCCAGTTGGCGTCCTCAAAGGGAAAGTGGCTGCCCCACATGAGGTGGGCAACACCCAGTTTGTGGCGATTCTTCACCGAGGAACGATCCTGATGGAAGACGAACCAGGAGAACTTCCGGATGTACTCGCTCGGGATGGCGTCCGGGTTCGGCAATGCATACTCCTCGAGGTGCCGATGGCGGACGTAGTTGATGTCCATGAACTCGAGCCAGTGGAAGGCCCAGCCGGCGTTCCCGTGGGTGAACACGAGCTTCACCTCCGGGAACCGGTCGAAGACGCCGGCCGCCACGAGAGGCAGCGCAGCGTCTGCCATGGGCGGCTTCAGGCCGGGAGCGATTCCGCTGGGCGGCATTGTCGCCTTCACGCCTCCTACTGCGTAGTGGAGGCTCACGGGCACCTTGGTCTCGTTGACGGCTTCCCAGAACGGATCGTCACCAGGGTCCCCGGCCACCCCGCCGCCGTTCGGCCAGGCATCGAGGATCGCGCCGCGCAGGTTGAGCTCCTTGACGCAGCGCAGCAGCTCTTCCCGGGCGTCTTCGCTGTTCGTCGACGGGATCTTGGCGAGCCCGATGAGCCGATCCGGCTCGTGCGCACTGAATTCGGCGATCCAGTCGTTATAGGCGCGCACACATGCCAACTTCAGCTCCGCGTCGTCCGACTGGATGATTGCCTCCCAGAGCCGGGGGGACGGGTAAAGCACCTCCGCTTGGACGCTGTCAGCGTCCTGCGCCCTGAGTCGCTCCACCGGGTCGTAGAGGCCTGGAAGCACGTCCCCGAAGACGAGCGGCCGCCCGGACCCGTGGTTCCCGTTGAAGCGCTGGTACCCCGAACCCGTGGCAGCCGTGGCCGGGAGCAGGATGGGCTCGGCTCCCTCGAGCAGCCATGCGTCACCGCCCTCGCTCGAACCGAGGCGGGGAGCCCGGCTCCGCAGCTCTTTCGGGAGGCGCTTCTCGAAAAGGTCGGGCGGCTCCAGAACGTGAGAATCCGCCGAGATCAGTCTGTATTCGTTTCTGTCCGTCATTGGTCTCCCGCGCTGATGCGGCGCACAGTACCCACCCTTAGGCCGCCACGGTGACGCTGTCCGGCTCGTCGTAAGGCAATTTGTAGGTGTCGGCGGCGTTGCGCCACATGATCCGCTCGATCTCGCTCGGCGTCGCCCCCGCCCGTTCGAGAATCTCGAGGCCCAGCTGGTAGTCGACAGGCCAGCTGCTCGACGAGTGCGGGAAGTCGGGTCCCCACATGATGTTGCCCACCCCGATGTCGTAGCGGTTCGCCGCACCCATCTCGTCGACGATGTAGACGACGCTCACGTTGCGCCGGAAGTACTCGCTCGGCAGCAGCGGCAGGCCATAGTCGGCGCGGTTGCGCCGAACCGACTCGTCGAAGCGCTCGAGGTAGTAGGGAACCCAGCCCGTGTGGACCTCTGAGCCCACGAACTTGAGCTCAGGGAACCGCTCGAAAACTCCCGACGTGATCATCTTGGCCAAGATGACAGGGAAGCTGCCGGCCTCGACGTCGAGTCCGAGGTTCTGGGCCCTCTTGTGCGTATCGGCAACCCCCTCGGCACTGATCCTCGAGCCCAGGTCGCCGGCGGGGAAGAAGAACTGCGTATGGACGTTGATGGGCATGCCCATCTCGACTGCGGCAGCCCAGAAGCGGTCGTCTTCGGGCGCGGGCTCGAAGAAAGAGCCGCTCGGGTACGACTCGAGCTGGGCCGTGCGCAGGCCGAGGTCGGCGACCCGGTGCAACTCGGCCAGGCAGTCCTCGAGGCCGGTGGTGGGAAGCGTGGCGTTGCACACGAAGCGCTCGGGCGCGTAGGCCTGGAACTCCGCGATCCAGTCGTTGTACACCTTGAAGCAGGCCAGGCTGAGGTCCTTGTCCGGGCACAGCTTGATCCCGTTCCACACCGTCCCCACGCCGTTGAAGATCACCTCGGCGTCGGTCTCGTCCTCGATGATCTCTTTGACCCGGGCCGCCGGGTCATAGGACCCGGGGAACACGTCCTCATAACGCACGCCGCGGTCTTTGATCTGCTTGAAGCTGTCGACCAGCGAGGCCCGGTCGAACCGCTTGGACGAACGGAAATACATGGAGCTGAAACCCATGGGCGAGGGACGCTTCTGGCCCTCCATGATCCAGGCATGGCCCTTGGTCTTGCGCGTCTCGATGATGTGAGGACCGCGCTCCTTGAACTTGTCGGGGAGCCGGTCCGTCCACAACGTCGGCGGCTCGTTCACGTGCCCGTCTGCGGAAATCGCTCGATACTGCATCTTTACCCTCGTCTCTCCAGGAAGGAGCCAGAATCCCGTATGCTCGGCAACGGGAACGTGCGGCCGTCCTCCCGAGGTACACCGGTCGATCGGAACGGTCGCAGTGCCGAGCCGGTCAAACGTGGCCAAAATCTGTCAGTCGTATGACACATTAGCGCGTCGTCGCGGTCATCGCTCCCGCGCCAAGAAGGAACTTCCGGCGCGATCTCAGCGCGCAGAGAGATGCGTGGCGAGCCAATCCAAGGTTCGCTTCCATCCGTCTTCTGCGGATTCCTGGTGGTACGAGCTCCGGGCGTCGCAGTGGAAGCCGTGGTCTGCCTCGGGGTACCGGATCACCTCGGTGGCCACGGATGCGACCGCGACCGCCTTGCGCAGAGCCTCGACATCATCGACTGGGATCGACTGGTCACGGTCACCGAAGAGTCCCAGCCACGGTGTCTTGAGATCCGCCGCAAGTTCGACCAATGGTGGCATCCCGAAGCGGCCCTGGCTCACGCCGCCGCCGTAGAACGTGACAGCGGCACCGAGTGAGCGCTTTGCTGCTGCCAGGAACACGACGCTGCCACCCATGCAGAAGCCCACCACTGCGACCTGGGTCGCTTCGAATCCGGCGTCAGCGAGGTAGCTCAGTGTGGCGTCGAGATCCGACAGGAGGTTGTCAGCGTTCAACTCCATGATGTGCGGAACCACCTTGTCCATCTCGTCATAACCGATGACGGGGTCTCCGCTGCGATGGAACAAGTGGGGGGCTACCGCTCGGTATCCCTCGCCGGCAAACCGTTTGCAAACGTCCTTGATGTGGTCGGTGATGCCGAAGGCCTCCTGGATCACGATTACCGCTCCCCGTGCGGATCCCTCTGGCTCGACCTCATAGATCTCCATCGGGGTCTCCGCTACATCGACACTGACAGTCCGTTCCATGCATCCACCCTTCTGACGCCGTTCTCCCGACGTCGCTTGTCCGAATATTTGGCAGGCACCGCCGCCGACGTCACCGAAGCCGAGGCAGTGCCGGCTTTCGTCGCTGCTATCGACTTGCTCGGTCCCGATCGGCTACCGCACCTGGATGTACATGAAGGCCTTGGCTCGCGCCTGGCTCCGCGTGTCCAAAGACTGTCACAGGGTGGGGCGGCTCGGAGTGCTGGGGCCTCATACGCGGACCGACAGTACCCTCCCGGCCTTACTCCTTCCAATGCCGGGCGCGGCAGCATTGTGGATCATCGCGGGATGGAGTGCCTACTTCCGCTTGCCCCACCGCGTATCCAGAGACGCTGCGAGCTGTTGCCAGACCTCAGATCGCCGCCGCGCCTCATCCGCTATCTCGTATATCCGGCTGAGTGGCACCGAGTCGGCGAAGCGCCAGCACTCTTCTTTTGTCACAGTCGTTCGGTCGAACCAGGCGACGAACTCTGCCCCATGATCAGAGGAGACGAGGGCAAGGTCCTCGTTCCACGAAGAGCACTGTGGAGGGGACGGCGCAGGCGGCGGTGGCTCGAGCACGCTCGTCGTGCCCAAATTCATACGCACGATGCGAACGGTCTCGGGCGAGACGCCAACGGACTTCGCGACCGAACGGAGTGACGCACCAGGGTATTGCTTGATCGCCTCGGCGACGCGGGAGCGGACCGAGGCGCTGTGGACAGGCCGCCACTTGTTGTCACGTCCGATCCGCGATCGAGCGTCCAGTTGAAGAATTCCCTCAGTTGGACGCCCCGACGACTTCGGCCGTAGGCGTCCCACCGTCTTCGGAGAAATGGCGCAAAGTTCGGCAATCCGGCGGTCAGACCATTCAGGGTACGTCATGAGCACGTGCTCGGCAGCCCGCTTTCGTTCGCTCAACGTCAGTGGGAGCCCCTGGTGCACGTTCCGCCGGACAAACTCAACGAAAGCCTCTTCGGCGCCACCGTCGAAATACCAGGCCTCGAGTCGATCCAAGCCGAGGTGCCGGGCCGCCTCGACGCGGTGGGCCCCGTCGATGACCGACCCGTCGGCGCGGTTCACGAGAACGGGTGGCCAATGCCCTCCCAGAGCTACGAGTCGCTGAACGTGCTCCTCGCTCAGTCCCGCTTCTCGGAACGACGAACAGACCGTGAGCTCGACCAAGGCGATCGACACCACCTCGTCTGCCGCGGGCATTGCTTCAAAACTCTGAACCATCGACTGAACCAACGACGCCCCCGATGTTCTGCGATCCGGCCGTTTCCGACCAGCGCTGCTCGATCGCGGAGCCACTGGTGACTCCGCGCTTTAAGTGACAGCCTGCTGCATAAGTGTCACTTGACTGTCAGAGTAATCCAGTCCGGTCCGACCGTCAAGGAGTGCGGCGCGTCCTACCGAAGCTGGGTCGCAATCTCCGGTGGGCAAATGCATCTACAGGGGGGGGAGCCTGCGAGAAGTTAAGGTACGAGCACCTATTACTCGGCCCCGGAGAAGAGTCTTGCCTCAGAACACCTTGAAACGAGCCCCCTCATTGCGTGACGAGCACAAGGCTCACACTGAACGTACGCTTCGTGCGGCCGCCCTCAAGCTGTTCGCATCCCAGGGGTACGACACCACAACGGTCGAGGAGGTGGCCGAGAGTGCCGGGGTCTCGGCGCGAACGTTTTTCCGGTACTTCCCGACAAAAGAATCGGTTCTCTACGCCCACGAGCACATTTGGTTTCAGTCCATGACCGAGATCTATCTTGCCCAACCACGCTCTCGGAGCGACATCGAAGCCCTGAGTGCGACCCTGGTCGAGTTCTCTTCCGACTTAGTTCCGAGGCGGCGATCGTTGCAGCTGTACCGTCGAGCGCTGGTCTCCTCGCCAACCCTGCGGGGGCGTCAGCAGGATCGCCATGTCGAAGAGATCGACGAACTGGCAAAGGCGGTGGCTGCCCGGCGCGGACTCTCCTCTCACGACGAGGGTTGCGCTCTCGTGGCGGCAACAGCGCTCTTGACCCACCGTCGCGCTCTCGATGCCTGGCTCGCACAAGGGAACCTTGATTTGGGCGAAGTGATCTCTGAGGAATTCGAGATTCTCATGGCGCAGTTTTCCCGGCGGTCTACAGCCAAAGCTACTGCCGCCTCTTAGCACTGCTCGCTCTGTCGTGGCCAGTGCGGCCCGGCGTCCCTCTCCTCCCCCTTGGTGAATCCTTTGACACCTTGTCTGGCCAGCAATAGCTTCTCCTTGGCTGTACGAGGACGCGGTGCAAGTTTTTCAGAGCCGAGAAGATCTGTGTGCAGCGAGGGAACTAAGGGAGGCCCCAGATGACCAACGTAGTGATTGGTGCCGGATCGGGCATGGGAACTGCGGTAGCCCAGGTGCTCTCTCCCCGCGGGCATTTGATCGTCGCGGATCTCAGCCTCGAAAGCGTCCAAGTCGTCGCCAAAGACCTCGGTGCAGATGTCGAAGCCCTGGCATGCGACATCACCGACAACGCGCAGATCGAAGCGTTGATGGGCCGCATCGCCGAACTGGACGATCTCGAGGCCTTCGTTATCTCGGCCGGGCTTTCAGGATCAATGGCGCCTGGGCGTCGCATCCTCGAAGTCAACCTCATCGGTGTGGCGCGGGTGCTCGCGGCGGTCGAGCCGCATCTCCGACCGGGCTCCGTGGGAATCTGCTTCGCATCGATGTCCGGGTACCGAGTCCCGAACAATCACGAACTCCTCGCAGTGTTAGATGATCCACTCTCCGACAAGTTCTTCGACAACCTTGACGCACTGGGCTTCGATCTGGAGGTGCGTGGCGCCTACCCTGTCTCGAAGCTCGGCGTCCACCGTCTCGTACGGCGCCTGGCGCCGGCCTGGGGTGCCCGCGGAGCCCGCATCATGTCTGTGTCTCCGGGCATCAACGACACGCCGATGAACCGCCTCGACGAACAGAACAATCCGATCATGGCGGACTTCGTCAAGTCGGGCCCGCTGGGACGACGAGGGCGCCCGGAAGAGGTCGCAAGTGTCGTCGATTTTCTGACGTCCGACGGAGCCTCCTTCATGACCGGCAGCGACGTACTCATCGACGGCGGCATGGTGGCGGTGATCCCCGAAGACTCGACGGGCGGGAGCGTTCGCGCAGGCTGACGGACATGCCCATCAAACCTGTCCAGGTGATGAACTTCCTCACTTAGACGGAAAATGGTCACCTCTCTGGTCTCTCGGAGCTCGGTAAGCCGACCACCTGCTATCGGTGTCAACCCACCTTGGAGAACTTGGGTGTCTCGATGCCGGCCATGGATGGAATAGGGCTGATGACCTTGCGCAGGGTGCGGACGGGCCCTTCCTTTTTCACCGTTGCGCGCGCGTGCTGGATGGCCAGGTTGTCCCAGGCCGCCAGGTCGCCTTCGCGCCACTCGTGCTTGAACACGTGTGCGGGGTCGTAAAGGTGGTTGAAGAGCGCCTCGATGAGCTCTTCGCTCTCGTCGTGTGAGAGCTCGACGATCTCGCGGGTGTTCATCTGGCTCACGTAGAGGATGGTGCGATTCGTACGCGGGTGGGCATGACCCACCGAGGTGGTAACGGACTGCTCGTGCTCGCGGATCGGCTGGAGCAGGTCCTCTTCCTCTTCGTCGCCGCGACGCTGTTGGCCGGTGACATTGACCACGTGGAGGTTCTCGACGCGCTGGCGCAGATCCTTCGGCAAGGTCTCCCAGGCGGCCACCGTGCTGACAAAGGCCGTGGGCACGGCTGGCGGCTGCACCTCGACGCCGTAGAGCGAAAGGACCTGGAAGGGCTCGGCGGCCCACATCATGTCGGAGTGGAAAAGGAGCCGCCCGAAAGGCGCGTTACCTTCGGGCTCCTTGTTGGAGACCAGCGTTTCACGCTGCTTCTGCTTGACCGCGTCGGCCGGTCGGTCGTAGTCGATCAGGGCGTCAACCAGGTAGGTCTGGTAGTCGCGATCGATGTCGAGATCACGGAACACCAACAGCCCGCGCTCGTCGAAGGTGCGACGCAGCAGGTCACGCTCCTCCGGGTCGAGCTCCACCGGTTCGAAACCGACGATCTCGGCACCGAAGTCCGGGGTGATGTCTCGTATTTCGAACTGTGACATGTCTCTCGCTCCTGTCAGTCCGTGCTTCTGGCTTCTTCACGTGGAGTCCATCTACCCCGCGCTCAACGCCCGCGTCCTGGAGCGGAGTCCGCTCCGAGTATCGCCTTGCAGTCTACTGACAGAGCCAGGAAGCGTGAACTCCCACCAAGGCTGGCCCGATGGTCTCCTCATGTATGGACGGGAGTAAAAAGGGCGGTGGGACGTCAAGTGAGGGTCCCAACCGTCGGTTTGAGTAACAACATGAGAGCCTCCGCGTCTTCGAGACATCTGAACGTGTCGTTCAAGTGCGTGCAGGTACTTGAACCGATGAACTCACGCCGCACCAGCGCCGTCACCTCACTGAGGTGCATCCCAACAAGTCGGTCAGCACTCCCCGCTGCGCTGGGACACTCCGGGTACGGCAGCGCTCCGGGAGTGGTGACGCACCACAGAATCCGTCGCTTGAGCGGATTAATGGCTCCGCGTAGCCCGTATTCGTGCACGATCGTCTCTCGGCCGTGGGTGTCGACGTGACTGTCGCGAAAGTAGGATTCGAGCAAGACCGCACCGTTGTCCGGCCAAAGATCGAGACGACGGGATCGACGCGTGGCATGGACGGGTAAAGGATCTGCGTCGTGCCACGAGAGTGGGTCGTCCTCGAGCCAAAGCGTGGGTGCGATCGGACCCACATGGAGAGGCGGTCCCGCCTCTGTCAAACCCCTGAGTAAAGTGCCCCCCTGGACCCAACCCGCGCAGATGTCGACGGTATTGCGCGTTCGTCCCGACATCTCGATCGGCACACCGGCAGCCCGGAGAGCTCGCCCACTGACGAGGAGCGCCGGCGCGAGGTCGTAGAGCAACCGAAAGCGGATCGAATGGGCCGCTCGCTCACGTGGCATCAGATCACCGATCGCGTCCCGGAAACCCGAAAACGGATTCGCGCCTACAAGTGCGGCCAGTTCAGGGTACGACGGCTCGCTCGAGATACTGATGACGCGTCTCTTCAGGTACTCGGCACGCAACTCCACTCGACCCACATCAAGCACTGCTCCCGAGTGATCGGCGTCAGTGAAAAGATCTCTTCCCCGACCGAGCACGGTCACGGGACCCCGAAGCCCTTCGGGTCGCACTGCATCGTGCGTCGTCGTCCTCCGTATGGAGTTCGGCCGCCGAGGCGACGAGGCAATGGGCACGCTCGGGGACGCAAGGAGAGGATCCCCGGCTTCGTGTGTTGCCTTCTGCCTGGTCACGCTTCCTCTGCTCATCGTGTGAAGACGATCTTGCCGGACGTCTCCCCCGCCAACATTGCCTGGAATCCCATGTCCGCCTCCCCCATCGGCAGAACGAGGCCCACCTGCGGTTCGATGTGCGCAGCCTCCACAAATTGCAGGAGATCGACGAGCTCGCTCCGGGTACCCATGGTGGAGCCCTCGACACGGATCTGCAGGAAGAAAAGCCTTTGGAGTTCGGCATCAGCATGAGGTCCGGTCGTCGCTCCAGAACAGATGACGGCCCCGCCGGGGCGGACCGCTCGCATGGAGTGGGCCCATGTCGCCTCACCCACGGTCTCGAACACGGCGTCCACTCGGCCTGGGAGGCGGTCCCCTGTCTCGAAGACCTCATGCGCACCCAGGCTCTCCGCTAGGGCGCGCTTCTCCTTCGTCCTCCCGGTGACCCAGACCGTCATGCCCGCGGCGCGACCGAGCTGGATCAGCGCGGTCGAGACGCCACCTGAGGCACCTTGGATGAGCATTCGTTGCCCGGGACGCAGTCCCGACTTCACGAAAAGCATGCGATACGCCGTAAGCCACGCGGTACCCATGACAGCTGCGTGGATCATTGCGATCCTTTGCGACTTGACAATGACGTTGCCTTCGGGAACCAGGACGACCTCCGCGAACGTTCCTTGATACTTCTCCGTGAGAAGCGTCCGCTGGGGATCGAGCGTCTCGTCACCTCGCCAGCCCGGTGCATTCACGATCGAGTGGATGACGACCTCCGTGCCGTCCGCAAGCGTGCCCGCGCCGTCGCAGCCAAGGATCATCGGAAATTGATCCTCGGCGAGGCCGACCCCGCGTAGCGTCCATATGTCGTGCATGTTGAGGCTGGCCGCGCCGACTCTGACCGGAACCCATCCAGCCCGCGGCTTCGGGGAAGGCTGCTCCCCGACGACAAGTGAGGCGAGGGGGTCCTCGGGATTGGGCGCCGACGCGTAAACAGAGAACATGAGCGGACGGAAGAGCGCGTTACACGGCGACGGCGCGCACCCAGGGGCACCGCGCCGCCCGCATTCGATCGATCGCTTGCGTCGCGCTCACGAAGACGTTTTCCCGACTCGCTTGCGGGACCTCAGAGGGCCGTCGGCTCGAGAAGCGCGGCCAGATCCATGAATACACGCAGGCCGGCGAATCGGAGTTCGTACTCAGACCGACTGCGAGGTCCAGGTGACGTGAGCACACCAGAGGGATAAAAGGGTGGTGCCGTATTGGTGAAAAGCACCTCGGCCGCGATGCCCTGATCGTCAAGGTGCTCGAGGCGGAGGTTGGCGTCCCAGTTAAGCGGTGCGTTGGCGGACGCCACGCCGACGCGGTGGTTGGCTGGGCGATCCTGGTCGATGTCATCCGCCCAAGCATCATGGAACGTCCCTACCCACGCATCGAACTCTTCGTGGTACTTGCTTTCGAGATACGGCTTGTAGTCACCCAAGTCCGCACCACAATGACCGTCGGTGGAAATAAGGATCTGATGGTGCTCGGCCGAATCACTCATTCTCAAAGCTCTTCCCTTACCCTTGCAGCTTGACTTCGCCGAAAGTCGGCGCTGTTCCTCCAACGTTACCCGGAGGGAAGTTGTCGACCCGGGTCGCCGAGACCCGTCCAGTGCCGATCTTCCTCAGTTGGACGGTAAAACTTTTCGATGTCGTTGCGGCGTGAACCTTTCAGTCACTCGCCACGCCGTCTGGAGTTCATGACTCGGCACCGTCCCGGAGTTGGACCTCGGGTAAAGCCGCCTCGCCACCCACACCCACGCCGATATTCCGGGCGTCGCTCATGTCGACGATCTGATTGATGTTGTCGGCGATGAACTCAGGCGAAATATCATCACTGGTTGCTCCCTGGTTCTGCATGATCGCCATCCGAAAGACCTGACCGCCGCCGCTGACCAGGATCACACCATTGAGTGGGCAGGACTCATGCGCGAGATACACCGCGGCGGGAGACGCCAACTCGGGAGGGAACCTCTTCATATTCTCGACGAAATGCTCCTTGGGACGGTCATACACCTTCGCCAAGACCTCGGGGGCAGAGAGCCTGGTTGCGATGCGTGGGGAAAATCCGTTGACCGACACACCGTATTTTCGTCCCTCAGCGGCCAGCGCGAGCGTAAACCCGATCACGCCACCCTTCGCACCACCGTAGCTTGTCATCTTCTCGTGGATGCCCAAGGGACCTTCGGAGACGGTGTTCACGATTCGTCCGCTTCTAGCCTTCATGAAGTGAGGCCAAGCGGCCTTGGTGACATACACCGTACCGAGGTACTGCACATCCACCATTGTCCGGAACTGTTCCGCTGTCTGATCTTCGAACAGCTCGGGATTGCTAATCCCGGCGTTGTTGATCAGTACATCGATCCGTCCGAATGCGTCGAGTGCGCTTTCCACAATTGAGTTCGCGCCCGCCTCAGTCGCCACTGATGCGAAGCAGGCGACTCCCTCACCTCCTGCAGCCTGAATGTCCCGAACGACGTCTCTCGCCGGCTCTTGCGACGAGCCGCTGCCATCCAGTTCCACCCCGAAGTCAGCGACGACGACCTTCGCGCCCCTCGAGGCCAGGAGGAGTGCGTGGCAACGTCCCATCCCTCGGCCAGCTCCCGTGACGACGGCCACCCGACCATCGAAGCGAAGTGTGCTCATCTGTGCGCCCCTTCTTCGAATGTGGAACCCGACCCAGTCCGAGGTCGGCGAACGGCTTCCTGTATCCGTCTGCCCCCCGTCTTAGCCAATATCGGGCGCGCGCACCATCCGAATGTCAAAATTTCACCCTTTGATGTCGGGCAGCCCGCGCCGCGATTGCAAAATCGCGCCACATTTCGTCGTCGCCCATGTCCCGCGATCCTGCCTTAGGGTGGCATGGAGGCGTTGAAGTGGAGGTCCTGGAGATGAATGTCGGCAATATCGAAGTCCAGCCGGTGCTCGACGGGTACATCGTCGGCAGGTTGCAATCGACACAGCCCCTGCCCGACCAGGGGTCGGATGCTTGGCGACAACAGCACGGAATGTTTCGCCCGGGCGGATTGATCGAGAGCACTGTTGGTGGGTTCCTCGTTCGAGCCGGTGACCGCCTTGCGCTGGTGGATGCGGGTCTCGGGCAGGATTTTCCGGACGGGTACTCGCCTCCGCGAATCGACCCAAACGACCTTGCCGATACATTCGTCCGACACCTGCGAGAGAGGGGCGTAACCGAGCAAGACTTCCAGCACCTGAACGATGATTTCAGCAACATTCAAGTGTCTCAGGGGCAGTTACCCGCTTCCCTCCGAGCCCTAGGGGTCGATCCTGAGGAAGTCACCGACCTGATATTCACCCACCTGCATTTCGACCACATTGGCTGGGCGTCTGCCGGGGGTTCCGCCTATTTCCCGAACGCCACCATTCGATGCGCGTCGGCTGACCTCGACCATTTCCTGCCAGGAACCGAAGAGGACTTCTTCACTACGCGCGTATACCGATCGATCACTGTTGCCGAAAGGCTGGGCCCGGTACTCGATCGTGTCGAGACGTGGGAGGGCGACTGCACACTGTTGACCGGGATCGATGTGCGTCTTGCTCCAGGACATACTCCAGGGAGCTCTGTCGTCGTCATCTCTGAGGGGATCCATCGCGCCATGCTGCTCGGGGACATCATTCATTGCCCACTCGAGCTCATGGATGACGACTTCAACCTCCTCGTCGATTACGACCAGGACCTCGCCAACTCCGTGAGAGAGGCGTACGCTCGGGAACTCGAGGGTAGTGACGTGCTCGTTGCCGCCAGCCATTTCCCCGGCCTGCAATTCGGCCGACTACTACCTGGCGAGTCGAAGCGCCGTTGGACTTTCGCCGCAGACTGATTGACCTCACTGCTGGACGCCCAGGTCAGCGCACGGAGCAATCTCACCGTCCCCCCCAAGAGGCGCGTTGCTTGCGGCGACACCAACATCGATCACAACGACATGTATCAGGTCGTCGTGATCAGGATCCCAGCCTTCGGGCATCATCGCCGGAAATGTCGTTCGAGTTCAGTCCGACTACCGGCCTGGTGGAGGCCACGGTAGAAGGTTTCGCATGAGATCCGGGCAGTTATCTGGACATTGGCGGCAACCGGGACATCAGGAACCAATCGCTACGCTGCGCCAGTCCGGATCGAGTGACGTTAGAGGTCGCGTGGATCAGTCATGACACCACGCACCGAAAAAGCAGCTACCGTCGCCTCTGATCGCATAAAGGTATTTGGGTATCGCCGCAGCGTTTCACGATCCGGTAGTAACTTTCTCGGTGTTCGTGGTCGGCCAGGCAACGACTTCGGCTTGGCGCAATTCGGCCACCTCGGATTGGTCATAACCCAATTCCTCAAGGAGCGCCCGGGTGTGCTCACCCAGCTCACAATGCGGTCGGACCTCTGCTGGGGTCTCGGAGAATCGCAGCATTGGTGCATGTCTCCAATACCGACCGCCGAAGCTCGGGTGTTCGGTCTCGACCATCATGCCGTTGGAAACCGCTTGAGGATCTCGATAGAGAAACGCAAAGTGCGACATTGCATCGGCGGTCACGCAGGCGACCCCGGCACTCAGCAGCGCTGCCTCCCATTCGCTAGCCGATCGACTCTTGAATACGTCTTGGAGGATCTCGGACAACGCAACCCGGTTTTGATCACGGGCGCGAGCCTTCGAGAACCGTTCGTCTTCCATCAGATCCAACCGATCGGCAACTTCACAGAACGTGGAGAACTCCTCATCCCCTTCAGCAGACAGGAACACCCAGCGGGAATCCGGGTTCTCGTATGATTCAGGCCTGCCATTGGCCGACGGCGCGGCTGTCTCGTACAACCTCCGAGCCGGGGCGGTACCGAACTGCTGGTTATCGACGTTCGTCCGAGGCAACTTCCCTTCATAGGAAAGGGCATCGTCACAATTCAGGTAGATGTTCGAGACGATCATCGACGATTCGACGTACTGTCCTTCGCCGGTTCGATGGCGAGCAAAGAGCCCCAGGACCATAGCGGCAGCATGTCCGGCTGCGGCCACGGGATCGGCGCCAGTCTCGGTCAGAGGCGGGTTGCCTTCCCCAGCCTGGTGCACGGTGGTTCCGGCAAATGCAGCAATAATCGGATCGATCGCGGGCTGGCGACTGTAAGGGCCCGTCGAACCATAGGATGCGCCGTATTGGTAGACCAGCCTCGGATTGATTTTTCGCAAGGTGTCGAAATCGATACCAAGGGATTCGGGAACTCCGGGCCGGAAGCTGTGCACGAACACGTCGGCTCTGGCTATGAGGCCGTGTAGGATCCTTTGACCCCGTTCGTCCTTGAGGTTGAGCGCGATGCTCTCCTTGCCCTGCATGGCTCGGACCATGTTGTTATGGCCCAAGTTGAGGACGGGATCCGAACCACCTCCGGACACGTTATAGGGATCGCCACCGAGAAGACGGTAAGGATCACCCTTCAAGGGCTCGATCTTGATCACGCGCGCCCCCAGATCTGCAAGGAGGGCCGTCGCAAACGGGGTGGCATAGTAGTAGGCGCACTCAATAATGGTCACGCCTTCGAGCGGTCCGGAAAGTCCGCGTACCGGACCGGGGAAAGAAGCAGCAGTCGCCCCTCGCTCGCTGAGCACGGACTCGAGGCTGTCCTGTCCGGGAAGAGGAGCTGGCCCGCTCACTGTGGCAGGTGCTCCCGGAATCTTCGCGAGAGGTCCGACCTGCAAGATCTCTCCCACGCGAGGATCGTCGACAGACTGTACGTTGCCGGTTTCGACCATCTGAGGATGGCGAAGTGCCTCTTGGGTGGTCTGTATCACATCGCCGCACACATTGCCGTTCGCCAGGTACGCCTGCATCCATTCCGTGGAGGACTTCTCATGCATCCTCGCAGTGAGGAGGCGAACAAGTTCGACCTTCGCATCTTCATCTGGGAATTGATGCGGTGCACCCTTGAACCGTTCGTCCTCCCAGATCCAGTCGAACCCAAGCACCTTGATCCAAGCGGGGAAGAAGTGTGGCTCCGTATGTGAGTGGACCATCCAGCGGCCGTCCTTGCACTGAACCCTCATCCCGATCAGGTTGATCTCCCGTGGATCCCTGTGGTGGGCCAAGGAGTGCTCGTCCTCTTTGGCGGCGGCGTGGGATCCCGACTCGACCGGTAGGCTCTCACCTTGTCGTAGCAACCAACGGACCTTGGGATTCTGCCGGCAACAGAGCGCCTGGAGCAGGCTCGTCTCGACCAGCTGCCCCTTGCCCGTGAGGTCCCGCGCCCTGACGGCAGCCAATATGCCCTGGACTGCGAGCATTGCCGCGAAGTACGACCCGTCACGGGGCGCCCGGTACACGGGCCTCTCCCCTCCGAACCAGCCCGGCTGGTCCCGCAGGATTCCCGCTTTCGCCATGACCAACCCGTCATCTGCTTTGACGCCCGCGAGGGGACCCGACGGACCGAAGCTGCTGATTGAGCAATAGACCAGTCCGGGATTCGCTGCCGACAGGGTCCGATATCCGATTCCCGCCCGATCGGCGACCCCGGCTCCCAGGGATTCGATGACCACATCCATACCCGCGGCCAAGTCCGCCGCACCGCGCCGACCTTGGTCGGTATGAATGTCGAGGGGCACACTCTTTTTTCCCCTCTGCAGTAGCAGGTGCGCCGGCTCGTCCCAGTCCGAAACGCGCTCCGGCGACTCAATCCGCACGACCTCCGCGCCGAAGTCGGCCAGGACCATGGTCGCGAGCGGACCGGCCATTCCATGGGTCAGATCCAGAATACGTAGACCTTCGCAGGCTCCTTGCATCAACGCACCCATCCTTGTCGTCAGCTGGCCGGCTGATGTGCCGACCCGATCCACCTAGTCACTCATTCACCCCGACAGGGGCGCTGGACCCACCCAACATCACGAGAGGTTGCTCAGAGTGTACGGAAGTACCGATGCCCCGATCTCGCATGAGGACAGCTACACCGCATCGGAAACGTGCATCAGGCGCGCCAGATTCCCACCCATAACCTTGCGGATCGCACTTTCGTCGAGCCCTTCGAGCTCGTCGACGAAGGTGATGGGATCCGACATCCCTTCTGGGTGCGGGTAATCCGATCCGAACAACACCCGGTCCGCCCCGAGTAGCTTGACCAACCCCTTCGGATCCTCCTCGTGGAAGGGGTGCACATAGATATTGCGCTTGAAAACCTCAACCGGGTCTTCATCGAACTCCTGCGGGGCCATCTCGTAGGCGTGTGCAAGGTCCTCCAGCAGGTGGCGCACCCAGTTGCTCCCGTTCTCGACTGGGGCGATCCTGAGTTCAGGAAACCGGCTGCACAGACCATGGCCGATCAGCGATGCAATCGTGTCGACGATCGGACGATGCATGCGGAACATGATCGTGGAGAATGCGGATTGATTGCTGAAGGGCAGCATCTCGCCGGTGTGCACGCCTTCCCATTCGTTCTGATACCGCTGGTAACCGCTGTCTGATCCGTGCATCCCCACGAACACACCGGACTCGACGACTCGCTTCCAGAAGGGATCAAACTCCGGGAGTGCCATCGAGCGACGGCCCAACAGGCCGGGCACGGGCGCCGGTCTGATCAGGATCACCCGTGCGCCGCGCTCGAGCAACCAATCCAGTTCCTCGATTGCTCGCCCGACGATGCATAACGTCACGACTGGGGCTGGGAAGATTCGCTCCTCGAAATTGAACCTCCAATGTTCGTGCATCCACTCATTGAGGGCGTGGATCACCACGTG
This sequence comes from Acidimicrobiaceae bacterium, assembly GCA_003160635.1. Classification (GTDB taxonomy): domain Bacteria; phylum Actinomycetota; class Acidimicrobiia; order Acidimicrobiales; family RAAP-2; genus Bog-473. The sequence continues at coordinate 22,020 of PMLV01000201.1, read as the reverse complement.
CACTGCATATGGATCGTCGCTCAATCGCTCCTCGAGCAGGCTGGCGAGAGTCGGCCACATCAAGGCCCGGTCGATTCCAAGTTCGTCCATCAGCTTCAACCGAGGTTCAGGGTCGTGATAGGCGGGAATGGACCGGATCGCCTTCCCCATGATCTCCCGACGCGACTTGCCCTCCGGATTTCCCTCCTTGAAGTACTGCTCCTGGGCGCCCGGTGCCGCGACCACCTCGAAGGTCGGATTGGGGATGTAATCGCTGATCAGATTGCGAATGGCGATCTTTGTTCGTCCCTCGACATCGATGTACCTGATGAAACCCTTGTAATCCGGGGGCAGAAATTTCGTGAAGGCGTCCGTTGTCTCATACATGTGGTTGTCGACGTCGAACACTGGGAAATCGAGGGCTCGTGACGGCATTGGATGTCTCCTTGGACGCGGGCGACCGGATCGCCGCCCTGGTTCTGGCTCCGTCATGTGATGATACGAAGTTCGGATCCCGACGTTGTCCTGCCCTATTTCCTCAGCGCGTTGACCGCCGGGCGGCAACCGAATCCGTGCGGCTCATTCTGCCGTGAAGATGGCGCCGCCCTCCTCCAGTGATCTGAGCTCCTCGTTCGAGGTTCCCAGCCACCGCTGAAGAACGTCACGAGTGTCCTGCCCCAGCCGGGCAGGCGGAAAGGGAGCGGTTCCCGGAGTTTTGCTCCAACGCTGCGCCGAACCGGTATAGGCGACAGATCCCAGGTCCGGCTGCGAGACCTGGACGGGCAGGTCTCTCGCTCGCACCTGGAGATCTCGCCAGAGGTCTTCCATATCCTGAACGACGCCGGCGGCGAGACCCGCTCGCTGGAGATGGTGCATCGCGGTGTTGCCCGATCGAAACCTGCCACGGGAGTCCGCCGCGTCGGCGAGACAATCACGACGTCACAGGCCGCACCCAGGGATTCGAGAATAGGGATCGCCTCATCTCTTCTGGTGTCGAGTGTCACGCTGCGCTTGTTGGCATGGTACGAAGCGAACACGGCGCTGTATCCCGCTGCATCATCTCCCCCGGCAAAAGGGGGGCGACCTCGCATGGGATCGCCCTCTGGCTGTTCGACCTTGATCACGTCCGCGCCGAGGTCCGCCAGAAGCTTCGTGCAGTAGGCGCCGATCGAGCCCGTCACGTCCAACACCCGCTTGCCATCGAGAGGGTACGCGTTATCGCGTGCCAGAAATTCGTTACGAATCACGCGCCACCCCGGTCGATCGCCGTCGCTCTGGTTTGTCTCTGGGCATATATCGGCACCATGGCGGTGCGTGCTCAGTTGTGAGGGACCTGGTTGAAGGGGATGTCACGGTCCACCGCGGGCTCTCTGGGCAACCCGAGCACGCGTTCACTCACGTTGTTGCGTTGAATCTCGTCGGTCCCCCCGGCGATGGAGACACGTCGAGAGTTGAGAAGTTGGAACGACCAGTCTCCCGCATGCGGATCACCCGATCCCCAGGTGACGCCGTCTGCGCCCGCCAGGGCGAGGGCCAGTTCTGCACGACGCTGGATCACGATGTCATCACCGAGCTTGAGGAGGCCGCCGTAACCATGGGGGAGCTTGCCGTCGGCCATGGCGTCGGAGATCCGTGCGGACACCAACCCCTGCACCGTCGCAGCGACGTGCATCGCCACGACTTGGCGCCGCACGCCCTTGTCTTCGGCGAGACCCTTGCTCCTCACTAGTGACGCCAATGCGGCAGCCTGCTCTTCGAAACTGGTGCTCGCCCCGCCGCGTCCCACCCAGGCATGCTCGAATTCGAGCAGCCCCCGGGCGACACGCCAACCTTGGTTCTCCTCACCGACAAGGTTGCCCGCCGGCACAATGACATCGGTGAAGAATTCCTCACTGAACTCCGCATTACCGTCGATCTGCTTGATCCGGCGGAAGTCGATTCCGGGTGACTTGAGATCGATTATCAAGACCGATATCCCCTTGTGCTTCGGCACGTCCCACCGCGTGCGTACCGGACACAACGCAAAATCGGAAAGGTGTGCGCTACTGCTCCACGTCTTCTGTCCGTTGACGATGAATACATCACCATCGCGATTCGCGCTGGTCAGCAGGCCCGCCAGATCCGATCCTCCGCTGGGCTCGGAGAAGAACTGGAGCCACAGTTTCCTGCCGGCGAGGATGTCAGGAACGTGCGCGAGTTTCTGCTCGTGAGTGCCAAAAGCGATGAGCGTTGCACCAATGATGTTGATCGACACACCGAAGTTGACCTGCGGCATGTCGTACCTGCCCGCCTCGGCGTTGAACACTCGCTCGTGCTCCAAGGTAAGACCTTGGCCGCCGTACTCGACCGGGAACGTGAAGCCGGCGTAACCTGCTTCGTAAAGTTTTTGCTGAAGGGCTTTGAACTCGTCCAGGCGTTCTACCCTTTCGTTGATGTATTTCTTGGTCGACACGGCTTCCCGACGCTGTACGTTCTCGGCTAACCACCTTCGCGCTTTCAGCCGATACTCCTGAAGGTGTGCGTCTCCCGTATGGTCGTTCATGTCGCTCTACGCAACCTTTCCTCGTCTAAACCGCCGCAAGACGTCCCAGCAATGGTATCGAATTCAGCGGTGTTCTCATTTCCTCGAAGATCGAATCGACCGGGGGTTGTTGCGCCCTGGATGGGTCCAGCCAGGGCGCAACTCCCACCACTCCCCGAAGCGGAGTCAGGTGACTGCCCCGGCCACTTTCAACTCGATGAGTTCGGAATCGGTGATGCCCAACTCTCTCAAGATCTCGTCGGTGTGCTCAGCAAACTGGGGGGCGCGCTCCAGAACGGCGGCGCACTCGTCGAATTGGACTGGCGCGGCAACGAGACGTTGGGTCCGGCCCTCGACGTCGGTCACGTCTCCAATGAGTCCGTTGGCCAGCAACTGGGGGTCCTGACCCAGCTCGACACTGTCCTGGACAGGTTCCCATGGCCCCTCCAGAGTACGGAATCTTTCGACCCACTCGGCGTACGGTCGAGACTTGAACTCGGAAGCGATGATCGCTCCGGCCTCTACTGCGTTGGAGACGACCTTGTCGATCGTGTCGAACCGTGGATCCGTAATCAGATCCTCCCGGCCGAGATGGCGGCAGAAGTCCTGCCAGAACCTCCCCGGTTGCAACATACTCAGACCGATCCAGCGACCATCCTCCGTCGGGAACACGCCCACGAGGGGATTCGTCGGGACACTTTGATATTTGCCCATCGGCGCCGGTTGCCAAGGTTGACCATTCAGGAACGACATCTCTATCGCTAGGGCGTTAGCCCACGCTCCGACACCAAGAAGTGAGACGTCGACAATCGAAGGCTCCCCCGTTCGTTCTCTCGCGAACAATGCCGCCGAGATACCTCCGGCAATCGTCATCCCCCCGATCGAGTCCCCATATGCTGGTGCAGGCATCGGTGCGATCCCTTCCAGGTTCGGAGGCGTACCACCGAACGCGCTGCCACCCCGGTACCAGTAAGAGATTCCGTCGAAGCCGGGGCGCGCCCGGTCCTCACCACGCACGCCAAGCGCGGTGCCACGTACGTAGATGATCCGGGGATTCACCTTGCGCATGTCCTCTACTTCGATGTGGAGCCGTGATCGGGCACCGGGGAGGAAATTGGTGACGAACACATCGGCATCCCGCACAAGTCGATGGAGAATCTCCAATCCCTTCGGCACCTCGAGAGCGATCCCGATACTGCGTTTGTTGTGGTTCGGGTGCTCCATGATCGGAGCGAAGGGGCCGCCAGCCGACACAGCTCCGAGGCTGACGAGCCCGCGTTGCGCATCACCCTTCTCCGCGTGCTCCACCTTGATGACCTCGGCACCCCACTCGGCCAGAATGGCCCCGGCGGCAGGTACGAACGTGTACTGGGCGACTTCGACGACGCGGACGCCCTCCATCGGTCGTGAAGCCATACGTGAACCCTTCCTCCGTGATCTCTGCGGTCGCTCAGACCGAGGCCGTTGCGTAGTACGGCTTGGCCTCATAGCGGGCGCGCCATTCCGCTCTTGACACGACGCCGGTCTCGACATCACCAGCCTGAGCCCTCAGCGCACCCACTGTGGCGTCCGGTCGGGAGATGGAAGCAAAGGGGTCCCACCCGCAGAAACGGGCGGCATTCTGCCAGCTGATTTTGTCGACGTCCTCGTCAGAGCAGCCCGCGCCCTCGCACTGGATGAGCAACGCCTCGGGCGCGTCGGGCCATAGGCAGTCCGAGTGCGGATAGTCGGTCTCGAAGGCAATCATGTCGATCCCGATCTCCTTGTACAACTTGAGAGAGGTGGGGTCGGCAATGAAGCAGGCCAGCGAGTGTTCGCGAAGGACATCGGACGGCAGCTTCAAGCCGAAGTCCTGTCCCGTCCAGCGCTGGTTTTGATAGTGACGGTCCACGCGGTCCAGCAGAAAGGGAAGCCAGCCGATCCCGCCCTCGGAGAAGGCGATCTTCAGAGCGGGAAATTCGCGCATGGCGTGACCCCAGAGAAGATCCTGGACGGCGAGGACCGTCACCTGAGTGGACAAAACCATGTACTCGTCAAAATTGATGTCCGGCAGATTGATCGCATTTAGTCCCTGACCAATGTGGAGGGACATGACGAGATCGACATCGCAGATCGCAGCAAAGAATGGATCCCAGGAATCCGAGTGGTAACTCGGATAGCCCTGTACATGTGGAAGTTCCGGCATGCTCACTGCCCGAGCTCCCTTCTCAGCAACCCGCTGGAGTTCTGCAATCGTGGCCCCCATATCCCAAAGCGGCAAGATGGCTTGGGGGATGAACCTCCCCGGATAGGCTCCGCACCACTCGTCGATATGCCAGTCGTTGTATGCCTTCAGCATCACGAGCGCGAGATCCTTGTCCTTTGCCTCCTGGAAGGTCCGGCCACTGAACCCCGCCATACTCGGGAAACACATGGACGCCAGCACCCCGTTCCGATTCATGTCGCGTACCCGCTCATGAATGTTGTAGGCGCCAGGACGCATCTCAGCGTGGGCGGTCGGATTAAAGCCCCACTCCTCCTTGGGCCACGACACGACGGCATTGAGACCCACCATGGCCATCTCCTGGTCCTCAAAGACCCACTGGGATTTCCCCTCCTCGGTGAGAACGACGTGGGGAGCTTGGTCCAAATAGCGAGACGGCAAATGACCACTGAACATGTCGGGGGGTTCAACAACGTGATCGTCGATGCTGATCAGGATCATGTCATCTACGTGCATGGTGTCCTTTCTGCCCCGGCGTCGCTTCTGAGCCGGCCAAGACTACGGCGGAATCTCGTATGGAATTTACCCGGTCACAGAGTGGTCTTGCGCGCAACCGTCGTCACAGAATCAGGTGGACAAAGGTTCGTATCATCCACGGCGATCGCCGCTACTCGCACGCTACCCTACCCAAATGGCCCTGGAAATCGATCTTGCAGGTAAGCGCGCACTCGTCACGGGAGCCGGACAAGGGGTCGGGAGGGCGATCGCTTGCGCGCTAGGAGAAGCGGGAGCGACCGTCTTCGTCAACGATGTCGTGGAGTCGCGGATGGACGAGGCCGTCGAAGAGGTTCGTCGCCGCGGGGGGAGATCCCAGGGAATGCCCTTCGACGTGACGGATTGGACCCAAGTCCAAGCCTCCATCAACGGAGCCGACGGGCTCGACATCCTCATCAATAACGCAGGAAATGCTGGGACCGAGGGATTCGCCGACCTGCGCCCATTCGTCGAGACCCAGCCCGACGAATGGGACCGTTTTATCCGCGTGAACCTCTACGGCGTGATGAACTGCACCCGCGCCGCCCTACCGGGGATGATCACCCGCACGGAGGGGCGGATCGTCACGATCGTGTCCGACGCGGCACGGTACGGAGACGCGTACATCGCCCCGTACGCGGGAGCAAAGGCCGGCGCAGCCGGATTCTGCCGATCCATTGCGCGCGAGGTCGGCCGGTATGGCATCACGGTCAACTGCGTCGCCCTGGGCACAGTGCGTACCCCTACGACGACCCGCGAGGGGGACCCTGCACCGGAATCACAGAAGTCGGACGAGACACTCAAGCGGTACATCATCAGGCGACGAGGCGAGCCCGAGGATGCCGCGGGTCTGGTGGCGTTCCTGGCCAGCCCAATGGCGTCGTGGATCACCGGCCAGACCTATCCGGTCAACGGCGGGTACACCTTGTCCTTGTGAGCGGGTGGCCGAGGATTCTCCGGCCTAGTCTGCGAGCGGCCCGCCCCCGCCTGGGTTGCGATGTCCGTCCCGTGGCCAATCCGAGCAATGGACAGCGGGGTCGGTATCGATTACTTGCATCGAGTCATCCCTCTCTTGCTCGAATCTTTCAACCGAGCGTAACGTTACAGCGCTCACCAAACGTGAAACGCTGCTTCGTCCGCTTCGCTCCCTCGACTCCATCTCCGAGTCGCCGGGTTCGTGGCATCTCGGTGACGGCCGCGCTCGACCTATGGGAGCAGCGAGAGAGAGTGAGCCGTCAGACATGGAAACCCTTGAGCTGGAAAAGAAGGATGGCGTTGCCGTTGTGCGATTGGCCCGCCCTCCTGTCAACGCGGTGAACAACGCAATGATGCGCGAGATCCGTTCGTGCTTCTCGGAGCTTTCCCAGGATCGCGACGTGGCTGCGGTGGTGCTCGCTGCCAGAGGTGATCGTGCGTTCTGCGGCGGAATCGATTTGAAGGAGCTCTCCTCACAGCAGGGTTCAACGACGTCTGACGTGCGAGCCCTTCTCGACCCCGGTTGGGAATGGAGGCAGGCCCAGTACTCCATCCGCGAGTGCCTCGTGCCCGTGATCGGCGCGATTGAACATGCTGCCATCGGAGCGGGGTTCGGCCTCGTGGGGGTATGCGACCTCGTCATAGCGGGCGAGAACGCAACGTTTGGCCTCACGGAAATAAACGTGGGCGTTCTCGGGGGAGCCAGCAAGGCACTCCGTCTGGTGGGACCTTCGAAAGCCCGTCGGATGCTGTTCATGGGCGAGCTGCTCCCGGCCGGTGAGATGTATCGGCTGGGGTCGATCGAGGAGGTGGTACCTGCCGGGCAGGCCGAGCACCGCGCGCTCGAGATTGCCGCCGAAATGACAAAGAAGAGCCCGATTGCGCTCAGGTTGGCCAAGGAGTCGATCTTACGTATCGAAGCGGACGAAATGATGCAGCAGTACCGCACCGAGAACGACTACACCAACCGGCTCCGGACCTTCCACGACTCTGATGAGGCCATGTTGGCCTTCGTCGAGAAACGGAGCCCGACTTGGACGTGGACGTGACGATTCCGACTCTGTTCGAGTGCGCGAGGCTTCATCCGGACGATCCCGCGTTGGTGGACCGCTCGGAATGGCTCTCCTGGCGCGATGTCGAAGCGCGGGTCCTTCGGATAGCGAACGCATTGTTGGAACTCGACTTCCCTCAGGGCAGCAGGTTGGCCGTTGTCGGCGAAAATTCCAATGACACTCTCCTCGTCTATGTCGGGGCGGTCCTCGCCGGAGTAGGCACCGTCCTCGTCAACTACCACCTGACGGCTGATGAGATTGAGTACCTACTCGTTGATGGCGCCGCCCATACCATCTGGGCGTCTCCCGAGAGCTTGACCAAGGCAGCTGATGCGGCAGACCGCCATGGGTTCCGGGTCTTCTCGGACGGGAACACCAGTGGGTGGAACGAGCTCGTCGACAAGGCGGCGGAGAAGCATCCCCCAGCCGACCTCCCAGCGACGACCGATCTGATCTACACCTCGGGTACCACCGGAAGACCGAAGGCCGTCGAGTTTCCTAACGTCGTGACCCCTACAGTCGACAGCAGACTTGAATCCATGGCACGTCACCACATGGCGGGATTGGGCCCGCATCTCGTGGTCGGGCCGATGTACCACGCAGGACCGCATGGGGCGGTCAGCCTGCTCCTGAGAGGGAGCCCGGTGGTCATCACAGGCCGTTTCGACGCCGAGTTCATTCTTGACGCAATCAGCGACTTCCACATCGCCACCTCCATCATGGTTCCGACCCACCTGATCCGGTTGCTGGGTCTGCCCGAGGAGCGTCGGCGCCAAGCCGACGTGTCGTCGCTCCGAATGATCTCGGTAACGGGCAGCGCCTGCCCGACAACGGTAAAGCGATCCATGATCGAATGGTTCGGCCCTGTGTTGTTGGAAACGTACGGCGCCAGTGAGAGCGGGATCGTCAGCCGCATCACGTCGGATGAGTGGCTGAAGCATCCCGGGTCCGTCGGCCAAGCGGCTCCGCCTTTTCATCCGCTCGTCCTGGACGAGGCTGGTTCAGAGTGTCCCCCGGGGGCCGAGGGTGTCCTGCATTTCGTCGACGACTCGGGACGGGGGATCCGCTACTTCAACGACCCGGAGAAGACGGCTGCGGCCCATGTGGTACCTGGAACGTTCACCCTCGGTGACGTCGGCCATGTCGACGAAGACGGCTATCTCTACATCACCGGCCGCGTCACCGACATGGTGATCTCGGGCGGTGTCAACATCTATCCGGCCGAGTGCGAGCGCATCCTGGCCGACCATCCTTCCGTACGCGACGTCGCCTTGTTCGGGATTCCAGACGACGAAATGGGCGAACGCCTCGTTGGGCTGGTATCCCTTGACGACGACGCGACGACTCCAGAGATGCTCATTGAGTTCTGCCGCCGGTCCATCGCCAACTTCAAAGTTCCCCGCCGCCTCTTGGTCGTTCTTGAGGTTCCGAGGTCGCCAATGGGCAAGGTGGACAAACACGCAGCGCGTGCCAACTATCTCGAATCAGGGGGAAATTGACCGGCGGAGCTTCGCCATAGCCGTCTAAGTGTGCATTTTCCTCAGATGGACGCTCACTGCTCGTTCTCTGCAGTTCCTCTCGACGTCCACCAGTGTACCGGGTTCATGAGGTGATTTGCATAACGCACACATAACAAACCGCTGACCACAACGGGTAGAGCGATCCGTTTGAGCCCTAGATCTACACTCCTACTGTCCGACCACGAAGGGATGAGGTGTGGACCTTAACCTCACTGACGACCAAGAGCTTCTGCGGGAGACGACGCATAAGTTCCTTACCGCCAACTGGCCCACGTCGGCCGTACGCGAACTGATCGATGATCCGATCGGATTCGATCGTGACGTCTGGGCTCAGGGTGCAGATCTCGGTTGGACGTCGATGTTGGTGCCGGAGGTGTTCGGAGGCGGCAATGTCTCGGGCAATGGAGTCAGCGATCTCGGAATCATCGCCGAAGAGCTCGGTCGGTTTCTTCTGGCTGGCCCGGTGCTCCCGACGAATGTCGTGGCCTACGCGTTGGCTCGGAGCGGCTCCGACGAGATGAAGGCACAGCACCTGCCGGCCATCTCGGCCGGTCACGAGATCGCGACGTGGGCCATAGCTGAAGAACCGGACAAATGGGTCGGCGAGTCCGGTGCCCTGGAGGTTTCGAGTGAGGGAGACGCATATCGGTTATCCGGTACTAAGAGCCCGGTACAGGACGCACACATTGCAGACCAGATTTTGGTGGCGGCGAGAACAGCCACTGGCTACTCCCAGTTCTTGGTGCCCGCGAAGACTCCTGGGCTTACGGTCGAACTTCTCGAGGGCTTGGACTTGTCGCGTCGATTCGGACGAGTCACTTTCGACGGAGTCATGGTTCCCCCAGGTGCAGTCGTCGGTACCATTGATCTCGCCGAAGAAGACGTTCAGGCACAGATGTCCCTGGCGCTCGCATTGCAGTGCGCCGAGACCGTCGGGTCGACAGATCGGATGTACGAAGTCCTGCTCGAATACATGACGCACAGAAAGTCGTTTGGGCGTCCAATCGGCTCCTACCAAGCCCTTAAGCATCGGTTAGTGGACATGTTGTTGTGGCTCGAGTCGGGCAAAGCGGCGGCGGTGGCAAGTCTCGAAGCAGTTCAATCCGGAATCGACGCGCCGCACATGACCTCGGTCGCCAAAACGTACATCGCAGACCGATACCCAGTAATCCTTCGGGAATGTCTGCAGTTACACGGTGGCATTGGCTACACCTGGGAGCACGACCTGCATCTGTACTTGAGGCGGGTTGAGTCGAACGCGGCAATCCTTGGCGGTGCCGATTACCACCGTGATCGTCTGGCTCCCAGCATCGGCCTATGAAACTCGGACGCTTCTGGGCAGCAGGAGCACGTGCCCCTTCCCAAAAGAGGTTCCCTCCGCTATTATACGTTGTATAAGCTCTACCAAAAGGAGCACCGATGACGACCACATCCGAGCCGAGGCTGGGTTTTTGGATCAACGACGCCGACAACCACTTCAACGAGCCGCCCGATTGCTTCGAGCGCTACATCGACCCGCAGCAGGCCGATCTGGCGATCCGCAGCGTCACCGGGCCCGATGGACGCGAGATGCAGCTCTTCGCCGGCAAGCCCTCGAAGTTCTTCTCGGGCCAGGTGACGTTCTCGCCCGAGGAGCTCGCCAACCTGCTCGGTGATACGTCGAACATCGGTACCGGAAGGGGTCGGGTCCCCCGAGAAGAAGGCGAGCCCGAGCTGGCGGTGATCCCGGGCATGTTGTTGAACCGGCTCAACCCGCTCAAGGGCCTGAGCGACGAGGAGCGAAGGGCCTTCGTCTCCGAGTTCCGCCACCGGTCTGAGGCCTTCGGCAACCGTGACCTGCGGCTGGCGCTGATGGACGAGCAGGGGATCGACAAGGCCCTCATGTTCCCCGCCGCCGCGCACGACATCGAGTTCGAGTTCGCCGACAACATCCCGGCCCTGTACGCCAACATCAGGGCCTTCAACCGCTGGATGCACGAAGAGGTCGGCTATGTGGCCGAGCGACGTATGTTCTTACCTCCCTATATCGCCCTGGCCGACCCCGACCTGGCTATCGCCGAACTCGAGCGGGTGATGGCCGACGGGGCCACCATGATCCAGATCAAGTCGGGTCACGCCCACGGCGGCGTGGACAACCCCTTCGGGGGACGCTCCCCCGCCGATCCTCTCTACGACCGCTTCTGGTCCATCGTCAACGAGGCCGAGCTCCGCCTCACGGTCCACCTCGGTGGGACCGACTACCAAAAGTACGGGGCGGACTGGTCCGAGGACCCCGAGACCGTCTTTGGGGACTTCGACGCCTTCCAGTGGATGATGTACTGGGGTGATCGCCCGGCCATGGAACTGACCGCTGGCCTCATCTTGGGGAACTTCTTCGGACGCTTCCCCAACATCAAGGTCTGCCTCTCTGAGATGGGGACGGTCTGGGTGCCCTACACCATGCGCAAGATGGACCACGCCTTCATGATGGGCCGCTCCGCGAAATGGTCCGAGTCAGGGCGCCTCGAGCGCCGGCCCTCTGAGATCTTCCGGGAGCACTTCATCGTCGCCCCCTACCCCGAGGAGAACGTCCAGCGCGTGGTGGCCGAGGTGGGTATCGAGCCCATCGTCTTCGGCTCGGACTTCCCCCACGGCGAAGGTCTGGCCTTCCCCGACCAATACGTCGGGGCCCAGCTCTCCAGCTTCTCAGAGGAAGACCAGCGTCGGATCATGCGGGACAACCTCGAAGCCTTCCTGGCTCCGGCGCTGCGGTGATGGGACCGTGCCCGGAGGGGGAACGATCTAACCCTCAGTGCGGCTGCGGAGCGTTTTTCGGCCGCTGGTAGCCCCCGATGACCGATGTCGTTCCTCCGTCGACTGGAAAGTTGACACCGGTGGTGTGGCAGGACTCGTCCGATGAAAGGAAGAGGACGGCATTTGCGACATCCCATGCCGTGCCCATGCGGCCTAATGGGTTGGCTCGACGACCCATCTCGAAGATCTCCTCTTCGCTGCTGGCGAATCCGGCTTGCATGAGCCCGTCCATCGAGTGCTGGGTCGCCACCCACGCCGGAAGAACCGAATTGCACCGGATACCCCACGGGGCGAATACCACAGCAAGTTTCTGGGTCATCGCATCGACGCCAGCCTTGGAGATCCCGTAGGCGAACATCGATCCACCTGTAGTTTTGGAGCCGACGGAGGAAGTATTGACGATGGTGCCACTCCTTTGTTCCTGCATGATCGGCAGGACTGCTCGACATGTCAACCACATGGCACGCAGGTTGACGTCCATCACCCGCTGCCAGCCGTCTACCTCGAGCGTGAGCGGGTCGTTGTCCCCCTCTTCGGTCGCGACGTTGTTTACCATTGCGTCGATCCGGCCCATGAGGGCATGGGCCTCGTTTACGAGCCGCGCACAACTCTCCGGATCACCGACATCCGCGGCGATCGCGTGGGCTCGGCCTCCAGCAGCGGTAATCTCCTGGGCCGTTTCGCCGGCTCGTTCAAGCACGCGGTCGACGACGCAGACCTCTGCACCCTCGCGAGCAAAGGTCTCGGAGATGGCACGTCCGATACCCACATGCAGGCTGGCCGGCTGCCCCCCACCCACGACGAGCGTCTTCTTCCCTTCCATTCGAACTGACACTGATGTCCTTTCTGTGTCGAGGCATCGACCAGCATGAGTGTCGACCGACGTCAACAAGGCTAGGGGACTCCCTTCGTGCAACGACTGGTCCGCACACGTCTACGGCATTGGCCTGAACATCGGAACTGTGAATTCAGGAGCCAGCTCACGGAAGCTTACTTCGAGGGGCATCTCTATCCGGAGGTCGCTCAAAGGACACTCGATGATGTTCGTGATCAGGCGCAGGCCAGGTTGCTCGACAAGCTCGACGGTCGCGTAGACGTAAGGCAGCTTGTCGGCGAAGAACGGGTGGAACGCATGCTCTGACACCGTCCAGGTGTAAAGCGATGCTCGACCCGAAACCTCGGAAGGAGCGAGGTCCAATGACAGGCAGAACCGGCAGACTGGGCGCGGCGGGTGAATGTATTTGGAGCACGTACGACACTGGAGCACCATGAGTTTTCCCTGATTCGCGCCTTCCCAGAAGAACCGGGTTAACGGATCGGGTACCGGGAAAGGAGGAGATGCCGTTGGTTCTGAACGATTGCTCATGCTCAGCTGGCCGTCAGAAGCGCAGCATGGCCGTACGAGCCATGGGCGACGGTGAAAACGGCCACCTCGGCACTGGGCACCTGGCGTTCACCACACTCGCCTCGCAACTGTTGGACCGCCTCGATGCAGTGGCTGGATCCATGGTGACGCCCGACGTTGCAGACGCCGCCATCAGTATTCATCGGGAGCAAGCCGCCCAATGTGGTGTGTCCATCCGCAATGAAGGGTCCGGCTTCACCGAAGCCGCAAAATCCCAGGGCTTCCAACCAGCAAAGCGTGAATACGGAGAATCCGTCATACAACTGCGCGCAGTCTACGTCTGAGGGACGCAGATCCGTTCGAGACCAAAGGGCTTTTGCGCACGGAACCAAGGCGCCCTCGAGGATGTTCTCGAGATATTCCCACGAAGTGGTATCGATCGCCGCCAACGCCAACGCCTCGACGAACACCGGCTTCTTTCTCCGGTCTCTCGCCCTATCCTCCGTCGTGACAATGACAGCGCCGCTGGCGTCGCACGGATAGTCGCAATCGAGCAGCCGTACTGGCCTGCTCACCCATCGGGAACTGAGATAACCATCGAGAGAGAGCGGCTCGCGCAGCAATGCGCGCTCATTGAGTCGAGCGTGGCGGCGTTGTGCGACTTGTTGCAGCCCGAACTGCTCTTCTGTCGTGCCGTACACCGCCATGTGACGCTGCATCGTGATCCCCGCGACCATTCCGGGACCCGTGGCGCCGAAAGGCATGGCGAACTGATGGTCGCCAGTGATGCCCATGCCCTGGGGCTGATTGCCATTGCTTTGCCTCCGCGCGTAGGTGCGACACGGGTGAACGACCAGGCACGTATGGCACAACCCAGCTCGCACGGCGGCGATCGCCGACACGAAGAGGTCCGCGAATGTTGATGGCGCTCCCGAATACCAGTTGAGCGGTGTGATACCGAGCATCTGCGCTGCCATGCGATCGTTCGCCGCTGACTCTGCTGTTTCGCCCCAAGGCTCGGGTTGACCAAAAGCCCGGAGGCTCATGCCATCGATGTCACTCGGACCCATGCCCCCGTCACGCATTGCTGCGAGCGCAGACTGCACCGCAAGCTCCTTATAGCTAAGACCGGTGTCTCGTCCGAGAGCGGAATAGCCAACGCCGACTATCGCGACTCGATCAACCACTCTGCTCGACCCCCTCGCGTTCGATTGTCACGACCGGTCGCCTCGCGGGTCGATCATCATGTCCAAACTTACCCTGCACAGACACTAGGCAATCGTCCTCAGCAGACAGACCCCACACGTACCGCAGCCGCATGCAAATCTCAAAGAACTGTTGATTGACGAGAAAGCAGTATCGCTTCAGGATTCCAGCCTGGGCAGCGCGAACACCGTGGAGTTGCGCTGTCTCAGCCGAAGTCGCAATCCACGGGATCGAGCTTCCTACTGGTCGTTCGTTGTGCAGACAGGAGCGCCCGGTGGGCGACGACGAGCTAATTCCAGAACCCGAAGGTCCTGAAGGCCAGGTGTCCACTGTCCTTCGGACGGCTCTCGACCGTTGCATTGTTGAGGTCTTCATAGGTCGGTGCGTTAATGCGGGCGGCGACACGCTCAAGCGCGCCGTAGTCGAGGTCATAGGCATTCATCGCATTGCCGCCGATCATGGCGCGCACCCGATCGGCCGGGAGCCCGGCGTAGGTGAACCGGAGGGAAGCCCATGTCATCGGCTCGCCGTTCGGACCGGTTGCATCGTACTGGTACGTGCCTTCGAAGTGCGGATAGTCAGATCCCCAGATCACACGGTCCTCGTAGCCTTTGGCGATCGCATCCTCGGCCTCAAAGCGGGCCTGGAAGCTCGCTCCAATCCAAACCTGCTTCCCCGCGTATTCGCTGGGAAGGCGGGGCACCCGTTCTTTCTCCCGCGGCCCATAGCTTTGCGTGTCGGTGAGGTAGATACTGTCCATCTCCTTCAACACGAATTCCCACCACAACCCAGGCGACTCCGTATTGACTAAACGTAGCTGGGGATGGCGCTCGAAGACGCCGCCGAAGACGAGCTGGTCCATGGGACAGATCCTCGTCATCATCGACAACTCGTACTTCGCGATTGACATCGCTCCCGGGTACGTCCCCCCGCTCGCACCTGCCCCACCGTGGTTACACAGTGTGACGCCGAGATCCTCACAAGCGGAGAAGAACGTATCCCATGCCGGATCGTTGTAGGGCTGGATGTAGGCTCTTGGATAGAGGAAATTCAGTCCCTTCAAGCCAACCGAGCGGGCCCACTGGAGCTCCTCGAGTGCAGCCTCTATGTCCCACATCGGGAGATGCATCAACCCGACGTGGCGCTCAGGCTCAATCGAACAGACGTCAGCGAGCCATTCGTTGTAGATCCGCTGGCCAGCGCGAAGCAATCTGAAATCCTGGTCCACTCCAGTCCCGCGCATAAGCAGGGTGCCTTGTTGGAATGGAATGGGCTCGCCGTTTTGACTGTCGTGGAACATGACCTCGGCTGCTACCCCGTCGCTGTCCAGATCACGGAGTCGAGCATGCATGTCGTAGTGGCCCGGCGTCTCGAGGTTGGCGAAACGCACTCCCCAATCGGGACCCACGCTGTTCCCACCGAAGGAGACTTTCTCCTTGTTGGCAGCCGCTTCCGCCCGCTTCCTGTTCAAGCCATCCACGTAGTCGTCGAACGGCTCGAGCAGGCCCCGGGGGCAATACGGACGGAGATCCTCCGCCAGACGGGGTCCGATGTGCGTGTCGCAGGACACGATCACCATCGGAGCAGAATCCTCCGTGCTACTTGCTCCGCTTTGCGACGTGGTCACGCTCATGCGGCGGTACCCCTTCGGGCAGTACGAGCGGAGCGTCTCGAGCGATGGCAATACATGGCAATCAGATGACCACAACGAGGGGGTCGTCCAGCCTCGTTGTCGTCAGGTTCTCCCGTACCCACCAAATCCGCCGTCATAAGTCCCTCCCCAAAAGTGCCGCCTCACGCGCGATCAGCCAGCGAAAGCGTCAGCGCGATTGTGCCAGCGGCGGCACAACGGCGTCAACGTCCACATAGATCCCGTCGTTCTCCGCCTTGATGGGGTACTCGGTGAGGCGGCACCCCGGAGGATTCACCCCTTGCCCGGTCATGGCGTTGAAAATCCACCCATGCCCGCTGCAGACGATCGTGGAACCGTCGAACACACCGTCCACCAGCGGAAAATCCTCATGTGGACACGTCCCGTCGAAGGCATGGAGCCCAACGGCGCTGCACACCACGAGCACTTCGATGTCGTCTACGAAGTAAGACTCCATCTGCCCTTCTGCCAATTCTTGAAGCCCACACACCCTGGTAAACGCCACGTTCAGGTGCCTCGGCCCGCAGCCCGCTCCTCAGAATGCGCTGTCTCGGCTACCGCGGCAATTATCAGTTGCATGACCTCGATTCTACCCGCCACGTCCGGTCCGCTTTGTGAGTGCGAGGGACGGCGTCCATGCGATCAATACGGACCAACACGTTTTCACCAGTCGCACCTGCAATTGGGTCTCCCTAGCGTTTAGGTGTAGGCACGCATCTACCACGACGCAATACCTGACTGTCGAACGCGACGTTCGGCCCAGCCTCCCGTCCGATCAGTCAGATCCCCGAATGTTGCATCTTGAGGAACTCGTCGAGGAGTTCCTCCATGCGCGGCAGCACATAGTGATGTCCATGGTGATGCGTGATGCGCGATGCGTGATGCGTGATGCGCGCTTTGCTTGTCGAAGGACGACCGGATCCTGTTCGCCTACTTCGTGCGCGAAGGCGACGGTATCGGCGTGCAGGGTCTTGATGTCGCCGCTGTCCTCCACCGATGCATCCCCCCTGAACGGCAGCGATCGTGGGTTTGGCAACCGACCCAATGAGGCGGATCTCGTCCCAGGGTTACACCAGACGGGGCGGGCTGTGGGTCCTTGAACTCCCCTCCTGCGCAGAAGTGCTGTCATGCGCCGTGAACTGTTCGCCGACCATATGTTCTGAGACTGCCCAAAGAGCTTCGGCACGGTCGGGATCCACGGCGTACGAGCGCACCCCCGCTCGCCCGCCGGTAGCCGTTACCTCCTCGTCTGACACCGGCGCTACCGCGCAGTCCTCCGCATAATGACCGCCGACCGCTTCGCCCTCCGCTATGACCGCTGCCCAGACGGTCGTGGCCGCACCGGCACCGACCGACTTCATGTTCGGACTGTGCTCGTTCAGGAGCGAAATGTGCTCTTGATCGAGATGCCGCATTAGCTGGGTCGTACCGATCGTCCCCGGATGCACTGCGCAGGCGCGCACGCCCTGGTCGCGCATCCTACGGTCTAACGCCACGGCAAACAAGATATTTGCCGTTTTCGATCGACCGTACGCGTCGAACGCACTGTACGGAGTGGCATCGAGGTTCGGGTCGCCGAGGTCGATGTCGGCCCGGCGATGGCCGGCGGACGACAGGCACACCACGCGACTCGGAGCTCCCGCTACGAGCAGAGGGATCAACCGATTCACGAGAAGGAAGTGTCCCAGGTGGTTCGTCCCAAACTGGATCTCGAACCCATCGACCGTGCGCCCTTCGGGACACGCCATGACCCCCGCGTTGGCGATGATCAAGTTCAACCTGTCGTACGTCTCCCGTATCCGATCGGTGAACGAACGGACGGACGCCAGACTAGCGAGATCAACCTCTTCGACGGTGACCCGACTCCCCGTCGCAATCCGGACCTCGGCGAGCTCCTTCTCGGCTTTCGCGACGTCGCGGGATGCTGCGATCACGGTGGCACCATGCGCTGCCAGAGCACGGGCGGTCTCAACCCCCAAACCAGCGGAGGCGCCTGTCACGAGAGCAGTAATTGAACTGAGATCGATCCCGCACAGGACGTCCTCCGTCGTCGAGTCGGCTCCAAATGCGGCCGTGTGTGAGGTCATCGTGTCATCTTTCAATCAGACCCTTGGCTCATCGCTAGAACCCCATTCTGTACGTACGCTTCACCCGCTTGCTCGCTCGCTCTTGCATACCGCCAACCACCGGACCTCCCATCGCCGACGCCTCAGTCCTCCACCAGTCCCCGGACGTATGCATCCATCGTGCCGGCGCAGGTGATCTTGTCGTCGTTGGAGAGTCCCGAGTAACGGACGATGTCACTAAACACGGTCGGGCCAGGACGGCCGCAGGGACACATCCCATATTCCGCTCGGATGCGATCGCCCGAAATAATCCCACCCCACCGTCCGTCCACAGAGACGTCAAAGAACGCGGCTCTACCTTCTGTCTGGCAATCCGATATCGACTCCAGCTTCTCTCCGGGTTCATCGAGCACTAAGAGGAGTAGTTGATCGGGGACGTGGTAGCGATCCTCGATACACCGGGGCATGCCCAGGTTGATCTCCTGCATCGAATAGAACTGAACAAATCTGGTCGGGTCGATGTGCAGCATGGAGAGGATCTGCGGGACGTGATCGGGCGGAAGGACGACGCCCTTGGTGCCACCCGCCATGAAGATGGCATTATCCCCGGTCAGGTCGCCCGGCTTGGCACCGAGTTCGCGGAGTTCCTCCACGAAACGCCACGCCAGCGCCATCATGGTCCCGATCAGGAAGCTGTCGCCTGGTCGCTCCAGGACCTGCGCCGCGTAGTAGGACAGACGACTCTTCGTCTCTTGGTCGCGGCGCATCGCCTCGGCCTCATGCGCCTGCAGTTCTTCCGGTGTCACGGTCCCTTCGGCCATGGCCCGCCGGAAACCGGTCATGCGGGTCATGAATGCATAATGTCCTTCCGCCTGCGGCGGGGATGGGAACGGCGCGATGTTGTCGGATCGTGCGAAATCGCGCTCGAACTCTTCCTGCATAGGCCGCCGACTGGCACTCTGGTTGTCCGCTCCCAGGCTGATCATGTGCCAGCTGTTGTCGCCCGCCACACCAGTCGTGCGCAGATGATCCAGCATGTTCTTAGTCGCTGCGTCGAGATCAGCCTGCGACTTGTGGAGGAACGACGACTTGCCGGTCGTCCCGCTCGACGACGTGATGAAGTGTCCCGCAGCTCCCAATCGCTCAATCCAGCCGTCGACATCGCTGACTCCGGAGACCTCGACGTCGATACGGTCTGCCGATGTCGAGTCGAGCCAACGGTTCATCTGCACCCAGCGTCCCTCGGTCAGCAATGACGCGGGGTAACTCTTGTAGACGGTATGCGGGAAGAGCAGGGGGACAACATCTTCGAGGGATCGAACCCTTGTGATCCCTTCCGCTTCGGCACGCCGACGAAGGACCGGAACCCGGATCAGGGCCTCTTGAAAGCGACGATCAAGTGCTTCGATAACAATCGGTCGCGCAACGACTGTTTCCATCGTCCCTCCCACTTGCGGTATTGGTGAGCGTTCCCGGCGCGGACGCACCAGCTCTGGTTCAACGTGTGCCCGGTCATGCGTCGTCGTCGACCACCCAGTTGACCATGCGGTGCAATGGGTACATCCCGTCGTGTACCCCGCCGGACGATCCCTTGAGCACGCTCCCGATTCGCACCACCCGTTGTACCCCCGCACAAGCGAGCCGGTCGCGCAGTTCCTCCTTCCGGTGTGAAGGGAAGACGCCGACCGTCTGTGTGGCAACGGTGGCGAAGGCGGCGGCGTCGAGCATCGCCCTGACGGGCACGACGTTGACCGTCTTGTTGGAGGGGTGGAAGTCGACGGGCTGAGGTGATCGAACCACTAAGCCGCGACCATCGCATTCTCCCCACACTCGGTATTCGGGTTCGAGCCACCGCAGCCCATCGACGGCGTCACGGATGTCGCTCGGTGGCTTAGGGCCAATGGCGGAAGCCAACGGGCGGTCAACGCCCAGGCGCTCGAACAGCAGGCTGCAGAACCGATCAACGTCGACGATCTCCGCCTCGACGAAGATTTGTCGCGGTGCGACGCACGCGTCCTGATTGAAGATGGTCACGTCCTGAGCCGTCAGGTCAGCCACCTCCTCGAGCGTCGCATCGCTGGCGAACGCTTCCAGCCCGATAACCGCCATGGAGACCTTCGGGTCGAAGGATATGAGCTGGAATCCCGGCCCGACATACTTCGCTGCGTTCGAAATAGCCTCACCGCCGCCCCAGGCGACAAGCTTGTCAAAATATTGCGACCGGTAGAGCACACCCTCGACCGAAGCGTCGCCCCCTCGCCAATACACGGCAGAAATCGAGCGGAGAACCGGATGATCGGGTGCGATGTCCGCCATCGTCCTCAGCACGGCGATAGTGCTGAACGGATCGGCAGAGGGCAGCTTGTACACGTTGACTGCCTTAACCATCGCACCGTCGGCGATCGACATGAGAGCCGCACCAGGAGAATTCCCGGCCAGCATGTGCACAAGCCGGGGTGGGAACGCACGGATCTTGCCGGTGTTCCCGAGCGGGTCCGTGTGTTCAACCCATCCGTCGAGTACATCGATATTCCCGAACGTTCCTCGCAGTCGGTAGAGCAGCGCGTCACGCGTCAGATACGGACTCAGTCCGGAATAGGTGTTCACGATCACCCTGCGCGGCAGCTGACTCAGCTGGACCGTCATCTCCAGCGACTCCTGCAGGTGCTCATTCGTCTTAAGGTCGAGCTGCGCTGCCGTCTCCGCGACGAAGTCGACGATGTCCGACACGGGGACGTCGAAAGCTGGACCCGGCTCGCTCCGGGGAGGGAACAGATCGTTCAGGTGCAACCTTGGCGTGACGAGGGGAACGCCGAGATCCCGAGAGAGGTATTGGTCATCTTCCCCCCAGAGCACGCGTCCTCGCACGACATGGGGGACCTTGATGGCGGTGCCGACAGACGTTGGCAAAAGTTCTCCTTTGTCCCGATGCAATAGATTATGACATCCTGTTTCGGCGCCGCAGTGAGTGCGATCTATGCTCTGAAGAGGACAGCACGCGCCGTTGGTGTGAATTATTTGAAGCTCATATGGTTCTCCCCAAAGTGACCAGGTTTTTAGGTGGGATAGCGCTTATTTTGTGATGGCAATGAACGTCTAACTGTGGATTATCTCCATCTGGACGGCCCGTCGCTTCCACGACCACTTGTCTCCCTACGGCCAGCCGGCCCCAGGAATCTCGACACGGGTTTGTTCGATGTACCCCTTCGACTGGCCTCGGGCAAGGTCGGGATAAGTCGTCTCCGCAGTCAAGAGGTAGAGGGTCCGCCGGTCGTTCCCTCCGAGGGCAGGTGCGACCGCCCAGCGTCCAGGCGTCGGTATGCGATGCGTTACGACGCCGCCATCGAGGACACGCAGGAACTCACTAGCGTCGACCGTCCCGACCCACACGGCACCCTCCTCGTCGATACACAAGCCGTCCGGACGGAGCGGCGTGGCTAGGTCAGCGAAGATACGACGGTCACCCAGGGTCCCGTCGGCCATTATGGGATAGGCGAGCAAGCGACATGCGTACGTCTCGCTCACGATCAAGGTGGTCTGGTCGGGCGTGATGCCGATTCCGTTGGGCGTCATCAGGTCTTCGGTCACTTGCTGGGCCCCGCCCGGCGTAACCAGCACTACGTGACCTCGTCGCGCTTCGCCGTATCCGTCGTCGTAGAGGTCGAGATAGATCCGGCCCCCGGGACCCACGACGAGGTCGTTGAGTGAAGAAGCGTCCGGCCCGAAGTCGTGGATCACTGAGACGTCACCTGTGGTTTCCAGCCGCTTGAGGTAGGGCGCACCGAACGTCCCGAAGACCAATGTTCCGTCCGGCAGCCACCCGAGTCCCGACGGGTGGTCCGTCTCGGCGATAACCGCCAGGTTTCCTGCCACGTCAGCCGTCATGATGCGATTCCCGTGGAGATCAGAGAACCAGACTCGGTTCTCATGCCACCGCACTCCGTCGCCAAACACAAATCCCTCGGCGAGCGGCGTCGACGCGAGCGTGCAGACCAGTTCCGCTCCTTCATTCATCTGTTCCGGTGGCGCCATTCCACTCCGTAGGTTCGAAGCTGTTCAGGTGGGCAGAATCCGAGATCCCGTCTCTATGAATCTCTCGGGATGCCTCGGGGCACGTTGCGGTACTGTACTGCATACAACTGGTCGGACGAAGGAGCACCGATGACGACCACATC
>PMLV01000119.1:1038-4761 GCA_003160635.1 Acidimicrobiaceae bacterium | reverse complement strand
TCCGCCGCGAACTTCCAGTTCAAGGATCGGATCGGATTATTGGTGTCCTTCACCTCATTTCGACTTGCTATCCGAGTGTTGAGTCATTCGCCCCGACGCCTCGGGCCGCCTCTCAACTGCCGCAGTTGCGTCCGGCGCAAGATCGGCACCATTTCAGGCTACGACGGCGGTGCCTACGTTAGGTGGACTCCAAACTCGCAACTGCGCCTCATGTTTGGCGCACAGGCCGAGATGGGATGCCGGGTCCGGAGTGGCTTCGCACGTGCGGTAGACGTCGAAGCCGACGTCGTACACGTCGGCCCAACAGCCGGTGCGGTCGCCCCAGGTATCGGTCCAGAGGTATGTCACGACCCCCACCTCCTCGGAAGCGCTGGGTCAGCCCATTCGTACCACTTTTCGAACCGCGCCCGTATTCATCCCTCGCTAATGCCGCACCAACTGGCGACGTCAGAATACTCGTCACACCGAGGGTGAAGATCGCCACCAGGACCAAGCCCGACATAGCTCTGCGCACGATGACCTCCCGCCGTAGCGGGAAAGCCACTGGCTCCCATCAGTTTGGGACCCAGTCTTTGACTCGGTCAATGGGCCGAACGACCCATTGCGGGGCTCGGCCCGATCCGCCCAATCATCTCCTGGGTGTAACGGACGCCTTGGCTGGGCGCCATACCCGTCACTAAAGATGTAGCCGGCCTTGCTGGGAGGGAATGGTTGTCCTGGTTCGCCCTGTGTGGACAAGAATCGCTGAGATGCGGAGGGATCCCGACTTATTTGGACAGGCACTATTGGATTGGACTCGCGGCGGTACTGAACCCGAATACATCCAGCGTGCTGATGGATTGGTGGTTCCCGGCGCTGGTCACGAGTTCTACTTGGCAACACACAGAAATTGGCCTTCGTCCGAACGGACTTCCTTGCGGTATGCACGAGGTCGAGTAGTCGATATCGGTTGTGGAGCTGGAAGGGTATCGCTTCACCTGCAAGAGCGCGGGCAGCACGTTGTTGCATTGGACGCTTCAAGACGCGCAGTTCGGTCGGCACGGTTACGTGGAGTCAAAGAAGCATGGTGTATGTCGGCACGCCACATTTCACGTGAGATCGGACTATTCGACACCATCATCCTCTTTGGAAACAACTTCGGCATGTTTGGTACACCGGAGCGAGTTTCGAAAGTCCTAGCCAGTTGGGCACAACAGACCCACCCTAAGGCACGAATCCTGGCGGAGAGCACTACGCCATATTGCGGAGGTGCTCCTGCGATCGACCGGCACTACTATCAGAGAAACAAGGCGAACGGCCTTATGCCGGGCCAAATTCGATTGCGTACTCAGTATCGCAATCGGGTCGGTCCGTGGTCAGATTGGCTGTTTGTCTCCCGCCAAGAAATGCGTCAACTTGTGCGCGGCACGGGTTGGCACATGCGGACGATTTGTGGGGATCTACCGAGTGAATCGTTTGTCGCAGTACTCGAAAAATAGGTCCGATTCGTTCCACTGTTTGAACGGTGAAGTGGCAAAAACGACGCCAGCCGCCCTCCGGGGTGAACGCCGGGAGACGCGGAGGGCATTGCCCTCACAGGTCAGACTTTCGGCCCGGGCACCGATGGGTCACAACCAATCGACCCGTCGCCTGCGGGTCGAAGCCTCAATCCAAGGAGATAAGGACTCCTTGCGTAGCTGCTCCTGAAGACTTCAGCCAAATGACGCGCCCCGTGAGTTCATGTGGCTTGATCGCGATCAGCGCGTGACGAGCGCCGCCCGCCCAAGCTTCGAGGTCGAGTGATGAGAGCTTTAGCACTTCGTCGGGATCGTCGATTCGGCGTGCTCTACCGGTCACCAGTACGCTCCATCCCTCGCTCATGGCTTCGTCAACGCGGTCGATCTCGAAGCTGACTACATCCTCCAGCTCGAGCGTTGAAGCCTTGGAAACGTCGGTGCTGAACACGACCTCACCATCGGTGAACTCGTAATTCACCGGCAAGGCCACCGGTCCCCGTCCGCTCGAGTAGACGATACGTCCTACCCCTCCGGCCGCAAGATGCGCCTCGCACTGCGCCGGAGTAAGTGTCTCCAGCACGGGGTGACGTCCCGCCCGCCCGTGCCCGGGGGGCCGATCCACCTCCCCACCGTGGAGCGCTATTGGGGTCGTATCGAGGGCGAGGGCCAGAAGCAGCAATGCGCCACCGCTCAACGTCGCGTCCGAGCTTCGCTCGAAGTACCTGAGGTACCCGGGATCAACTCCGACACGCTTGGCCAACTCTTCGAAACTCATCCCGAGCTCGGTTCGGCGATAGGCGACCCTGCGTGCTAGATCACCGGCAAGAGGTCCAATGGGCTGCGCGCTGGAAGCCGACTGATCGGGGCTGGGGGCTTGAAGGTCAGCCTTGGTTGAACCCCGAGCCTTCGAATCAGAGGTCATCTAACCAGTCTAGCGAGCCGACTAGCCGTTCGTAGGGCCCGAGGTCCTCCGCTGCAGTGACGTTGGCTCCTACATCGCTAGACGGCCGAGGAGCACGCGGAAATCACGAATCTTCAACAACAACAAAGAGTAGTCATGTCAGGAGCCCGGATTTTTCGAGCCGAGAACAATGACGGCCTCGTCGACTGACCGAAAGAACCGGTCTTCGCCAATTTTGGACAGCAGACCGCTTCGACTCATGCATTCGTGCAGGTGATTTGCCCGACCGGGCGATTCCGAACGCGATGTGGTCGCGGTCGAATTCATCGAGCACCTCGCGGAGCACCTGGACGCCGGTGTAGTCGAGGTCACTCATCCCGATCGTGTCGAGAACGACCAACCGAGGAGGTCCAATCGTGCGCGCGAGCGAGCTCTTCAGCTGCGCGTGGAAGTGGACCGCGTTGGCGTACCAGAGCGGAGTAGCGAACAGCACCGCCAGCACGCCGGGAACTTGACTAGCTTCCCGGTCGCTGCTCAGAGGCGCCCAGCTGGTCGTGCCGGCTATGCGGCCGAGCACGTGAAGCTGGGGGCGGGCAGTCAGTCGGGTGCGGTCGAGGATCGTTGACTGGTCACCACAAGTTGGTCACGCGGCCTCGGTGCTCGCGATAGTTGCATGCTCCAGGCACATTTGGGGCGACCCGCAAGCCGGGCCGGAAACGGCATAAGGGGGCAGCCTGGAGTTGACCCCTAGTTCTCGTGGACACTTCATTTTGGGGAGACCCCAGAGGAAGGAGCCCGCAGTTGGTCGTAGCCCGGACGACACTACCGACACCCACATGCTGAGCCCGCCTCATCGGCGTAGTCTGGCCGTATCTGGATTCGTCTAGGAAGGGAGGGGAGATGGCAGAACAGAGTCCCACCGAGGTGAGCGAAGCCGAGTCGGAGCAGGTCTCGGAGGCACAGATTGCCGTCCACTGGCGCGAGGAGGGCTACTACTTCCCTTCTGCCAAGTTCATCGGTCAGGCGAACGCGTCCGATCCTGGCATCTTCGAACGGTTCGCCGAAGACCGGTTCCCTGAGTGCTTTAAGGAGTACGGCGATCTGCTCAGCTGGGATGCCTACTGGCACACGACGCTCGACACTACTAACCCGCCGTTTTGGAAGTGGTTCGTGGGTGGTCGCTTGAACGCCAGCTACAACTGTGTCGACCGCCACCTGGCGGGGTCGCGTAACAAGGCGGCGATCATCTGGGTTCCTGAGCCTGAGGCTGAGGACACCCAGGCGATCACCTATCAGGAGCTCTACAGGCGGGTCAACGAGTTCGCA
>PMLV01000119.1:0-973 GCA_003160635.1 Acidimicrobiaceae bacterium | reverse complement strand
CTGGTCTGGCGGCGCCACCCTGGCCAGTACGCCTCGAAGAGCCCCATGGTCGAGGGGCGGGACTTCTTCGTCGACGAGATCCTCGGCGAATATCGCGACAAGGTGGTCGACCCCGTCTCCATGCCGGCCGAGGCGCCGCTGTTCCTGATGTACACGAGCGGGACCACGGGGCGGCCGAAGGGGTGCCAGCATTCGACGGGTGGATACCTGGCGTACGTCACGGGAACCTCGAAGTACTACCAGGACATCCACCCCGAGGACACCTACTGGTGCGCGGCGGATATCGGGTGGATCACCGGGCACTCCTACATCGTTTACGGGCCGCTGTCGCTCGGAGCGACCAGCGTCATGTACGAAGGGGTGCCCACCTATCCCGATCCTGGTCGTCCGTGGCGGATCGCCGAGCGGCTCGGGGTGAACATCTTCCACACCGCACCCACGACCATTCGCATGTTGCGCAAGCTCGGGCCGGACGAACCGGCGAAGTACGACTACCACTTCANNCCGCGATCACCGACACCTGGTGGCAGACCGAGAACGGTGGCTTCCTGGGAAGCACGCTGCCCGCTGTGCACCCGATGAAACCCGGTAGTTGCGGACCGGCGGTCCTGGGGATCTACCCGGTGATATACGACGAGGACCGACACGAAGTGCCGGCCGGAAGCGGCAAGGCTGGCAACATCTGCATCCGCAACCCCTGGCCCGGGATCTTCCAGACCATCTGGGGCCAGCCCGACAGGTTCGTGCAGACCTATTACGAGAAGTACTGCGCCGACAAGAACAGCAAGGACTGGCGAGACTGGCCCTACCTGGCCGGTGACGGAGCGGTACAGGCCGCCGACGGCTATTACCGGATCCTCGGCCGGATCGACGACGTGATCAACGTGGCCGGGCACCGCCTCGGGACCAAAGAGCTCGAGTCCGCAGCTCTCACCGTCAACGAGGTCTCCGAGGCCGCCGCCGTGCCGGTAAT
>PMLV01000014.1 GCA_003160635.1 Acidimicrobiaceae bacterium | reverse complement strand
CTCGACTTGCCCAGTCCGGGCTTGCCGAGCACGAACATCGACGGGTTGGCGATCAGTCCGGCCCGGGCGAACCAACTGATGGGGTCACAACAGACCGTGGCGTGCGAGCGCAGATCACGGCCGATCGGTACGCCGACCATCGGGGTGCCTGAACCGGCGATGAANNCGCCCCGGCAGGCCCCGGCTCGGGACCCGGGGGAGAGCCGCATCAACATTGAGGGGCCCTCTGTGCGTCGGCGAATCGGTCGTTCGCGTCACGAAAACTCGCTTCGGACCAGCGGTAGGGGACAGACGGGGACTGCAGGGTCGGAGCACTCGGAGATATACGGAGGAACGAGGTAGGCCGGGGGGCTCACCGAACGGGCGGCGATCGAAACAGCCGACGCCGCGATGGTCACAGGAACGCTGAGCAGGTCGCCCATCTCTTGGGCCGCCTTGTAGGTGCCGGCCCACAGAACGGAGGCGCTCGCAAAGAGAACGGCCGCAATGACAAGGAAAGCAGTTCCCCTCACAGCATCTCCCTGATCGCACGGGGGACGCGGAGATGGCTGGGGAGCACGATACCGAGAGGGAGCGTGGCGAGGAAGGCCGAGGCCTGGCATCCATAAGCCGGGCGCAAGGTGATGCGCGACGCGTTTCCCATGTTCTCCATGGCCACGCCGGCCAGCTCGAGATCGGAAGTGGCCAAGACGGTAGCGGTGGCGATCAGCCCGAAACGAACCAGTCCCGCCCCTTGGGCTTCTTCTTGTGCACTCTTGTCGGCCGCGGTCTTGGATATCGCGTCGCGGGCCCGTCCGAACTTCTTGCCCGCCGCTGCGAACTGAGCGTCCAGGCGGTCACGCTCCACGGTCTTGGCGGCAGAGGCGGGATCGTGGGGTCGATAGACGAGCGTCACCCGCTTGCGGGCGATGTCGGGGTGTGGAGCGAGCAGTTGGGCCAAGGTGTTGGAGAACACGTGACCGGCCGGAGCCTTGGCCATGAACCAGCTGGAAGAAATACCCGAGTCGTGGCGGTAGTGGTCCCAGCTCTCCTCTGCCGCTACCGGTCCGGCATCGCTCCACCCAATAGCGCGCGACGCCGGGGCGCCGACCTCGATGGCGCCGTAGGAGGCGGGGTCATAGGAGATGCGACAGCACGCGGCAAGCTCGCCACTGTTCATGGGGCGTGCCGCCCCCGCTCCCGTTGCCCCGAGCGTGCGGGTAAATCCGGGAAGCCGCTGTCCTATATGCAGCGCCATCTCGGCCAAACTGCGCCGCTTCCCCGTTCCCGTTCGCGGTGCGGTTGACCAGGTCAGGGTGACGTAGCAGGCCATGGCGGCCGAGCCCCTGGGATAGGTGTCGATGATCGAGGCCAGCACGTCTTGGGCCAGCCGGGGCGAACTCTGGTCGAGGTTGTGCTCAACCTCTTGGCGTAGGCGAGTGCCAGTGTCGGGAGCGGCCTCGATGGTCACCGAGGCCGCCACCAGGCCCGGTTCGTGACCGAGGTCGGCCAGCCAGCTTCCCCAGTGCGCCACCCGGTTGTCGACTTCGGTCGCGTCGACCAACGCGGCGCCATCTGAAGCGGCGGCAATTACCGCGGTGACCTGTCCCACGTGAGGGTGGGAGAGCACGGCGAAGGGTCGCCCCCAGGCGTCGAGCGCGTCAAGGGCCTCGATGCCGGCAGCGAGCCCGGGCAGACGACACTGTCCCTGGGGCACCCGACTGAGCGGTCCCGAGCGATAGAGATCGGTGCCCGTGCGGGTGGCGCGGGCCTTGGCCAGGTGGGGGAGTAGCACCTGAAAGCCGTTGCGGCCGTAGCGGTCGTGGATCGCCATCGGTACCAGCGTGACGATCGTCAAGAAGACCATCCCGAGCGCCAACGGCCAATAGACCATGGCGCTGATCACCGCTGCCACCGTCCCTCCCAGCAAGATCATGGTGGCCAAAAGACCGAGACTCCCGATTCCGGGCGACGTCGGACGGCGCCAGTTGCCATAGGTGCGTGGCTCGCTGTTCACGGTGGTGGTGGTCACGACGGTGCCGCCCCGGCCGCGGTCTCTCCTTCGATGACCTTGTCCACGCCACCACGACCCCGGATGGCTCCAACTGCATGGGAGAGACCGACACCACGCGAGATGCCCGAACCGCCCGGCGTGGCAGAGGAGGGCGCAGAAGTCGGGGCGGAACTGTCCCCGGGCCGTGCGCCACCAGATGCACCACCATTACTCGGGCCACCACCGCCCGGGTCACCACCGCCCGGGTCACCACCGGGCGGCTCTCCACCGGGCGCCCCGCCCATAGATCCACCGACGGCTCCACCGACCGCTCCCGGAGCGGCTGCACCCGCCATGGCGCCGGCACCAGCTGCCGCGGCACCGATGCCGGCAGTACCGATAACCATCGCCGCTCCGGTCGCAGCCGCGATCCCGGCGCCGAGGACTTCGCCTGCTCCCATGGAGCCGACAGAGGAGACAGCGGGCACGATGAACTTCATGAGGGCCGGCAGCGTGAGCGAGGCCAAGATGATCAAGATGATCCCCTCGATGCTCGCCAGCACACTGTCCGAACTCAGCGTCATCTTGATTGCCGCGGCGTAGACGATGGCCGCCGCCGGTTTGAACAGCAAGAAGCCGATCATCCAACCGGTGATCTTCTTGTACCACTGCCGACCCATCTCGGTCATCGACGACGCGGCCGCCAGCGGCCACACCCCGACCAGGACGACCAAGAGCACGGAGCGGATGAGGACCATGGCCAGTTGCACGACCATGCCAATGATGGCGAGGACCGACAACAAGATGATGAGACCCGCCCCTCCGGTGGCCAACAGTCCGGCGAAACTCCCGAGCTGGGTTAGTGCCTCTGTCGGTGTGCTGCCCGTGGCCGCCTGGTCGAGGATCCAGGTGGAGAACGCGTCGCCGGCCACAGAGAGCAACGAGATGGTGGCCACGCCGGCACCGATGGTCAACAGCGTGGTGAGCATCCCGGTCGCGGCATCCTTGGCCGCATCGGGTTTGCGCTCGACGGCCAAGCGACCGGCCGCGACCAACAAACCCAGAACCGCCGCCGCGGCGACGTACCAACTGAGGCTGTTCTGGAGGAAGCCAACTGTTCCCGACGACGACAGATCCGGAGAGGGCACATTGACCCAGGCCGAGAGGAGCAACTTCAGCATCTCTCCTTCCGCGCTTGAGAACGCACTGGCGATCGAGTTCAAGATTCCGCCACCTACCGCTCCTGCCGCCGCCCCCGTGGCGTCGCCCACCACTGAGCAGATCGGACCAGCGATGGAACAGGCCGTCGAGATGATGGACATCACACACCTCCCCAGAGCACAAACCCGACCGGAGAGGCCACGATCTGTTGGTTGGGAGTGTCAGTGCCATTGGCTTGCAGCACGAGCTGCCAATCGGATCCATCCCACGTGACATTGAGCGTGCTGACTTGGTACGTGCCGTCCAGGCGGGCCGTGAGCAGTTGGATCACTGCGTTCGAGCTCGTGTAGCTGACGAACTCGAACCCCGCCAGTTGCAAATACGTGCCGGGGGCGGGATGCGCCGGATTGGTGAGCCGTCCCGCCTTCACCAAACGGAAGAACTCCGCNNAGGGCAACCAGTGCGCCGGTCGGGGTGTGGGCGAATCCCGAGGGGATCCCGTCTGTCACCTGCGACGGGCCGGCGCTGTCCGAGAAGGGCAGGGCAACGGTGTCGACGATCTGCCAGGTGATGCCCTTCGGAGGTGCATCGGGCACGCTCTCCTCGAGTGGAGTCGGTGACCCCTTGGGGGCTGGCAGGAGGACTGTGGGCGGCCTCACCACATGCGAGACACGATGTTGGGGAGGAGCGGCACGACGCGACCCACCCTCACCCGGGGACGCCAACACCCAGGTCATCAGCGCGGCAAGAAAGCTGGCGGCGATCAGGGGCACCACGAAACGGGGACGGGCGCGCCCGTATTCGGCGGCCATGCCTGTTGCCATCGGGCGCAGTTTCAAATCAGTGCCCCGACTACCCCCGAACCAGCCGCCACCAAGATGCAGGCAGCCAGCACCCAGGC
>PMLV01000104.1 GCA_003160635.1 Acidimicrobiaceae bacterium | reverse complement strand
CGGTGCGGGTAGGTCCAGCGCCTGCGGACCAGCGCACGGTGCCAACCGAGGATGGTCTTCGGCGTGACCAGGAACGAACCCCAGCATTCGCGAGGCACGAGACCGGCGAGGAGGGCGACAACGGCACGGTCGGACCAGGTGAAGCGTGGACGGGCGACCTGGCGGCGAAGCACAGCCAGTTGGTGGCGGAGCACGAGGATCTCGGCATCTTTGGCGACCGTGTCGATCCGGAGGACGCGGAGCGCTCCGAGGACGCGTCGGAAGAGCCGGTAGAGGAAGGAGAGCGCCATGGAGGGCGAGCCTCGCCGCGCGCGTTCCCGCTGGTCAAGTTGGGTCGGGTAGTTTCTGGACCCTTCAGCTCGGACTCTTCCACCTGGCGACAGGCGCCTGGCTCATGTACCTGACCTATGCCGTGGCCGTAGACTTCTCAATAGGATTCACTGGCGAACCTGAACTGGATGTGACGAATGCCTGATCAACCGTCGAAGCCGGAGCATCCAAAAGTCGGCCACCCGAAGACGTCGAGCGTTGGTCTCCCCGGCATCGCCGAATCTATGCGGTACGCGCTGGTTGAGATGGGGCCGAAACGTAGTCTGCAGACACTGCTGAAGATGAACCAGGTCGATGGGTTCGACTGTCCGAGCTGTGCGTGGGCCGATCCTGACCCCGAGCACCGGAAGTCGGCGGAATTCTGCGAGAACGGGGCCAAGGCCGTGGCGTGGGAAGCGACCCGTAAGCGAGTCGATGCGGGGTTCTTCGCCGAGCACTCGGTCGCCGACCTGCGTGATCAGGACGATCACTGGCTCGAGCACCACGGCCGGCTCACCGAGCCGATGTACCTCGCTCCCGGCGCCACCCACTACGCACCGATATCTTGGGACGACGCCATCGCACTTACGGCCGACCGGCTCAAGGGGTTGGACGATTCGAATCGCGCTGTGTTCTACACCAGTGGACGAGCCAGCAACGAGGCCGCCTTCGTCTACCAGTTGCTGGCGCGCCGGCTCGGCACCAACAACCTGCCCGACTGCTCGAACATGTGCCACGAATCGAGCGGCGCGGCGCTCTCGGAGACGATCGGCGTCGGCAAGGGCGTGGTCACTCTCTCCGACATCACCGATCACGCCGAGTTGATCTTCATTGTGGGACAGAACCCGGGCACCAACCACCCCCGTATGCTCACAGCTCTGGAGGAGGCCAAGCACCGTGGCGCCCGCATCATCGCCATCAACCCGCTGCCGGAGGCCGGTTTCGGCCGATTCCGTAATCCGCAGACGCCACGCGGTCTGACCGGCCCAGGAACCAAACTCGCCGATCGGTTTCTACCCGTGCGGGTCAATGGTGATCTGGCGTTGTTCTCCGGGCTGAACCGAACGCTCCTCGAATGGGAGGACGCTCGGCCGGGCCAAGTGCTGGATCTCGATTTCATCGAGAGGTACTGCGACGGCTTCGAGGCCGCCGCTGAGGGCTGGAGGGCACTCGACTGGGCGACACTGGAGACACAATGCGGGCTGTCCCGCAAACAGATCGAGGACTGCGCGTCGGACGTGGTGGCGGCCGACAGCATCATCGTCTGCTGGGCCATGGGGCTCACCCAGCACCGCAACGCCGTCGCCACCATTCGCGAGATCGTGAACTTCTTGCTGCTGCGGGGCAACATTGGTCGGCCCGGTGCCGGGCCGGAGCCGATCCGTGGGCACAGCAACGTGCAAGGCGACCGCACGATGGGCGTGTGGGAGAAGATGCCTGACGCGTTCCTCGACAGTCTGCGTGATGAGTTCAGATTTGATCCGCCTCGCGAGCAAGGCTGGGACACGGTGGACTCGATCCGCGCCATGCGCGACGGCAAAGTTGACGTCTTTTTTGCTCTCGGCGGCAATTTCGTCGCCGCCACACCCGACACCGTGGTCAGCGAAGCGGCAATGTCGAACTGCGCGCTGACCGTTCACGTCGCCACCAAGCTGAACCGCTCCCACCTGTGCCACGGGAAGGAAGCGCTGATCCTTCCCTGCCTGGGGCGGACCGAACGTGACGTCCAGGTCACCGGTGAGCAATTCGTCACCGTCGAGGACACCATGAGCATGGTGCACGGATCCCGTGGACGGCTCGAACCCGGATCCCCGCAGCTGCGCAGCGAGATCGCCATCGTCACTGGGCTGGGTCACGCGCTGTTCGGCGAGGACATCGGCTGGCGGGCGATGGGGGACGACTATGCCGTCATCCGCAAACACATCGAACACGTGGTACCTGGCTTCCACTCCTTCGAGGAGCGGGCAGCGCAAGCCGGCGGCTTCATGCTGCCGAGAGGACCGCACGATTCGCGCACCTTCAAGACGGCTACCGGCAAGGCCCGTTTCACGGTCAACCCGCCGACAGTGGTCGAGGTGCCCGAGGGGCACTTGCTATTGCAGACCGTTCGGTCGCACGATCAGTTCAACACAACCGTCTACGGCCTGGACGACCGTTATCGCGGCATCAAGGGTGGTCGACGCGTCATCTTTGTCAATGCCGACGACCTTCATGCCTACGGTCTTGACGATGGTGACCTCGTCGATGTGGTCAGCGTGTTCGCCGACGGCGAGCGGCGCGCCAAGAGCTTCCGCACAGTGCGATACCCGACCCCGCGCGGCTGCGCTGCGGCGTACTTCCCGGAGGCGAATGTCCTGGTGCCGCTGGACTCCACGGCCGAGATCAGCAATACCCCCGTGTCCAAGTCCACTGTGATCCGCCTCGAACCGGCCACTTGACCGCTCGTTTGCCGCTGCCGGACACAGAGTTCGACACCTCAGGTTGCTGCCAGTGGCGGCACTAATCCTCGGAGATGATCCGCTCGCGACCGGCGTAGACCACGAAGCGGTCGTCCCTGACGAAACCGACCAGCGTCATCCCGAACTCGCCGGCGAGGCGAGCTGCCAGGCTCGTCGCCGCTGAGACGGCAACGACCATCGGGACTCCGGACCGGAGGGCCTTTTGCACGATCTCGAAGGAGATCCGGCCGCTCACCACGAGCACGCTGTCCGACAGGGCTACACTGCCATCGAGGAGCGCCCAACCGAGGACCTTGTCCACTGCGTTGTGGCGCCCGACGTCCTCTCGCAGTACTAGCACATCCCCAGCCGGGCTCATCAGGGCCACCCCGTGGAGCCCGCCGGTCGACTC
Organism: Acidimicrobiaceae bacterium; assembly: GCA_003160635.1. Lineage (GTDB taxonomy): Bacteria > Actinomycetota > Acidimicrobiia > Acidimicrobiales > RAAP-2 > Bog-473. The sequence goes on along the minus strand of PMLV01000104.1, from coordinate 11,882 downwards.
GAAGGCGCGCTGGCCCGCCCGGAGGAGCCCGGGGAACCGGCTGGTCATTGCCGCGGACACTTTCGGACCGTCTGGGAGCCTGGGGTGGCCGCCGAGGCGCACGGCCTCGATCGACGCCGAACCGCACACCCCGCACGAGCTCGACGTGAGGACGTGACGGGCGACGCTCGCCCGTCCCGGAGGGACGGTCAGTTCAGCCGTGACGACGTTGAAGCGCTGCTCGGCGTCGAGTTCGGGATCCATGCAGTAGGCAACTCGCCGGATGTCTTCGCGCCGGTCGACGACGCCCTCGGCGAGAAGGAAACCGGTCACGAGCTCGAAGTCATGACCGGGGGTTCGCATGGTGACCGAAAGCGTCGATGGCCCCTCCGGGGAATCCAGCCGGATTTCGAGAGGTTCCTCCACAGCAAGGTGGTCCGGGCTAGCGACCAGGGCTCCGTTCTTCTGTGTATAAACCATGACCGTCGCAGTTGGGACGGTCATGACGAGTCTGATGTCCGGTCGGTCTCTAGGCGCGCCGCCAGGCTTTCAGCGATGTCGAGGGCGCGGGAGGGTGCCACCGCGGCAGACGCGGCGATCCAACACGAAATCGGCGCAGCTGTGCGTTCCGACGAATAGGCGGCCACGCCGGCAAGCGCCAGGAGCGTCTCTATCTCCTCGGGGCTCGGCTCGAGGATTCCGAGCTCACGAGCGAAGGAGGTGATCCAGCCCTGTGCCGAGAGGGTCATCCTTGCCAATGCTATCCACAACGCTCTCGGGCGGCGTCTCGGTCGTTACACTCGCCGAGTGGACTTTGGCTTACGCACATGGACGGGCTCGGTCACGCCAAGAACGCCGTTGCAGCGCCGGGCCATGGCGCGGGGACTGACGCAGCTCGTTCTCGGTCTACGACATGTCGTTACTGACCGAGGCGGCGGCTACTGTGCCGAAAGGGCGACTGGGCAACTGCGCTCATCGATGCACCCATTGGACGAGCGTGACTGTAACCTCCGGAGGATAGGCCCCCCGCAAACGGTGCCAGGCCGGCCCGGCTTCAGGTGAGTCCCGACGTCGCCGGACTGCTCCTCACCGGGGGTTCGAGCCGCCGGATGGGCTTCGACAAGTCGCTCCTCCTAGTCGACGGAGAGCCGATCTCCGTGCGTCTCGGGCGCCTGCTCGGGGAGGTCGCCTCCCCGCTCGTCGAGGTGGGACGTGGCCGCAGCGGCCTGCCAACCGTGCGCGAGGAGCCGCCGGGTTCGGGCCCCTTGGTGGCGGTGTCGGCCGGCCGGGCAGAGCTGCTGCGGATCGGCCACCAGGGCCCCGCGCTGGTTCTCGCCTGTGACCTGCCCCTGCTCGACGTCGCCGTACTCCATCTGCTGGTCGGCTGGCCGGGCGATGCGTCGGTCGTTCCCGTCGTAGACGGTCAGACCCAGCCGCTTTGCGCCCGGTGGTCAGCGGGGGACCTCGACGCAGCCGCTGTACTCGTCGAGAAGGGTGTACGGTCGATGCGGGCACTGTTGGGCCACTCGGACGCGGTCATGCTCGACGAGTCCCTTTGGTCGGGGGTGGTCGGGGCCGCGATCTTCGCCGACGCCGACGTCCCAAGCGATCTTTCCGCACTTGACCTCGAGATCGAGTCCGGCGGAGGATGAGCCTTCACGGTACGCTGATCAAATGATCGCCCCTTTCTGGGTGACGGCTGGATTGCGGTCACTGCCGTACGGCTACCGGCTATCGAAACGCCCACCTGGGCGCAGGTGTCGTCGAACGGGGCGCTCGCTTCGTTTTGCGGCGCCGTCCGGGACGACAGCGAGGGACGTCCCGGTGTCGTACAGATCGTACTTCGGAGCATACGAGGAGCACGTCGCGCCTGACGGTAACGGTGGTCGGGCCAGGAGGCCTCAGCCGGTGATCGGCCGTATCGTGTTTAATCAGCGGCGCGGGCGAGTCAAGCTCGGGGAGGGGTCGGTCGTTGCCGTGGTGTCAGCCCCACACCGAACGACGGCTTTTGAGACGGCCCGTTTCGCCAATGACTCGCTGAAGGCGACGGCGCTGATCTGTAGGCGCGAGACATTGACCGGCGGGAGTGACTGGTCCGCCTGTGCAGACCACGGGCTTGGGCATGTGTCCGACTCGGACTCGATCTTAGCCGAAGCCAATGCCGGTTGAGTTGGTGAACGAACCGGAGAAGACGTGCTGACGCCTCTCGAGGAAGTGCGCGAATTGGTGTTGGCGCGTAGCCGGCCACTCGCTCCGATCCGACTGCCACTCGCGGAGGCACTCGGCTGCGTCCTCGCAGAGATGGTGGTGGCGACCGAGGACGTGCCCCCGTTCGCCAACTCGGCGATGGACGGCTACGCGCTTCGAGCAGCAGACACCGCGGGTGCCCCAGTAGAACTGCGGGTGATGGGTTCGACGATGGCCGGAGACGCCCCTGCCGGCGCGGTCGGGGTGGGTGAGACGATTCGGATCATGACCGGTGCGCCGATACCCGAAGGGGTCGACGCCGTCTGCATGATTGAACTCACCCGGCCCGGAAGGAGCGGGACCGTGCTCATCGAGCGCCCGATTGCGCCGGGCCAGAATCTGCGCGGCGCCGGTGAAGACGTGGCAACTGGATCCAGGGTGTTCGGCCCTGGCGCGATCCTCAGCCCAGCTCACCTCGGCGTGCTTGCGAGCATCGGCGTCCAAGACGCCCTGGTCCATCCGCGGCCGAGGGTCGGGGTGCTGTCAACCGGAGACGAGCTCGTCAGCGGTCCCATTGCGATCGGTCCCGGGCAGCTGCGGGACTCCAATCGCGTCGGATTGTTGGCCCTGGTGGCCGACGACGGGTTCGCGGCCATTGACCTCGGCATCGTGGGCGACGAAGTAGACGCGGTGATGGCAGCGATGCTCGACGGCCTCTCTCGGTGCGACGGCCTCCTCACCACCGGCGGCGTGAGCGTCGGCGACCGCGATGCCGTGAAGTTGGCCATCGAGAAACTTGCCGGCGCGGAAGCATTCGTATCGCTCCAGGTTGCGGTGAAGCCAGCGAAGCCCTTCGCCTTCGGCGTGGTCGAGCCGGGACCCGTCCCCATCTTCGGCCTCCCGGGAAACCCGGTCTCGGCCATGGTCGGCTATGAGATCTATGTCCGGCCGGCGCTCCGCAGGATGGCAGGATTCGAGCAGTTGGACCGGCCCCGGCTGGCTGCGACCGCCGATGAGCCATTTCGACGCAAGCCCGATGGCAAGACCCATTTCGTCCGCGTCGTGGCTTCCGTTGATCCCGACGGCCGGCTCCACGCCCGTTCGGCCGGCGGGCAGCACTCCCACCAGCTGCGGTCTATGGCCGATGCGAACGCCCTGGCCATGCTGCCCGACGGCGAGGGCATCGACTCTGGCACCGAGGTCACCTTGATGCTCCTCGAAGCCGACTTGCCCCTGGTGATTGATCGACAGCTGCCAACCAACGGCGACGATGCCCCACTGCAGATCTCCGCCATGACGGCCGTGACATCCGAATGCTGAGTGCACAACCCGCTGCTGTCTCGGTCAGGCTGATCTGATCCCGGGGTCCGCGTCTGACCCTTCCTGACCCTTCCTGACGCCGACTCGCCTCAGGATCTGGACGTTTTCAGCGGATGATGCCCATTTGTGGCCCTGAATTCATAGGCTCAGAGGGTGGTGAAGGGCGCCAGAACCTCGATCAGCCCGGTGAGCTGGTATTTCTCAGGACCATGGGAGATCATCGACCGTGGCCCTCTCGCTCTGCTACCTCGCCTTCTGTCGGCTGCTCGGGCTGGTGCGCTCCTCACGCCGCGGTCAGTTCGACAAAGACATCGAGTTGATGGTGCTCCGCCACGAAGTGCGCATTCTCGAGCGCCAGGTACACGGGCGTGTGCGCTACCGCCCGGAGGATCGGGCAATCCTCGCCGCCCTGTCGCGGCTACTCCCGAGATCTCGGTGGCGGTCGCTCCTTGTCACGCCCGAGACGTTCATGCGCTGGCATCGCCAGCTGTCCAGACGAAAGTGGCGACGCTGGAGACGCCAACGCGGTCCGGGTCGTCCGTCGCTTCCCGACGAGGTGATCGAACTCATCGTTCGTCTCGGCCGTGAGAACCGATCATGGGGCTGTGTACGCATCCAAGGCGAACTTCGAAGAATCGGTATCCGGGTCTCCGCGACATCTATCCGCCTGTTGGGTCCAAATACTCGATGCGCCGATTGACCTGCGGCTTCTCGGGAAAGAGGCGGNNGCACCAAAGGTAGGCGCCTCGACGAGACCTCGATCCTCTCGTCTCACCGATGGTCGTACCCCACACAGTGGTGCCGCCTGAAACTCCATGTCAGGGCACTGAACGAATAAATGGACCCTACAGGCTCCGCCGCACGTCGCTGACCCCTGGGTGGGCCGACACCGGGTCCCCAGCTCGCTGAGATCCCTTCCCAAGGTGCTCGGGCGGTCGGCCTCCCTCGGGGTCGCCCTCCCTCGTGTCCGGCTTCCGGCCGCTTCGGGCCTCCCTGCCTTCCTTTGTGTCTCCAAAAATTCGGGGCCTGAGCTGGGCCAACGGAAACCGGGCCGGGATCGGACAGCTCGATCTTGCCCATCACCCGGTGTCACTCCGTTCTCGGCCCGCCGGCAAGCGGTCAGGACGACTCGTGGGTCGTATCGGAGTCGATGCGGGCGGCGAGCGCACGCTGCTGGTCGTAGCGCAGCAGGGAAGGAACCCTCGCCGCGAAGCACAGCGCCCCGATGATGCACGCAACCCCGCCCGACCAGACCGCGAATCGTGCCCCGCCGATCGCCGCGGCAGCACCAGTCTCCGCGTCACCAACGCGGTTACCTCCGTTCGCCATCCCGAAAAGGACCGCCGTCATACGCCCGCGCATCTCGTCCGGCACGCTCGTCTGGAGGATCGTATTGCGGTAAATCCCTGATACGAGATCGGCTGCGCCTGCTAGGGCGAGCATGACGATGGCCACAGCGAGCACGGGGACGACGCCGACAAGGGCGATGGCACCGCCCCAAACGAGGACGCTGACGATGATTCCAAGCCCCGGACGGCGGACGTTAGCGGTCCAGCCGCTCACGAACCCCGCCGCGATCGCTCCGGCGGCTGGCGCGGCGGCGAGCAAGCCGTAGGTGCCAGCGCCGCCGTGGAAGAACCCAGTGGCGAGAGCGGGGAAGGCAACACGAGGCATACCAAAAACCATCGCCTCGAAGTCGATGGCAAATGAGGCGAACAGCACCCGCTCTTTGCGTAAGTAGGTAAACCCGTCGGCCATCGCCTGGAGCGACAACGGAGGACCGCCCCTACTAGCAGGGGGAACTTTCTGCATCAACAAGATCATGAGCAGACCGAGCGCCGAGCAGGCGATGACGATTTCATAAGTAGGAGCAAAGCCGAGCTGGGCGATCACCAGCCCTCCGATGGCGGGGCCGGCGACGAGCATCACGTTGATGTTGAGCATGAGAAGCGCCGACGTGGAAGCGATGTCCTCGGCGCTTACGATGCTGGAGGCGATAGCGAATTGGGCCGGACCGGAAACTCCCGAGACTGCTGAGGAGACGACCATCACGACGTACAGGGGCCATATGCTTGTCACGTGGACCAGCGCGATGGCGAGGAGTCCGCAATAGGAGAGAGTCGTGACGAGCTGGGCGAAGACGATCACGTTACGACGATCTCGAGTATCGGCGAGCATGCCGCCGATAGCCGTGCCGATGAGGGACGGGACGAGTTGTGCCAAGCTGAGCAGCCCGACCTGGACCGTCGAGTGACCGCTCAGGAGGAATACTTGGAATGGGACCGCCGTCTGACTGAGTTGGGCGGAGAGGTACAGGACGAGTTGTCCTGCGCTCAGTAGGCGGAACTCTCGATAGCGCTTGAGAGGTTGGATATCGACAAGGAAGCCGGTCATAGCGACGGAGAGAGCAAGTTAGCTTCCAGAGTGTGAACACCGATTGGATGGGACAGCGCTCATCTGGGTTGGAACGATAGCGCGGGGTTACGACCTACTTGTTGACCGCGGAGTTACCCAACCACTGGCGGCCAACCGTGACGTCGCTCAGAATGGTGACTGCGGTGTGAGACACCGCGTCGCATAGACAGCCCGTTGAACCAAAGCGTTCGTGCCGGTACCTGCGAACGGCAAGGCGGTCTGCGGCACTAACGCCTGACAACTTGTGCCCGGGTCACACGGCTGGGCATCGACATTGCTTATCGAGGGCGCCGTGCTGTGTTGCTTTGGCTGAGGTCGGTCGTTTCGGCTAAGGCACGCGTAGCGGCTCAGGGCATCGCCGTTCTCACCAGGCGACGTGACTTCCGCTCTTGGCCTCGGGCCGGTGTGGTTGTCGCACTCGGTCGCCGGCATCCCGTCCATCGTGGCCGCGGCAGAGGCCATCACTTCTGGCATTGCAGAGACCGTCTTGATCGGCCAAGATCCGGCGGACGCTGGTGGCCGATATCTCGGCGCCCACTTTCTTCAGCTCTTCTCGGATCCGTCGATAACCCACGTCGGGTTCTCTGTGGCCAGTCACCAGACGAGAAATTGGACGTGTTCGCCCGATCCGACGTCGCTGATCCGGTGGCAAAACCGCCTCTTGGAGCGAACCACTTGCGATGTCACGGACGGTCTCAGGAATGACAAGTGCAGGCAACCGCTTCCTGGTTGGCCGGAGAGGGCCGAGAGCACCAATCGCTCCTCGTTACGGATCCGAGGTCGGGCCACCTGTCGTCGCAAAACATCAAGTTCCTGGCGCAGCACAAGCAACTCGAGATCCTTGGAGCGAGATTCCCGACCCCGTAAGAGAAGCAGCCGGAGAGTGATGGCAACGATACGAAATACCATGATCCACTCTTACTGTTCTCTGCGGCGTGACGAGAAAGACGATGTCAAGGGCAGCCCTGTGGTGACACCGTTCAGGGTTACTATTAGAGGAACATAGATTACGGTTCATACTCAGAGGGGAGCCGCGATGAGCAGGGTGGCCGAAGTGCGCGGGCCGGATGACCCGAATATTGCCTTGTGGAACGGTTTGCAACCTCGAATCGCTGACGCGGCTGTAGCTCTGTCTGAAGCTGTCTACCAGAACACGGGTTTGAGCTTTCGTGTTGCCGAGGCTGCGAGGATGAGAATCGCGCACATTAGCGGTTGTATTCTGTGCAGAAACTTCAGATTGGCGTCAGACCTCGATAACCTGATGGAACGCGCCGGTGCCCATAGCGCGGCAAATGTTGGCTCGTCCCGCGGCCCTGTGCCCGATGAGACCTTCTACGTCGCAATTGAGAATTGGCGAGAGTCGGACCTCTTTTCCGATCGGGAACGTCTGGCGATTGAGTATGCCGAACGCATCGCTGAGGCGCCGCGTGACCTTCCGCTTGATGACAAGTTCTGGCAACGTCTGCAGGCGGCATTCGACGATGCGGAGATCGTGGACCTCACCTACAGCATCACCACCTGGATAGCGACCGGGCGTTTTACGCACGTCCTCGGGTTCGATGGTTCGTGTGACGTCACGCTGAGTGCAAGCCGGGACGTGACGGCGGTTTGAGGGTCAGCCGAGGCGGCTAGGTCGTTTTCCCGGCAATCGCCCTGGGGAAGGTCGGTGAATCCACCCGCTAGTGCGGTGACATTCAAATAGCGCGCGATTGGCGTACGGTCTCGAGGGCCACCCGTCCACGTCGGACCTTGGTAATGATCTGCTTGGCCGTCTTGGTCCAGATGAACGGGATGGGGTCCTCGTTGTGAAGGGCGATGTAGTCCTCGATGGCTTCGATGAGTTCAGGAACGCTACCGAAGCTTCCCCGCCGGATCCGTTTGGTCGTGATGGCACCGAACCACCGCTCGATCATGTTCAACCACGAAGAGCTCGTCGGCGTGAAGTGAAAGTGGAATTGTCCAAGATGATGTGGATCTCCTTGCCCCGCGGGACCTCCCGATTGATCAGACGCAAGAAGGCCAAGAACTCCTCGTGGCGATGCCGTGAGAAGCACCGACCGATGAGCTCGCCGGTGAGGACATTGAGGGCGGCGAACAAGGTGGTGGTGCCATGGCGCTTGTAGTCATGGGTAATGGTCCCGGGGCGGCCCTGCTTCATGGGCAGGCTCTGTTGGGTGCGATCGAGGGCCTGGATCTGGGACTTTTCATCGAATGAGAGCACGATGGCTCCGTCGGGTGGGTTCATGTACAGGCCGACGATGTCGATCAATTTGTCCTCGAAGTCCGGATCGTTCGAGACCTTGAACGACTTGAGCAGGTGGGGTTTGATCCCACGGGCCTGCCACTCGCGCTGGACCGTTGTGCGTGAGAGCCCGCAGTGATCGGCCATGGTGCGATTCGACCAGTGGGTGGCATCAGGCGGCGTCGTGTGCAACGTGTCGCTGATCATCTGGTCGATCTGTTCTTGGGTGATGACCGGTTTGCGACCCCGGCCTTCGTGCACCTCGCCCACCCACTCGACCCCGTCCGATTCGAAGTGACTGCGCCATTGGAGGACCGTCGAACGTGAGACACCCAGAGCCTCGGCGATGCTCGAGTTCGCCACACCGTCACCGGCCATCAACAGGCCCTTGGCTTCCCTCACGGCCCGGTGCGGCAAGGAGATACTTGCTGCGATACCTTCGAGCGCGGTGCGTTCCTTCTTGCTCAGGTGCAGCGGTGGAGCCGGTGGACGGGCCATGAGCCCATCATACACCTATCGCGCGACTATTTACCTGTCACCACACTAGGTTGATGGACAGATGGCAAAATGATCGGTGCCGAAATCGCACGGCGTTAAGATCGTGCCCACTTCTCGGCTGACGTGATCAAGGTATGCTGACGCCACGGAGTACGGCTGGTTACGCAGCTTCGTTCGTGTCTACGCTGGGGGAATTCGATGGCAGAATCGATTACTTGTTTGCACGTCAACCACCTCAACGCGCTGGTGGAGGACTTCGATGACAGCCTTGCTCATTTCCGCGATCTCTACGGTGCTCAGTTCTTACTCGACATGCCAGAATCTGAATACTGTCTGATCGCCATCGGGACCGTGATCTTCGAGCTCTTCATACCGCAAAACTTTCTTCTCCACGCTCGGTTGGGGCCCAACTACAATGGCCTCGAATACCAGGTGCCTGACGTTGGTGAGGCTCGCAAAGCACTGCAGGCTCGGGGCATCCGCATCGTTAGCGACAAAGAAGTCGCCTTCTACACGCATCCGGCCGACACCTTTGGGGTCGGCATCGAGTTCTACCACCGTAACTTCCATACCGACGGAATACCCAATGGCTATCTCGAGCCCATCAAGCCGATCGACTATTGGCGCGATGTGCACCCACTCGGCTGCACCGGCCTCAAGCGCTACAGCCTCGTTGTGGGCGACGTAGAGGCTGCCACGAAATTCTTTCAGGACTTCATGGGTGCGACCATCCTCTACGAGGAGCCCCGTCCCGCGATAGGTGCGCGTGTCGTTGGTCTCGATTTGGCCGACACCGTCGCCGAGCTGCTCACGCCGATCGAGGACGGAGTCATCCAGCGCCACCTCGCCCGGTACGGAGACGGCATCCGTTCCACCGTTTTCGGGGTACGAGACCTTCAACTGGCGCAGTCCTACTTCAGCGACCGAGGCATCACCCTGCATCCTGGCGACGCGCCCGACACCCTCGCCGTCAGCCCCCAAGACAACCGCGGGCTCCTCTTCGAATTCGCCGAGTGACCATCAGGTGCGGTGGCCCAGCAATGTGTGTGAAACCAGTCGTAAGTAGCGCAAGATGAGGAGAAGTTCAATATGACATTTCCATTTAAATTGGTCTCGGCAGATTCCCACATCGCCGAGCCCCCGGATCTCTGGACGACCCGCATAGACCAGAAATTCCGTGATCGTGCCCCTCACATGGTGAGCAGAGATAAGGGTGATGCCTACATCATCGATGGGGAGAGCAATTCTGCAAGCTTGGTCGGACTGTTGGCCACCAAGCCGAAGTATGCGAATCCTGAGACGCTCTTCGGCTTGGAAGGGCGTTGGTCCGACGTGCCCGAAGGGGCGTACGATCCTGCCGCCCGTGCCACGGAGCTCGATCGCGAAGGGATCGAAGCCGAGATCCTCTACACCTCCGTCGGGCTAGGGCTCTTTGGGATCAAGGATCTCGAGTTCCGCCATGCCTGCTTCCGCTCCTTCAACGACTGGCTCGCCGAACATTGCGCAGGTGCCCCGAAGCGATTGTTCGGAGTGGCGATGGTCGCCACCGACGACATCGATCGCAGCGTCGCGGAACTCGAGCGCTGCGTCGACATGGGATTGCGCGGGGCAATGATCAGCATCGGGCAACGGTCGGGCGAAAGCTACGGCGACGCCAGGTTCGAGAAGTTCTGGTCGGCGGTAGAGGCGCTCGAAGTGCCGATCAGCCTCCACGTGGCGGCCACCGAAACCAGCTGGACGAACACAAGCAGCAGGTTTGTCGACTTCAGTTGTGTGTTCACGCCCACAATGTATGCAATCACCTCCATGATCTTCTCCGGGCTCTTCGATCGCCACCCAAAGGTCAAGGTCCTGTCGGTGGAGAATGACGCCTCCTGGCCGCTCGCCGTCCTCGAGCGGATGGACGATCGCTGGACGCACGACAAGCTCTGGGCGCCGGTCAACGGGCAAGCAGCCGAGATCACCTCGGGCCGAACACCGAGTCAGATCTTCCATGACCACGTCGCCTGTACGTTCATGCGCGACCGCACCGCGATCGTCAGTCGAGAGATCATCGGTCGGGAGAACTTGATGTGGGGAGCGGACTTCCCGCACTTCGACGGCGCGTGGCCGAATTCCGCCGCGGTGTTGGAACGGCAATTCGACGGGGTATCCCTCGAGGATCAGATCGCCATCGGACGGAATAATGCGATCAATTGGTACAACCTGCCGCTTGAGCTCGCGGTGGCTTCCACCGAGATGGCGGGAACGGCTCGTTAATACCGAAGACTTCTGTCAACGCCGTCGGCAGAGGTCTTCGAGTTGCGCATAGGTGCACCATGCGGGTTCAAATCGCGTCCCACCGCCTGCTGGGTGCCGGTGAGCCGGGACCGATCCCGACATCCAGGAACACCGTGTTGGCCGACACCGCGCCCCGGCGCTTGTCGGGTACCGCGACCGCTGCCGTGGCCCAATCTCGAAAGTTTTGAAGGGTCCCACGGTCGTCCTCTCAGCGAGATGAGTCGAGGGCACAAAGACCGACCTGGGCAACCAGTGTGGTTTCTTGACGCCTGATTCAAGTACGGCCTATTTCTCACCTCTCATTCAGGAGGATTCGTTTCTTCAATTGGGGGTCGTCCGAAAGCCGTAGCGTGAAGTTCTTCGTCACGGGCGTCATGACGCTCCAGGGAATACTCATCATAAAATTTACAATGCGCATCCCGCCGCGAATGCTCGTAGTAGACCTCTCTACAACAGGGTCGAATTCAGCGGACTGGCTGGAAACTGGGTTGGACTCGACCGCAGGTCGGCTGGCTGGAAAGAACTGTGTGGACGAAAACCCGTACTGTCCGAAAATGCGATCACCCCCCCCAGCAGGGACTCCGCAATGGATCGTTTGTCTCGACTACCGTCGACCCGATGCGAGGGCAGCGGTCACGTGGACAGCTGTGGGCCTTCGTCTATCTTGCTGTCCAGCAGCTGCTTCGGTTGCTCGTACTGTCCTTTCGCTCCGAACGGTCCAACGGGATCGAATTGCTCGCTCTCCGCCACGAAGTCGCAATACTTCGACGCCAGATGGGACGACCCGCCTACCGGCTCGCCGATCGTGCGCTGCTGGCCGCCCTGAGCCGCCTGCTTCCTTGTTCGCAGTGGGGCACTTTCGGAGTAACGCCGGGCACGTTGCTGGCGTGGCACCGTCGGCTGGTGGCGAGACGCTGGACGTATGCCCGTCGCTCATCAGGTCGTCCGCCGATTGACCGCG
>PMLV01000269.1 GCA_003160635.1 Acidimicrobiaceae bacterium | reverse complement strand
GGGCTCAGCCAGGTTTCGAGCAGACCACTGGCCGAAGGCATCTACCGCGATCGATTCGGGAGAGTGCGGCTCATCGAAACCGATCCCTCCTATGCCCGAATGGTCAACCGCGCCTTCGACAAGATCCGTCAGTCTTCCGCCGGCATGCCCGCAGTGATAATCCGCATGTTAGATGCCCTAAATTCAGTCGCTTTTAGCACTGTAACCCCCGAACAGCGGCACGTCCTTACGCGTCAGGCGGAAATGATTCTCCGTAAGGCCGAGGAGTCCGTGCCTGAGGAAAACGACCTGGAAGAAATACGCATCCGTCATCGCCGCATGGTCTTGGGCGCCCTAGGCACAGAGGGGAACGGCGGGCAGACTCCCGCGTAGAATAAGGTCTGAACCTAGTGATACGGATTCGTCTGCTGCGGGCGTTATACATGGGTCATCGCTTCCTGTTTAAAAGAGGAGCGCCACCGGTTCTTGTGCCCACTACCAAGTAGGCAGGTTCAATGACCGCGACGGGACACTCCCCCGGCGACGCAATGCTGGTGAACACCGAGTCCGCCGTGCTCGAGAATGATGCCGACGGGGTCGAAGCGGCCGGCCACTTCCGTATCTACCTGGGCGCCGCGGCGGGAGTCGGGAAGACCTACGCCATGCTCAACGAGGGCCACCGGCGAAGCGAGCGGGGAGCTGATGTCGTCATTGGGCTCGTGGAGTGTCATAAGAGGCCGCATACCGAGGGGCTGTGCGCGGATCTCGAGGTAATTCCACGCCGGATTGTCGAGTACAGGGGAACGGCCTTTGAGGAGATGGATCTCGACGCTCTCCTCCAACGTCACCCCAAGGTGGCACTCGTTGACGAGCTCGCCCACACGAACGTCCCTGGATCGAGTCACAACCCGAAACGCTGGCAAGACGTCATGGAGCTCCTCGGCGCGGGAATCGACGTCATCACCACCGTTAATATTCAGCACCTCGAAAGCATCGCCGACGCGGTGGAGCAGATCACCGGGGTCCCAATAAAAGAACGGGTTCCTGATTGGGTCCTTCGCAAAGCAGACCAAATCGAACTCGTCGACTCATCCCCTGAACAGCTTCGTCGCCGAATGCTGCACGGCAATATCTATCCACCCGAGAAAGTCCCCCAAGCCCTCACTCACTTTTTCCGGGAAGACAATCTGATGGCCCTACGAGAGCTCGCCCTCCGCTTCCTTGCCGATGAGACCGAAGAGGAGCTCCTCGAACATCTCAAAGCACGCCACACCGGAGTCCTTTGGGAGACCAGTGAACGCATCCTTGTTGGCGTGACAGCAGCACCGGGCACCGATGCCATTGTCCGACGGGCCTCACGAATGGCGTCGCGGATCAAGGCGGAGCTTCACGTCTTGCACATCATCGCTGGCGAAGGCAACAAACGGGGAGACGAAAAGCAATTGGAGAGGCTACGCCAGCTGACCACCGATGTCGGCGCTCACTGGAACGAAATCCAAGCCGAAGATTCCGCACAAGCCCTCTTTGAGTTCGCTCGCACCCATCAGATCACCCAGATCGTCGTGGGCTCGAGTGCGCGAAGCCGTTGGCAGGAGCTGAAGGGTGGGGGCTCAATAGTCAGGAAGATCTCCATGTTGGCGGCCCCGGCCGGCATCGATGTGCACATCATCGCGAGGCGCGGTCAGGGCGAAGCCAGCGCTGCGATCAATGACATGGAGGAATAGTTGTAGCTCCCACCAAGCAGGTGTCGGCGAGGCTCTCCTAATTGTTCGGCGCTTTGGGACGATCATTTCCGGGAGGCATGCAGCCAGCCGAACGGAGCTGGTTCATCTTCTTTTATGTGGAAAGAAGAGAATGTTTACAGCGTATTGATGCCTTCATCGATCACAATGAATGATGATGGAGGTGCGGTGATGTGGGATCGCCTGCTGTTCGCAATAGACCAGTACGAATCGGGTCAGACCGCTTTGGAATTTACCGCCGGTTTGGCCGCCGCGACTGGTACCGAAGTGAGGGTGATCCATGTGCGCGAACTGTCGGGGTTGGCACGGGTGCCGCCGCTGGAATCGCCCGCTGAAGCTAACTCTCTCGTCGACCAGGCAGTGTTTGCATTGCGACTCGCTGGCGTCGGCGCAGAAGGTCGTGCCTGCTCGTTGCCAGAAGACCAAGTTGCTCGTCGCATCGTAGAGGAGTCTCTCTACTGGGTATGCGACGCGATCGTGCTGGGAACCCGTCGTCTTCGCGGCGTCAGTCGACTTTCCGGTCGCGGAGTGAGAGATCGCATTCTCCGGTTGTCGCCGCTCCCAGTGATTGCTGCACCAACGCCGCTTTCTAACGGGATTTACAGTTCGACAAGATTTAGATCCATGCCACGGGACAGCAGGGTGGCTCGGAACTCGTTTCGAGTAGACGACTAACGGGGTTTCACCCCAGCCCGACGAGCTGTAGCTGACGCATGGTCACTGGCGGGTTCACGGACGCGGACTCCGGCCGAGCGCACTGCTGGCGGGGTGTCTAGCCTCGCCGTCATGGACCGCCCGAAGCGGTTGGGTGCCCTGAAAGGGGCGACGACGACCGGAGCCCGATATGACGCTAGCGCGCAGTGTGGCCGATGTGCTGAGCGACCACGTGACCTTGGAGATCGAGTCCATCGACCGGATGTACCTGAACCTGTACGTGCCAAAACTCCAGTACGAGTCGGGCATCGTCGGCTTCTTCCGGGGCCACCTCGGCTACACCTTCGCCTCCTCGGCGCTCATGGACCCGATCACCAAGGACTTCGTCAAGTCCATCGAGCGCTTTTGTAAGGACGAGGGGGTCGACCTGATCACGTTCGAGAAGGGCCAGCGCAAGGACGACATCGCCCACGAGTACCTCGAGAGCTTCGAGGGAAACGAGGGTGTCCTCTTCGTCGGCAAGGCCCAGGAGAAGACCACCACGTTTCGCACCGAGAAGCGCACGAACCCCTACACCGGGCGGCCCTACCCCTGGATCGTGCGGGCCAGTGCCCTGGTGAACCAGTACTACATGTACTGCCTCGACGCCGACTTCGGGCCCTTCTTCATCAAGTTCAGCTCCTACTTTCCTTACAACGCAAAACTCTGCCTTAACGGGAACGAGTGGGCCAAGTGCCAGGCGGCGAAAGCAGGCATCGCCTTCGAGCCTCTCGACAACGGGTTCTCCTCTTGCGAGGACCCAGCGCGCCTCCAGCGCATCTGTGACCGCCTGAACGACAAGAAGATCGACGCGCTCGCCCGCAAGTGGTTCGCCCGTCTGCCCCACCCCTTTAGCGCCAAAGACCGCCGGGCCGGTTATCGCTACGACATCTCGATCCTCCAGGCCGAGTTCTCTCTCACCCAGGTGCTTGACCGACCATTGACTGGAAGGGTGTTCTTCGAGGAGGTAATCCGTGACAATCTCGACCTGGGCCGTCCCGATCAGGTCTCCTTGATCTTCGAGCGGCGGGTCAATCGTCGGACCCCGGGGCGCTTTCGCACCCGGGTGATCACCGAAGGGGTCACCCCCTCGCTGCACGTCGACTACAAGCACAC
The DNA here is from genome assembly GCA_003160635.1 of Acidimicrobiaceae bacterium. Classification (GTDB taxonomy): domain Bacteria; phylum Actinomycetota; class Acidimicrobiia; order Acidimicrobiales; family RAAP-2; genus Bog-473. Next base: position 1,678 of record PMLV01000269.1, on the reverse strand, counting down.
CAAGATTAAGCAGCACCACAAATTGGGCCAGGCGCTCAGGACGGAAATGACCATTAACGACACCCGCGACTTCGGTGTCGGCAGACGACTCCATAATCTCCCCGCACTCCGGGGGATCGGCCTCAAGGCCAACCGACGCCTCCTTGACGTCCAACGAACGAGCGCGGACTGCCACATTGGTGAAGACGCCTTTGTCCAGGTGTGCGCTCCGGTCAACATCGACGGTCAACGTGGACCGGCCCTGCGCTTCGGTGATCCCCGCGTGCAAGCCCTGCTCAGTGTGCTCGTCGTCTTTCGCCTCTTGCCGGACGGGTTCTCCAACAAGACCCTGCGCGCTCATCTGGCGCCCCTGGTCGGACTCGACGTGGCCGCTATGACTGCGGGCCAGATGACCTATGACCTGCGGCGGCTCCGTCTGCTCCGTCTGCACGGACTCATCGAGCGTGTGCCGCACACCAACAACTACCAGGTGACATCCTTCGGATTGCAGGTGGCGATGTTCTTCACCCGCACGCACAACCGCTTGTTGCGCACCGGACTCTCGCAGATCTGCGACCCGGTGCCATTCGACTCCCCGCTACGTCGTCATTTCGACAAGCTGGAAGCCGTCATCACCGACCTGGTCGGAGAAGTTGGGCTGGCCGCGTGAAACTTGACTCAAGTGTGCCGGCTTCGCCGGCAAGAGTTTCCTAGTGGCATGGCGCAGCTCGCATGATCGGCCCGTTGGTTACGGCGCAACTGGTGTCGATCATGCGAGCTGCGCTACGTACAGATACTCGCCGACCGTGCGCTACTATCGGACTCCGAAAGTTCAACCCTGAGAATCGCACCATGGTCGTCCTTGACGTAGAGCTTCCACCCTCCGTCAACCGGTACGGCTTCATCGATCGTCACCCAGTCAGTTAATTCCTTGCCTGGGATGTGAACCCGTTGCCCAGCTTCAAGCTTCACGTAGCCACCCTGTTCCCTCGGGTCCCGGGTCCTTGGCAGAAGGTGAGGAGAGGGTGCGGATGCGTCCTCCATGCGAACCGTTCACGATGACGAACCATGAAGCTTCCTCGGCGCCGTCCTCGTGGCTTGCGCTGGGTCATCCGATTCTTCTGATGCGGACTTCCGGCCGTAGGGACGCCTCGGGTGCTCTTTGAACCACTGAAGCGCAATGTCCTTCTTCCAGAGTCGCGCCTTGTTCGGAAGGACGACTTCGGGAGTGGGGAACCTGTCCTTCTCAACCCCCCCCTCTGCATCTCTGATGATTTTGTCCACCCACTGGCGCGAAAGTCCCAGCTCTTGGCCGAGTTGGCCGGTTGTAAGAAGGTCGTCCTGCACCATGTAGCGAGATGTTCCACATTTCTTGCTCTGGAGCCTGGATTGCCGAATTACTTCCAGCGCACATGTCGCTGCCAAATCGCTGTAGTCAGCCTGTCGTGATCCGCCGGCCATCCAGGCGCTCCGTATGGGCACAATCCCAGATGGCTAGGCCAAAATGCCTGTTCGTGCCGAAAATCCCATCCGAGCAGCTCATGCCACGAGTCGGTACTCGTGAATGAGGCCGCCGAGTTTGTCGCTCCGTCGTAGTTGGCCCGGATCCGGATCGCTGATTCGCAGTGGCTTCTTCCCCACGGTGAGCGGCGCCTGCTGGCCAAGTGACCGGTGAGGGCGATGTTCGTTGTAGTGATCA
>PMLV01000268.1 GCA_003160635.1 Acidimicrobiaceae bacterium | reverse complement strand
AACATGCACGTCTCAAGCTCGCTGCCTGAAAACTTGCCTCAAATGTGAGGACGGCCGGAACCAAGGTTCCCTAGCTCCGCAGCCGCCGAACCCAGCTCCTGACGGATTGGTTCCACCGAGACCCCCTTCCCCGGAAGGCAGCGTCATCGTGGCAGAGAATCACCCGACGGGCGTAAAGACTGCTCGCCTCCCAGGCCACGAATTACGCCAACGAACCCTGTACGGGTTCGCCGCCAAGATCGGCTCGCCCGAAGGCGGCGAGCATCGCCACGTCGGGGCGCCAACACCGTTGGACCCTCTGCCGTTGCTCGGAGCGCCGCCAGTTCTCGCAGACGCAGCCGAACCAGTCGAGGGAGGCGGCACGGGTCGGCCGGCCGACGGGTCCGGATCGAGCTTCGCCTTGGATCACAGGTCGGGGACCATGGGGACGATCTCGTCCACTGTGCCGCCGTCGATTTTGAGGAGCGTGCCGGTCACCCACGACGCCGCCGGCGACGCCAGGTAGACAGCTGCGTACGCGACGTCCTCCGGTGTGCCGATCCGGCGTAGGCGCGTGTGATCTATCAGCGTCTTTCGGAGATCGGGCGCCTTCGTATTGAGATAATGCCGCAGCGCATCGGTCTCGATCGCGCCGGGAAGGATGGCGTTTACTCGGATGCGCGGCCCGAGGTCGGCGGCCATCGAACGGGTCAGTTGTGCTTCGGCCGCCTTACCGGTGTGGTGAGCGAGATGGGCACGCACGGACTTGCCGACGACGATTGAGCTGATGTTGATGATCGATGCGCCGGGTCGCTCCAGCAGATACGGCGTGGCGAGGCGGGACAGTTCAAATGGCACGGAGACGTTGAAGCGGATTGCGGCTTCGATGTGGTCCACGCGGGTTTCGAGGAAGGTTGGCGTGATCTCGCCGCCCGCGTTGTTGACGAGAATATCGAGACCCCCGAAGGACGAAACGGCTTGATCCACTAGTGCCGGAAGGCGGCTGAGGTCGTTGACGTCGAGCGGTACCGGTTGTGCCTGTCCGCCCGCGGCGCGTATCTGGGCCGCGATGACCTCGAGATCGGCCCCCGTCCGTGCGGCGACAACGACGGCTGCGCCAGCCTCGGCGAAGGCCCGGGCGATCGCCGCCCCGATGCCTCTCCCAGCTCCGGTGATGAGAGCGACGCGGCCCGACAACGAGAATGCGTTCATGGTTTCGCCCCTGACCCGTTCGTGGACCCAGTGGTCACAGGTCAGGGAACATCGGGTTCATTTCGCCAACGGTCCCACCGTCGACATCCAGCAGGACACCGGTCACCCAGGCCGCAGCGGGCGAGGCGAGGTGCACCACTGCCAGGCCGATGTCGCGGGGGCTGCCCAGGCGCCGCATGCGCGTCTGCGACAGCAGCTGATCCAGTACGCCCTGATGCTGACCGACGACCGCTTTCATCGCCTCCGTCTCGATGATCCCGGGCATGATCCCGTTGACCCTGATGCGGGGGCCGAAGGAGGCGGCCATGGAATGCCTGGCGTAGAACAACGCACTCTTCGACGCGTCGTAGGATAGGTGTCCGCGCACCTGCAGGTTGATCGCGCCCGAAACGATGTTCACGACCGACGCTCCCGGCCGCTCGAGGAGATGGGTCACCGCCACGCGGACAAGCTCGAAGACTCGGTGAACCACTGGTCGAAATCCGCGCGGTACTCCGGGTCCATATAGTCGCGGTAGCGCTCGGCCGGCGGGCCGTTGTGGCCGTCAGGGGAGACGATCAACAGTTGCTCGTCCTGCACACCACTCATTCGGATACCTCCCAAAGCTCTCTCCCATGTGGCTCCGTCTACAAAACGACCTTCGTCCCCGCACCTCGGCACGTCTCAGCTCCAAGGTCCCTCCCTCCGGAATGCGAGGGTGCCAGTGCTCGAGATGTCCGAACGCCCGCCGAGGTCAGGGGTGGTGGCAATCTCGCTGACCGGCACGCCGATCCGGTCGGCGACCTTGCCCAGCGCTGCCCGGTCGAGCCTCGGATAAGCATCGAACGCGTTGGCACCCACGAGCCTGCGCACCGCCTCGATCGGGAGATCGTGATAGGTGTTGGCGAGCGACAACCTCGTCCGAGGGTACTCATCCGGATCGTCGGAGTAGATGAACGTCCCCTCCGCATGGGGGTAATCGGAGCCCCAGAGGAAGCGATCTTCCTTGCCTATCTCAATTGCCGCAACCGCCTCCTGGCGCGATTGGAAGCTGTTCCCCATCCACACGTTCGCGGCCGCGTACTCGCTCGGCAGTTTCGGCAACTTATGTTCCTGTCGGCGAATGGGCGTGCGGTGAAGCGAGTCCATTTTGAGGCACATCTCGTTCCAGAAGACCCCGGGGACTTCAGTCAGTACTAGCTTCAGGTTGGGATGACGTTCGAAGGCGCCCAGGATGACCAGCTGATAGACGGTCCGCATGCCCCACTCGCCCGAATCGAGAAGGCCGAAGTGGAAGTTCCCCTCACCGGAGGGATCCCCATACTCCTCCTGAGGAGGGAGGGCACCGATATGGGTGGCCAAGGTCATGTCGAGCGACGCGCACGCTGCGAAGAAGCGATCGATGCCGGCGTCGCCGGGCTGCAACATGCCCGGCTGGCCCGGGGAGGGAAAGTTCACGCCAGCCAAACCGTGCTCAGCCGACCACTCCAGCTCCTTGATCGTCGCCTCTAGATCCCAGAAGGGCAGCTGGGCCAACCCGACGTTGCGCTCTGATTCCACCGAGCAGAAATCGGCAAGCCAACGATTGTACATAGCCCTACCGACCGCTGCCATCTCCCGCGCTTCAGGCAACGGGATCCCATTGCCGAGCGAGTTGGTCAGATCGAACGGGAACGGTTGACCGTTGAGGCTGTCGTGGAAAATCACGCCTCCGGCGACCCCGTCGCGGTCCATGTCTCGCAGGCGCGCGTGCGGGTCGTGGTGTCCGGCCGTCCGGTCGTTCCTTCTCCGTCCTTCCCAATACTCGTCGGAGAAGGCCCGCATCTCGAACATCTCCTTGTACATCGGCACGTACTGCGAAGCGAACTCATCGAACGAACCACGATGCTTCGCCGGGCAGTACGAGCGGAGGTGCTCGGGCGCCGGGCCGACGTGAGTGTCAGCCGAGAACACCATCAGGGGTGCCTCAATCGCGGTATTCGCAGTCACGTCCAACCGTCCTGTCGACATCTCAGCACTCCCTACGAACGATCATCTTTAAGTTTCATTCTTTCATTTATCCAGGACCAGCTGGCCATATCCTGGCCGTTGCCGAAGTGAACGCTGTCCAGATTCTCCTACTACAGGGGGTGGTGGGGCTTCGGCTCCATGACCTTCACCTGCTCGTCGTTTCCCGTGACAGCAGGGTCTCGTGGGTCGCTGGTGATGGTGATGGTGGCCTGGTCGAAGATCGTGCCGAGTTTGTCGCGGACGTCTTCGATGGTCAGTTTGGGGTTGAAGTAGCCGGCCGTGGCGCCGAAGAAGGCGCGCCATGACACTCCGGGCGGAGGCGTCCACCAGCCCGCCAGTGATCTCGCATGTCTCGTGGGCGAGGTACGCCACCGCGGGTGACACCAGTTCGGGCGGCGAATGCTCGACAAAGTCCTTGAGTCTCCCCCAATCAGCCAATTTGAAACATTAAGGTCTCGTACTGCATTATACCAGTACCAGACCAATATTCAACAGAAGTTCAATCGAATGCGAATGGCCACAGATGTTCAAGGGTGCCCGCGGCCGGTTGATGACTTCGCAGACTCGTTGGGAACCGGCCGCGAGAGTGCTCGAACGCTTCACCCCGCTCTACCCCTACAATCCTTGGACCACGACGGACAAAGGAGAATACGTCCGATGCCTCCGCTCGACATCGATCCGCAAATCCTCCGCATCACTGCGGCCGCGTCTGCACACGCGTACGCCCAGTCGATCTGGCACATCGAGGAGGAGATCAAAGCAGCGAGCGGCGTCATGGAGCCGCTGTATGACTCGCTGACCCCCGAGGGACCCTACGCGTACATGGTGGTACCCGAAGTCCGGGCGGACGGCAGCGTGAAGCTCCCCCGCCTCACGCTGCGGGAAGAGATCGTCGACGCCTACAATATGATCCGCGGGCACAGCGATCTCACCGAGGTCATCGGCCTCACGGAGGTTCGCGGAACGTGGTACACCTTTCAGGACAACGTCTCGCGGGTTCGGATCAAGACAGACCCTGACCCCGTCTACTCGACCCAAACGCTTGGCCTCTTCCCCTCCGGTAGCGGACCGGGCATTACCGGCGAGCTGATCTGGATTCGCGTTCCCGTCGAGTCCCTCGGTAGCCCCGACGAGGCGAACACGATCCCAACCAATCAACTGCTCGCTCGAGAACGGGTCTACGAGCGCTATGAGCGGTTCCTGAACGGAATGCGCGCCAACGACGCCGACGCTGTCATGGACGTTCTCCACGCTGATGTGGTTTCGACCGTCCGCGACTACGTCGAGAACACCGGAACCATCACGGACCTCGAAGGTGCCCCGGCACACCGGGCCTACTACGAAGCGTTCTTCGATCGGTGCGAGGTGAAGGAAGTCCAGAGGCTCTCGCAAGTGACGGAAGATTGGTACGTGTTCGCGGAGCTCCGCTTGACCGTCACGCCCCGCCACGAGGCGAGGAGCTACGCGTTCCACACCGCCGAATTTTGGGCACCTGCCAAGACCGGCCAGTTCATCGCGTGTATAGGCCACGGTACGGACCCGGTCCCTTGGATTGAGTCGTAGTCCTTAAGAACTAAATTCATTTCGCAGAGCCGAGTCAGGGCGAGCCCTCCTCGCAATCCTCCAGCCGGTCGCCCGCAGGCGCAAGGCGGGCGGCGAGCTCATACGATGACCAGCAAAGGGCATAAGGTGAACGTCGCAATTGGGGGTCAGCCCTAGCTGTACAGCGAGTAGCGGGTGAGGATCAAAAGGGGGCACGGTATGCGTAACGTGAGCATCCTTTCTTCCGACGGCCATGCAGTCACGCCGTCAGAACTCTGGTCCGACTATCTCGAGAAGCGCTACCACGACTACCTGCCCGCACTCCGGGCAGAGAACGAGCTCAACCGGCGAGCCATGTTCCCGATGAACGACAAGCAGCCGGTGCCGCGCTGGATCTGTTCGACACCGACGGGTGCTTACCGTCGCGAGGGGTGGCGGGGCGCCTGGGATGACGACGTCCGACCGGCAGAGATGGATCGCCGCCGAGATGGTCTACCACGGCTTCTTTCGCGTTTCCGCCTCGGCTTCGGCGTGATGAATGCCAGTTATCCGCCTGAGGCGCCAAGGGAATTTTCAATGGGGACAAGTTCTTCGCCGACCTCCAGCATCGGCGAGCCATGTGGCAGATCATGCTCAGTGGTGTGTTCGACCGTCATCCCACGCTCAAGCTGATGATGACCGAGGTCCGAGCCGACTGGCTCCCGGCGACGCTCGGCCGCCTTGATGAGGCCTACGAGCACCGAAACGCCTTCTCGAGCCGCCACAAGTCAAGCGAGTGGTGGCGGACGAACTGTCTTGCCGGCGTGTCCTTCATGCACAAGTCCGAGGTCGAGATGCGCCATGAGATTGGCGTCGAGAGCATGAATTTCGGTCGAGACTATCCGCATGGAGAAGGAACCTGGCCGAACACCTTCGATTACCTGCGCGACGACCTTTTGCTGGTGTTCCCGAGCATGAAGTGCGTCTGATCCTGGGCGAGAACGCCGTACGTTTTCTCGGTTTGGACGCGGCCAAGGTCAACGAGATTGCCGAGCGCGTCGGTCCCAGCATCGACTGGATAACTGGCGGCGCGGATATCGATCCGAATCTCATCGCTCATTTTGGCGATCGTTCAGGCTACCTGAAGCCCGCTGATGGCCGAACGAGACTCGACGAGATTGACGAGTTGCTGCGTCCTGACCTTCAGCGCCTCACTTCGTCTCGCCGCTGACCGAGACGTCTCGTTTCGCGACGGGCACGAAGGGAAATCCGTGACGATCCCTGCGAGCGAGCTCTACGTCGATCCGTTTCGCTGACGGGCCGGACCTACCGGGTGCCTGGGTCGGCCACAGCCCGGGGTCGTGGGAAGCGGCGACTGCTCATTCCGGAGGGTCGACATGGATCGACACTCGTACGCCACCGGGGCCGACGCCAGCAACCCCGCCCAAGGCGACGGTCGAGTTCCCTGCGTCGACGTGCAAGGTCTGTCCGGTAACGTAGCGGCCGTCGTCCGAGACCAGATAGAGGATTCCCCGGCTGATATCGATGGGATCGACGCTCATGATCGGCAGCGCGTGGTTGAACTCCGTGGCCATTATCTCTGTTTCGTCCGTTGACCAAGCGATGTAACGGTCGTCCCGCCCCAAGGGAGTCTCGGTCGTGGTGGGATGGATGGTGTTGGACCCGAATATTGTGCCTTCCCAACCGCCCCGCGTACGACCTCATGAGACCGACGAGACCGGTCTTCGCAGCCGTATAGGCATCGAAACCGCCGTCGAAGTTGGTGGTGCTCACGCGGGTGCCAGCAGTTGAAACGGTGATGACGACAGCGCCCCCTCGGTTGCCCTCGATGAGCGTAGGAACGGTGACCTGGAGAGTATTCCAGACGCCAGTGAGACAGACATCTATCGTGTCCTGCCACGCCTGATCCGAATGTTCATACGGACGCTGTTGGTAGTTGGAGATGCCAGCGTTCGCCACAACAACGTCGAGCCGGCCGAAACGCTCAACTCCGTCATCCAAAGCCTTCCGGAGCTCGCTCTTGCTGCGAACGTCGGCTTTACAAGAAAGCATCCGCCGGCCGGTCTTCTCGACCATTAGAGCGGTCTCTTGAAGATCCTCCTCGGTACCCAATGGATAGTTGCACGTGGCAATATCGGCGCAAATGTCAACTCCAATGATGTCGGCCCCCTCCTCAGCTAGAAGCACGGCATGTGACCGGCCCTGACCTCTCGCCGCGCCAGTGATGAAAGCGACTTTGCCGTCTAGCTTGCCCATTGCGATGCCTCCTCGCTTGCCGGTCTGATCGCCGGATCTACTTCACTTATCGACGGCGGGAGCGAGTCTTGCGGGATCCAACCCATCGCAAATGGACGGCGTCTTGGCCGACCGCTAATCCTATCTCCACAACAACCGTTCGACAGTCTCATGCAACGCTGGTGAACGTTCGTCCATCCATCCAAGGCGTCGGGGTTGATGGACCCGATTGAACGATGGAGGTACCCGTTCGGCTTCCGCGACAACCGGCTGCCCTTCTCAACGATCGCTATCAGCCAGCTTTCCATAGTCAGGTCCGTGCCCATTACCGCGCCGATGACCCATTCGACTCCCTGCTCGGTGAACACCAGTTTCAGAGCGGGGTGACGTTCCACGATCTCGCTCAGTTGAAGAACCACGCGGCGGACGGACCTTCCGGTTTGTTCTTCTCGTAGGGGTCACGGGTGTGGACAGGCGTTGATGGGAATCCGATAGCTCGGAAGAGGCATCGTCCCTAGCAAGGGGGCGGGAAGACAATTCGGCACCCACGGGTCCGCCGCCAGGATCGGGCGCCAATTGCGGCGGCCGCGGAATAGTGTCAGTGGAATGGGCGTGAAGACGGGAAAGGTAGCCTTCGTCACGGGGGCGAGCAGGGGTCTAGGAAAAGTGTGTGCCGTGGAGCTCGCTCGGGCGGGCTACCGAGTAGCGGTGAGCGCGCGCACCCTCGCTCGATCGGATGAGCGCAGCCTCCCCGGGAATCTTGATGCCACGGCCGCAGCCATCGTTGAGGTCGGCGGCGACGCCTTGGCCATAAAACTCGACCTCGACGACCGGCAGTCGATTATCGCCGGCGTCGACGCGGTGATGGAACAGTGGGGTCGCATCGACGTCCTCGTGAACAACGCCTTCTACCAGACCCGGGAGAGCCAGTTCTCGTTGGTCGATATGACCATGGAGCACCTCGACAAGCAGATTCGGGTGAATCTCGTCGCGCCGATGTTCCTGGCCAAACTGGTCCTGCCGCAAATGCTGGACCGCAACGGGGGCGTCATCATCAACATGGTCTCGGGCGCAAGTGTGCACGAATTGAACGTCGCCCCTGGTCCGCGGAGCTGGGGCATTGGTTACGGCACGAGCAAGACCGGCATGATCGAGATCGCAGCCATGCTCGCGTCACAGTTCGGAGATCGCGGCATTCGATCCTTCAGTGTGCAGCCGGGCACCGTTCTGACAGAACAGCTTGCGGTCGCGCTCGGTGACGGCACGCTCGAAGCCGACCAGTGGACGCCTCCCGAGTACGCGGCCCTGACCATCGTCTGGCTCGCCACGGAGACCGAGGCCACTCGCATGAACGGCGCCTTGATCTCGGCACCGACATTCGTGCACGAACGCGGCTTGCGACCGACGACTCCGTAGAACGGTTCATCCGGACTGCTCGACAGGCGGTTCCGTTCCGAGCAGCCCAGGTCACTCAACCCCCGAACCACCCGCCGAGCCTTTGGGCGAGCCACCTCTTCACTGTTGATGCGGCTCGCAATGGCTTTGTCAATCTTCGCGAAGGTGCGTGGCCGGCAGATCGGAAGGGTGCTCTTCATGGACCTCTTCGAGAAGAGCGGCAACGTCGCCGGAATCCAATCAGAACCGACCACCACCGTCATCAGCTCGACGTTGGGGTGGCGATCGAAAACACGTCCTCAACGTCACAAGCGCGGCGGTAAATGTTTCCACCATCAAGCTCCCCCCTCGGGAACGACAACACCTTTCAGCGCCTGGGGTTGCCGCGACCTACACGCTGTCGCGGGGAATCAGAACGAATCGGGGTCGGCTTGGACGCTGGCGGGGACGGGGTGCTTGAACAGCTCTGACGCGTTCTTCCAGGCCATGCGCCGGACTTCTTCTTCGGGGATCCCCTCGAACTGCCGACGCCACTTCTCCTGCGAGTTCGGCCAGCTCGAATCGGCGTGCGGGTAGTCGACCTCGAGGAGCAACCGGTCGATACCGATCACGTGGCGAACCTGGCGCATCGTCGTTGGGTCGTCGAGCATGCAGAATACGAACTTACGAAGCAGGAGCTCGCTGGGTGCACCATCCACCCATCTCCCGGGTATGTTCCTCGCATACTCGTGATTCAGGCGATCCAACAGACCGATCACCCAGCCGATCCCCCCTTCGCTCAAACAGATCCGCAGTTCCGGGAAGCGGGAGGGGATGCCGGCGTAGATCCATTCGATGGCGGGATGGATCGCCTGCGCCACGCCGAAGAACGGGGCCACGGCGTTGAGCGGTGCTGCCGGATCGATCTTGTTGGCAACCCCGCCCGAGCAGGCGTGGACCGACAGGACGGTCTCGGTCTCCTCGCAAGCCGCAAAGAAGGGGTCCCAGTAGTCGCTGAACAACGACGGGAGGCCGACGAGGTGAGTGAGATCGGGAAAGGTTACGGTGTGATAGCCGCGGGCGGCATTGGCACGAACCTCGTCTGCAGCGATTTTGGCGTTGAGTAGGTAGGCGATCTGACAAGGAATGATCCGGTCTGGGCGGTAGCCGGCCCATTCATCCATCTGCCAGTCGTTGTAGGCGCGAACCAGCGCCAGCACGAAGTCGGGATCGTCCAACATGGTGAGCCGAACGCCGCCGAACCCGAGCGCAGAGGGGAAGTTCAGCGAGGCATAGACGCCGTCCACGTCCATGTCTGCGATCCGCTCTTTGATGTCCCAGGTACCTCGACGGACCAAGTCGTATCGCAACGGCTCGATGAACTGCTCCTCGACCGGCCGGCCGGCCACGGCGTTGATGGCTATCTCGGGTAGCAACAGGCCGTCCAGCAGCCATGCCTGGTTGCCCTCGGTCGTCTCGATCACGCGCGGCTCACGGTCGGCGAACTTCTTCGGCAAACGACCTTCGAACAGGTCCGGGGGCTCAACGAGATGATCATCCACGGAGATCAAAAGATGGTGACGCGACCGCCGCTCCGGGTGGGCCTCCGGGCGCGGGCTGTATGGGCTGCCGACCGCCTTCCGCTGCACTTCTAGCTGCTCGCTTACTGCATGGATAGCCGCAACATCGACCATGCGTGTCACCCCCGAATGTAAAAGCTGCGTCCAGATTAGTCCGAGTGAGTTTTCTCCGGAGAGTACGGGCGATTGTCGCCTCATTTGCCCCTGTTGGTCCTCATCGGAACATACACACGTGAGTGTCGACTATTCCGGCGACCTGGTCAGCGCGATACGAAGGCGGCACCCTAAGGGAGTCGACGCGGCCCTCCACGCGCCCGGCGACGGACTTGTGCTGGCCGATCTGGTTACGCCTGGTGGCCGGATGTCTTCCGCCCTCGGCATTGGGCAAGACCAGGTTGGCGGCCGGGACCTCAAGGCGTCGGCGGTGATGGCTATACCCAACACTGCCATCCTCACAGAACTGGCGGAGGCGGTCGCCAGCGGCCACTTGCGAGCGCCTCTCTCGCGCTCGTACCCGCTAGATCAAGTGTCAAACGGGATTCAGGACTTCGCTTGGGGTGCGGTTGGCAAGATCGGGGTAACCGTCGAATAGGATCAACTGCACCGAACCCTCTTTTGAGCGTGGAACAATGACCGCGTGATAGCGGCTACCGCAGGAGAGGCGGCAGACCAGCCGACAACGAGCCTCCGATCGCGTACGAAACGAAAGACCCGCCTCGGCATCCAGGCGGCCGCCTTAGACCCTGTTCGGAAACGATGA
>PMLV01000082.1 GCA_003160635.1 Acidimicrobiaceae bacterium | reverse complement strand
GGGGGGCCTGCCCCCCCCCGCTAATTCCCGGTCTCTGTTCCGGCAAGCGCAGAACGCCGAGGCGCTGGTCGCGCGCGAGCGGCGCCCGAGCGGAGTTCCGCGTCTCGCTAGACGTCCCAGAACGCTCCGTCGGACCAGCGTGCAGCGTCGCCCCGAGGTGCCGATCAGCCGCGCTCGAGCCCGGCGAACTGGCTCACCCGATGGCCGTCCGGTATCGGCACATCCCGGTCGGGTCGACAAGACGGGAGACTGCCGCACGGCGGACGCAGCCGCGAAGGGAGGAACTGTTAGGACCGCTGGGCCGACGACCGGGCNNGATCACCCCGACGGCCAGGACCCACAGCGTGGATCCCAACGACATCACGATGAGGCCCGCGATGGCGACGGATAGCCCGACGTACCCAACTCGGAGGGCCCAGACAGCCATCCTCCATTGTCCGTTGTAGTGCAGCTCTGGCGGCTCGTCCATGCCAGTGATTGTTCCACCATTGCGCGACCAGGGTCATTGGTCCTCCTCGTCGGTAACTCATCCATGGCTGATAAAGGCTAGAGGAGTGCCCTGCAACAGCGATCCTGAGATCGGCGGGGGCGTCCTTCAAAACAACCAAACTGCAACCGAAATGACCACCGAGATGGCGTACCCTGCTATCGGTCGTCCGTTCCCTCCGTACCACGGGCGACCGGCCCCCGATCTACCCGAATGGTCGGGGCACGGAGGTACGCCAAGTTCGCTTATGGAACTCGCAAGTGATCTTGAGGCTGTTCGCCGCGAGCTTGAGACTCTCGTGTTCGCTCGCGGCTTGGGCGAATTGCGGCCCGTCGACAAAGAGCGCTACGCCGAGCTGTGCGAGATGGAACGGGCATTGTTGGCAAGGAGGGCGGGGTGATCACGCAAGCGGGGGGGGGTGCGACCCGGCGAGTCAGGCCGCAAGCTGGGGGTTCTAAGCGAGTGAGTTCTACCAACCTTGAGTGGCCCCGGCTAGAGGGAGCGCTGGCATCGTTGTTGGTCGACGTGGCGACTGATATCAGGGGCGCTCACGAGCAGTTTGTTGAGTGGTGCAACGAGTACATCTATGAGATAAGGGCCGTCGCCGTCCATGGTGTCAAGCCTCTGACGGATTCCACGCTAGACCGGTTCCTGGGAAGAAGAGCTTGACGCTCTGACCTTTGGCGCATGCTCCCGGCACGCCTCGACGTAATGGCTCCTCCCCTTGACGTCCCGCCATACGCCCTTCCACGCCGGCTTCTCGTAGCAGTGGGTCGCCTGGAGCTGATCCGAGTAGACCATTCGGAAGCAGCGACCGGGGGCGACGAAGAACCCCCCGTGGAGGTCGCCTGGAGCGGGCATGCGATCCACGAGCGAAGCGTAACGACTAGGTGTACGTTCGGCCCATGGCGAATGCCCCCGACTCAGCATGGGAACGGTTCAAGCTTTGGCTGGCCCGCCTGATTTCTCCCAGGCGGTGAGTAGATGCCCTTTATGAAGAGACGCTCCAAAGGCCCCCCAACCGATTCACTCTACGGAGATCGATGAGGGGTGCAGTCGCGGCCTGCCCTGCCACGACCGCAGCCTCCTGACCATCAACGACTTCTACTCCGCCATTGATGATCTCCGCATCCCATTCGTGTTTCCGTTGCCCGTCACCGACTCTGCCTCGGATGGGTAGCCCGCCTCGGGGGACAGGGGCTTCGCTGATCTACGTGCCTTCGTGCTGATGACGAAGCCCGTGGCGATGAACCAAATCGGAAGCCCAAAGAGGAGGGCGAACCACGCGACCGGTCCAAGGCAACTGACGACGCCTACGAGCAGCGACCACCAACCCAGCGTCTTGGGAAGCGGATTGGTCGAGCGGTTCAAGAGGATGGAGGCGCCGGAGGCCAACGTAAGAAGAGCCATGCCGAAGATGAAGGGCAACTCGTCATTGCTACTGACGAAGTTCGCCGTTTTGGCGATGGCGAATTCATGATTGTGTGAAGCGAGAATCACGACAACTTGGAATATCCCGTCAACGACGATGCCGGTGACGAGGATGATCCCCGCGGCGAACACGACATTGGGCCAGAAGGTCTGATCACCCCCTACTCTCCGCAGGACGGTGCGGAGGTGATTTACGAACAAGATCAGCAACATCAGTCCCAAACCAATGACGTAGATCCCATCCCAGCTTCTGGCGACATGGGCGTTATAGAAGGCCACGGCTGTCGCGCCCGAGGCGTTCTCGTTTGGCGTCTTACCGCTCAGCGGACCAAATCCGAGGAAGATCGCTATCACGGTCAGCAGCCGAGCGGCCCCATCCAGCGGCTTATCCGTTCATCGCTCATGGTACGTACCCCCAACTTTTTCGGATCGCGGTATCTCGCGTCCTGCGTGTTGTACCTTCCGATCCGGGGTCCCACTTGGACACCCAAGGGTAAGCATCTGACGGGTCCGCACACCCGACAACGGTGGTACCACTTCGTCCGACGGTGGTGGTACCACGCCGGTGCAACAAGTGAGGCGATGGACCGGTCACGCAGCCTGTGTGTTCCGGCCCCTCATGAGGTAGGCACACGTCACCGAAAGCTCGATCTCAAGCTAAACCTCATGGTTAGGGTTGCACCTAAAGACCCAGCTGGAACGCCCATTCACCAGCGTCGCGAAGGCGCGCGACCAGGCCAAGGTGTGCAGATAGTTAGTGTCGAAGAGAGTCCCGTCCACGTCGAACAAGACGCCCGGCCTCCCTTCAGCCGTCATGTATGCATCCCTTCACGTGGTCAGCGGGAATTGGTTGGTGGGCCGTCAATCAACATTCCGACGTCCCTTCAGGCGGAAGCTTTCGCCGCCGTTGACGGCTTGGTGCTGTGCGTGCCTTTACCAGCTGCATGCGGATGGGCTGCGTTCGTTGCATTCGGTCCCGCTCCACTCGACCGCTCGATCACGCTCTGCAACGCAGCAGTACCTCCTGACGGCAGTCCCGACCGAGGATGCGGACGGGTTGGCGCAGTGGACTTCGCCATTGCCATGGCGTCTCCGAGTTCCATCAACGCTCTGCGCGTGAGTTCCTTTCGAACTTTGGGAAAGTATTCGCTTTCCTCCACCTTGACATGATGGCGGACGTTTTCGATGAGGACGGTGACCTTGGCCTTGAACGACTCGTCACGTGGATCTCTGTGCTCGAGCTCGGAGAGCAGCCATTTCACGATGTGGTGCTCCTCAATGCTCTCAAGCACCACATCGTCCACCCCCCGAACTGTCGCCCGCGTTGCCGGATAGAACCATTCCTCCTCAATCGCAGCGTGCCTGGAAAGCTCCACGATCATCTTCTCGACGAGAGTACGTTTGAGGCTGAAGGCTCGATCGCCTGCCTTCTCGAATCGCTTGAACAGCGCGTCAACCGCGCGGTGGTCATTTTTGAGCATCGTGATGGCGTCCATGTGACGGTGGTACCCCCCGAGGATCCAGCCAAACCTCAACGTGTCACGTCAGCGAGTACCGGCCCATCGACTATGCGCGATGGTGGCCTACGACGTTCTGTGATGCACCAGCGCGTTGGCACCGGTCACATGTCCGCAGATCAATGCTGAACTGGCGCAGCCCGAGGTCAACCGGGTGAGAACGCCCTGGTTCCAGCCGTTGATGAAGTCACCATGGGCGGTATCGGTGGTGCCCTGTTGACCGGGTCCCATCGACAGTGTCAGTCCCGTGGGCGAAGTGATGGGGTAGACGACATGGAAGATGACCGTCGGTATCCGAACCGGATAGCCCACCGGGCATCTGGTGTCGACCTCGGGGTACACCACATTATTCTCGCTGGCACCATTGAGGGTGCTGCCGTTCCAGCAGGACGGGAAGGTGACGCGCAACTCCAGCCCCCTCGTGCCGGCGCAGTCGACCGGCGTGGCTGACGGTACCTGGGGCAACGGGTCGGCGCAGCGCCAGGCGACGACAAGGACAGGCTGGGGTGCCGTGGCGTTCTCATCTCCGGCGATCATTTCGAGACCAACTGGCGGAGCCGTGACGGGTGGGTCCGTGGCATGCAACCCGGCCCAATAGATCAGGTTACGTATCGGCGTGATCGCGACGCCGTTCTGGTAGAGCACAGGCGTCCAGTAGGCCGAGGCATCTGCGCTCGTCGAACACGTTGTTGGGCCGCCGATGAGCGAAGCAGCGGTCGATGTGGCCGATGTCGTCGCATTGCCGAAGAAATCGTGCGCCATCGATTGTCCGCTCTGTCCCGGCATGAGAATCGGGTCGTCATTAGCTTCATGGCTGTAGAGACACGTGTCACTGATCAGTTCGGCTCCTGCTCGCGCTCTCGCGGATGATCCGGCGTTGCCGGTCACCAACAAGCTGGTCGGGGCGACGACTCCGAGCTGGTCGGCTGCCGGCGGCGGTGTCGTCGTCGGAGCCATCGTCGTAGGAGCGGCAGCTGAGGTTGAGGTCGTTGGGGGTGGAGAGGCGGTCGAGCTCCCGCCGGAAGTAATCGCGAGGCTGGCGGCCGTGCCACCCGCTACCACCAGTGCGACGACCGCGCCGGCGCTGATCATCGCACCTAGCCGCCGACCTGTGACAACCCTTTTGCATCGTGAATTCATGATCGATCCCTCCCTTTGTCCTGGTCACAGCGTGGACTCCGAATGTGAGTGGACCATCAGCCACTTGTTACGGAATCGTGAGGGACGGCGTCGCCCGCGCTGCCCTCGAGTTGCTGGCGGCAATGGGTTAACCTCGAGGGAACATACTTAGTATGATACGTCATCGGAGTCCCACTGATTTGCGCCACGCGGATCAGGAGAAGGTTGCCGCGGGCACCCAGATTTCGACCTCCTTCACCATGGATCCACCCTCGGCCAAAGCGAGCGCCTCACCCGCAAAGCGCCCGCTGATATGCGCCGTCTCGTCGGGATGGGTCCGCATGACGAGCACCTGGAGGAATTCAGGTTTTCCCCGGGTGCCCGGGGCGGTTGCGCGGGCTCACAGGTGGGTGTCAGGATCCGGGCGTGAAGACGTTCCGGGCCGAAGTGACACAAGACGGCGAGCGGTGGATCCTCCGGGTCCCCTCCCTGGGTAATCACACGGAGAAGGGCGAACGACTCATCGACGCCGAACAACGACTCCGGGAGGCCATTGCCTCCAAGTTCCACATGGAGCAGGGCGACATTTGCCTCGAACTTCAGGACAGTCGCGGCATCGCCCGGGAGAGGGCTCGTCGGCCCATTGCACCCGATGCCAGCGCGGCGATTCGGTCGTAGGTCCCTCTGCCATGGCACGCAGAAAGTCCCTCACCAGCCAGCTGTATCGCATCGCCCGGGACAGCGCCAACGTGAGAGCGGCTCGAGGCGGTCCGGCATCGTACGGGAAACGGATGGTCCGGCGAAAGGTCTACGCCAAGTCGAACGGGCTCACCGGTCGCTTGTTGCGTCGCCTGTTGAAGTAGACCGCCTCGTTGCCCGCTCGCTGGTGTCAGAACGACCAGACCTGCGGGCACCGGGGCTGATCGCGGCTACCGTCGGAGCGATGGCAGATTACGCCGACGTTGCGTTGGCCAAGGAATTCGGGGAAATTGCCCGCATCCTGATTGCCGAGGCGGATCCACACGCGACGCTGCAACGCGTCGTGTCGCTGGCGGTGGAGACGATAGACGGGTGCGAGCACGCAGGCATTTCTGTGATCGAGGGGAGGAAGGTCACGTCCCCGGCCTCGAGCGACGAGGTTCCCGCCATCGTCGACCGGATTCAGTCGGATACCGGAGAAGGACCGTGCGTCGACGCCATCACGGAACACGAGGTCTTCCAAACCGGAAGGCTCTCCGAAGAGGAGCGATGGCCGAACTTCACGCCCCGGGCCATCGCGGAGTCGCGCGTAGAGAGCATCCTTTCCCTACGCCTGTTTGTCGCCGAGGGAACGATGGGTGCCCTCAACCTCTATTCCACGCAGCCTGACGCGTTCGATGAGCGTGACGTCGCCGTGGCGACCGTCTTTGCCGCCCATGCGGCCGTCGCCTGGTCGACCTCGCAAACAATCGAGAACCTGAGGGCCGGCATGGTGACGCGCCAACTCATCGGCCAGGCCGTCGGCCTGCTGATGGTCCGGCAGGGCATGAGCGAGTCTGACGCACTCGAGGCCCTACGACGTGCGTCACAACGGCTGAATGTCAAGTTGCGACAGGTCGCCGAATCGATCGTGCACCCACGGGGGGCCCAGTTGACCGACGGCGAGGGCTGACGTCCGCTGCTGAGTGCCACCCGGGCTACCGCCGCCCTAGCGCGCGACGTGACGGGTCCCGAACAGAGCCCGGGGGCGGGGCGGTGTTACGACGCCTTGCGACGGGCGGCCTTGACCGCTGGTGCCTTTGTCACTTTCTTGGGCGGGGTGACCTTCGCCCCGGCGGGCTTCGCCGCAGCCGTCGCGGCCTTTGACCGGGGCGGGCGGGACGGGGCGCCTGACTTCGCCTTGATGCTCGCGCTCAAAGCCTCCATGAGGTCCACCACCTTGGTGGCCGCCGGAGCCTCCTTGGCCACCGCTATCGTCTTGCCTTGCGCCTTCTCCTCTATCAGGGCCTCGACCTTCGCCCGGTGCGTGTCGTGATAGCGCTCAGGTTCCCACTCCGATTCCATGGAGTCGATCAGCAGGTTCGCCATCTTCAGTTCCTGTTCGCTCGCCTCTTGGGTGCGGGGAAGATTCGGTAGCTCGTTGGAGGGCGAACGCACCTCGTCGGAGAAGTACATCGTTTCGAGCGCGAGCACGTCCGCTTCGGGCCGGATCGCCACCAGGTACTCCTTGTTGCGCATGACGAACGTGGCTATCGCCACCTTGCCCGACTCTTGCATGGCCTGGCGAAGCAGTGAATACGCCTTGCCGGCGGCCTCGCCCTCGGGAGCCAGGTAGTACGTCGTGTTGTAGTAGACGGGGTCGATCTGGTCCAACGAGACGAAGTCCGTGATCTCGATGTACCTCGACCGCTGCGGCTCGGCAGAGGCCAGCTCGTCGTCGCTCAGGATGACGTACTCGCCCCCGCCGAGGTCGACTCCCTTGACGATGTTGGCTGCCTCGACCTCTTTGCCCGTTCGCTCGTTGACCTTCTTGTAGCGGATGCGGTCCGAGGTGCCGCGCTCAAACTGGTTGAAGTGAATGCTCTTGTCCTGGGTCGCCGGGTAGACGCCTATGGGGACGTTGACCAGCCCGAAGCTGAGGGAGCCCTTCCAGATCGTACGTGGCATGACGCAATCTTTACCCAGTTCAGGTGCGATCCACCACTCTGATACACCCCCTCGGCAAAATGGCCCTATGGCTGCTATCTCAGTTTTCAAGCCCCTCGAGCGGCCCGATTTCTCCACGCTGGTACTCCGGGGCCTGGTGGATATTGGCCACCATGAGGGAGATTTGTGCCTTGAGCTGGGAGTTTCCTACTGGATCACCTCCAGCGAAATGAGGCTCGACGAGGCGGTGCCCGCCAT
This sequence comes from Acidimicrobiaceae bacterium, assembly GCA_003160635.1. Classification (GTDB taxonomy): domain Bacteria; phylum Actinomycetota; class Acidimicrobiia; order Acidimicrobiales; family RAAP-2; genus Bog-473. The sequence goes on along the minus strand of PMLV01000082.1, from coordinate 6,006 downwards.
GCTGGCCATGAGAGATGCACTCATCGGGGCCTCAGGCCTCACCCTGGCCACCGAGCCCGTGCCCCTGTGGGGCGTCAGGCCCCCGGTCGATGTGCTGAATCTGGCCACCTATCTGCGGGGACTGATCGTCCGTGCGGCTCAGCACGCGAAGTGCCGGGCCGAGGTAGTTGTCGAGCAGGCACTCCTGCTCATCGCGGATGACGACCCTGCGGGCGTGCCGATGAAGGCCTCGGGCTGAACAAGCAGCAGGCCGGGGGCCTGAAGGCCTCTTGGAGGGTTACCGGTTTTTCGAGGCCCTCTTGACGGCCTTGGTCAGCTTCCTTATCTGCTCGGTGAGTTGAGACAGCTGTGTACCGACATCGACGGGACATTCGACGGCTATTGGCTCGACCGGGAAAGCGGGGCGCCCCTTTATGTCGTCGATCTCATCGGCGAGAAGCTGCAACCCGAGCATGACGCTCGCCACAAGCCTCTGATCAGCGGGATAGCCGAGGTCGCCCACAGCCGGCTCAGTGGTGATCTGATCGATCTTCTGTCGAACGGTCACGCCGAACACGGTAGGTGACCAGGCCCAATGAGTACACAATGCGCACCCAATTCTCCACCTCGGACATTGCGAGTCGCAGGACGCTCGCCGTCACCTCGCCCCAGTTCATCCGGGGTGTGGAACGGGCCGGAGCGGAGCGGATGCGACAGGGTTAGCATGGGCTAAGCCCTAACGAGGTTGGCGCTCGCCCACTTCGTCATGGCAATCTGATTCGGTCGAACGGCCGGAAAGGGCGTCCACAAGGGACTGAGAGAATCGGCGGCAGATGGCACGAAGGTATCCGGGTGAACGCCGCGCTGGGTCGGAGGTGGCGGCGGTGGTCATTGTCCTGATGGCCGTAGGTCTGGCCGTAGGTCTGGTGGCTTATCGAGACGAGCAACCGAAAATCAGAACGACGCAGTCCGCCGCGAGCGCGCGGACGACCTTGCCGACCTCGCGTGTCGTTGCCGGGGGCACGACTACCACGGAAGAGCAGGTCCCCGTCCAGCTACCGCCGCCGGTCACCACGACGACCATATCGGCTCCGCCGACCACGACGACTGCACCGGCGGCGAAGGCAGTCACGGCCAAGAAGACGTCCACCATCCGGACGGCAGCCACCACGATCAGTTCCTCGCCGACCCCCAATACGACCACCACGACCCCCAATACGTCGACGACTCCGATAACCTCCGCCGAGCCGCCGCCGGTGTTGCCCCCTTCCCCCACGACGTCGACCAGCTCCGCCGCGCCGCCGCCGGTGTTGCTCCCTCCCCCCACGACGACAACCACCACAGCAGCGCCGTAGGTATCGCTCGCTCCGGGCAGCTGGCGGCGGTCGCGTCAACCAGGCTGTAACGCGGGTGCCTCCCGAATGCGAACAAAGGGTGGCTCTCTAGCTCCACTCCATCCACTCGGCAGAACAGTGCTCGCCATCGTGCCCAGGGAGCAGATAGCAGTGCACCTCTCCAAGGAGTTGGGTGATCTTCACGAACGGACAACGGGGAATGCGTTGTCCGTAGAGCGGCGTTACCCAGTCGGTGGCGGGTTCGGCGGTCACCGCGCCACCTCGCACGGCCGGTGCCGGAACCCGTGCATCGGGCAGGGGTGTGCGGGTATAGCTCCACCCGTGCCCGTCAATTTCGAGCCCCCGCGCTGCGACCAGTGCGAAGCTGGGTCGATTCTGCGGATCATCACCGTGGTCTTCGAAGGCGCGTCTCCGCCGGACCGGTTTCTCTGTCGAGCCCACGCACCCCTTGACACGAGCGCAGGTAAGCCGCCGAGCGCCGGTCCCGCCGACGTTGAACTCCCGTTCAATTGACGGCACAACCTGACCCCGGCGATCGCACGTTCCATGTCACGTTCTCGCTCGGAGGTTCCTGGAACTAGCCGGTGTGGATGGGCGACACCAGACCGAGTCAACCGCTACGCCCACTCCATCCATTCGACGGAACAGTGATTCCCGTCGTGGATCGGGAGGAGGCAGCAGGACGCCTCGCCGAGGAGTTGGGTGATCTTGACCCAGAGACACCGCGGCGGCGCATCAAACTCTTCGGCGTCAGACGACACATCAGCTTTACGATCGGCGCTCATTTGGTCATTTCGCCTCGAATTTTGGAAACGGCAGCGTACATGGCTGATCTCCCCCTAGTCGAGCCTTTGAACGTCTGAAAATTCTAGCCGTGGCGGGCGGCAATGGCACTCATTTGTGCCACTCATTTGTGCCACCTGGAATTGCGATCCCGCCAACCCTCGAGACGAGACCATTCCGGGGTGATCCTGCCACGATGCGCAGGCACTGGCCGCATACATGCCTCCAAAGTGCACACCCGACCACCACTACTGTGATGCGGGCCCCACGTCGGTGGCCCCGGCGATCAGGAAACGAGGCCGGCGTATGGCCGTGGTACCCATCCTCGCACTGAACAATGGCGTCGAGCTGCCTCAGCTCGGGTTTGGTGTCTTCCAGGTCCCACCCGAAGAGGTGGTGGAGCCGGTCGCGAGTGCTCTCGCAACGGGCTATCGCCTCTTCGATACCGCGGCGGGCTACGGCAACGAGGAGGGAGTCGGGCGGGCGATCGTCTCGAGTGGCCTCTCACGAGACGAGGTCTTCGTGACCACCAAGCTCTGGAACCTCGATCAGGGCTACAACGAAACCTTGGCCGCATTCGACCGCAGCCTGACGGCCCTGGGGATGGACGTGATCGACCTGTACCTGATCCACTGGCCGGTGCCGCAACGTGATCGGTACGTGGCCACGTGGCGGGCCCTCGAGAAGATCTATGCCGAGGGCCGGGCTCGAGCGATCGGGGTGTCCAATTTCCGGGTGGTGGACCTCGAGAGGCTGGCCGATGAAACCGATGTCGTGCCGGCCGTGAACCAGATCGAACTTCACCCTGGCTTCGATCAAGCCGAACTGCGGGCGTACCACGCCGGGCACGGCATCGTGACGGAAGCATGGAGTCCGCTCCGCCAAGGATTCGGGCTGCTCGACAACCAGGTCGTACTCACCATCGCCTCGGCTCATGGAACGTCCGCCGCGCAGGTGGTCCTTCGCTGGCACATTCAATTGGGCAACATGGTGATCCCCAAGTCGGTCACTCCCGAACGCATCCGCGCCAACTTCGCCATCTTCGATTTCGAGCTCAGTCCCGAGGAGATGGCGGCCATCAGTGGGTTGCCCGGCGGAAGGATCGGCCCACACCCCGATACGTTCGAGACGCCCTGACATCCCGACACCCTCGTCGTGCGCGACCTAGCTAGGGATGCTGTGGTTGGAAGGCGATCGCCGCCATCAGGTCGCGATGATCGCTCCCCGGACCCACATCGGTCCGGATCGTTGTGACGGCGACTCCGGGGCCCGTCAGCACATGATCGATCCGCACCAGGGGAGGGAGGGGATGCTTGATTTGCGACCACGTCATTTCGAAGGGCCGCCCGCGTGCGGCAGCGCCGTCGGTCATGCCGTCACCCAGGATGGACCGGAAGCCCTTGTTGCCCCATGTGGCGTTGAAGTCACCGACCAGCAGCAGTCGGTTTGGTCCCCGTTCCTTGACCAGCTTGGCAATTAGCGCCAGCTGGCCCTTCCAATGGCCAAAAGCGCTGGGGAACGGGGCGGTGGTGTGCACCACCCAGAGTGGCTGTGGCCCGGAAGGAAGGTGGATCGTGGTCTGGACGATCAGCGGGAAATCGCCGAAATAGACCACGTGACTCCCCGACAACCTGTACTTCGAGGCCACCAAGAACGCCCTGGGGTCAAAGCGTGAGACCTCGTAGTCGAACGGGAGGTGGTCCAGGGCGCCGGACTGTTGGAGGAGCCCGACGAGGAATGGCGTGGCCTCCTCCATGGTCACCAGTTCTGGGCGGTAGGACTTGATCTCGCTGGCATAGCCGGACATCGACGTGCCGTTCTGTTCGTAGACGTTGGCGTCCAAGAGGCGCAGACTCGGCGCGGTGGCGGCCCAGCCAGGCACAGGTTGCGCCGCCGTGAACTCTGGCAGGACGAAGAAGAGCTGCGCCACCACAATGAGGAGTGCTGCTGCAGCGAGGACAAAACTGCGGCCGATCCCGGCCACGATCGCCACGACCCACGCTGGCAGATACACGAAGACCGAGACCGTATTGAGGACAGCGAAGATTTCAAAGGAATCCCACGCCACGATACGCATGAGAGCGACGACGGCCAGAGGGAGGAGGACGATCCAACCGACGACTGCCAGCCACAGCGGGAGTCGGCGCCGCTTCCGGCCGTGACCGGCGTGCCGTCGACTGCCCGTCGCCTGATGGCGGGCTGTCTCGGTCCGTGTGGGTTCGGGTGCACCCGACGGCTGCGGCGACTCGTTCACATCCACTTGATCGGAGGGAAGGCGACGGTCGCGATCAGGTCGCGGGGACCTCTCCCCATCCCGACCTCGCTCCTGATCCTTGCATCCACTGCATGCGGCCCCGTCAGCGAGCGATCAATGCGCATGACGGGAGGCAGCGGGGGCGTCGTCTGAGCGAACGTCATCTCAAAAAGCCTGGCCGCCGGAAATGACGTGATCGCCCGAGAACGGGTACTTCGACGGTCCCGCCACAACAGCGGATGATCCACCCGATGACAGCCAGCCACGGCGGCAATCGACGCAGTTACCACGGGTTCGTTCCGTGCTCGCCCGCAAATACGAGCCGCCTCGGGCGGCGCGAGTTCTGGCGTGGCGGCCGGGCGGGCCTGGACGCTCACTGGCTGACCCCCGCCTCGACGACGGCCCCGAGGCCGGTTTGGTGCCCTTGAGCGCGCGGCAGAGACGGCATTGCCCCGAGGGACCGTGAGGCGCATGAGAGCAAGTTAGCTTCAGGGGACTCCCCGATTGAGTCGCCGCCCCATCATGGGGTGATCAGATCTATCCTGACGTGTACTTCGCCGATCCCCAGGGAGGGAACATGGGCATCTTCCAACGTGCACACGACATCGCACAGGCCAAAGCCAACAAGGCACTCGACGCGGCCGAAAAGCCGGACGAGATGCTCGACCTCTCCTATCAGAAGATGCTCGAGCAGATCACCCAGGTGCGGCGGGCGCTGGTCGCCCTGGCCGGGTCCCGCAAGAACATCGAACTGCAAGAGCAGCAGTTCCAGCACACCATCGCTCACCTGCAGGATCAAGCGAAGGCCGCCCTCGGGCAAGGGCGAGAGGACCTGGCCAAGGAGGCTCTGTCGCGCAAGGCCGCGGCCCAGCAACAGATCGACAGCATGGAACCGCAGCGGGTGCAGATGACGGAGGAAGAGGAGAAGCTGACCAAGACGTTGGACGCGCTGCAAAAGCGTGTCAACGAGTTCCGCACGCAGAAAGAGACGTTGAAGGCGCAATACACCGCAGCCAAGGCGATCACCACCGTCAACGAGAGCACGGCGGGAATCTCGAAGTCCTTCAACGACTCGGGCGCATCTCTCCAACGGGCCCAGGACAAGATCGCCACCATGCAGGCGCGCTCGGGTGCCCTTGACGAGTTGCTCGAGTCCGGTGTCCTCGAAGATGTCGGCGGTGGGGGAGACGACATTCAAAAGGAGTTGGACCAAGTCGGCAAGGCTGCCTCGGTCGACAACGAACTTGCCGCCCTCAAAGCAGAACTGGGAACCGCAACGCCCGCACCGCCTGAGGCTCTGGCGGCGGCACCTACGGCACCGGCGGAGGAGACTTCGGGAACCTGATCTCGGCACCCTCGTGATGCGGGGGCTACGTCCTGATTGGTTCATTTGCCCGCAGCGGCACACGCGATCTCAGCGATCGGTGGCTCATTCAGGATGACGTCGTCTCATTCCATGAGGACGGTCGTGGCTACCCCATCACGCTGGCCGCCGCAGCCTCTAACGGTCGGCGCCGCAGGGTCGGCGCGCCCCCTATTTCCCGCCCCGACCCCGCTGCACCTTCCTTACCATCCGCTCTCCATTGCCCTCTTTTCCATTGCCCCTTTGCGTCCCCGGTCGATGTGTCACACCCC
>PMLV01000165.1 GCA_003160635.1 Acidimicrobiaceae bacterium | reverse complement strand
CGGGGACCACATTCGAGCTCAACGTCGGCGGAGCGGGCACCACAGACGACACCGCTGTGGGAGCTGACACCGACGCCGGGGCAGGCGGCTCCAACGGCGGAGGCGCGGGGACGTTCTTCAGCGGCGGCGGCGGAGGGGCGAGTGACCTGCGTGCCGGCGCCTTCGGAACCACCGACCGTATCCTCGTGGCTGGCGGTGGTGGCGGTGGCGGTGGTGGTGGTTGTTGCGGTGGTGGTTGTTGTGGAGGGAGACAGGGTGGTCGAGGTGCTGGATCGCGGACTCCCCAAGGCGGGCGGCTTCGACGCTGAAGGGGCCGTGCCCGCATTACTACAGGCGGCGAGTACTACTAGTGACAATGCCAACACCAATGCCGCGAACGCTTGAGAGACCTTAGTGCCCATCAATTCGCCGGCATCCCTGTCCGGTATCGCTAAGGGACAGGTAGCTCTCCTCTTCTTGCACGGTGTGGAGCCTGAGAATTGCGTGTAAGCCGTAGAGGAGGCGGCGCAATTCGACGATGTCATCATCATCAGGTCCTTCTGTACCGATGTCGTCGAGCAGCTGACCGAGTCTTCTGATTTGGTGGGCGATCTCTACGTGCCCCCTGCTCATGGGTCCTGTCGGGTCGTTGCCGCCGAGAACCCGATCGATGGTCGGATACAGAATGTTCTGCTCGGCATCCTCGTGTGGTTCGACCTCCTCGACGAGGAGCTTGTAGACCTCTCGGACCTGGTTGATTGCCGTTGCAGGTTCAGCAACACCGAGGCTGTCGGCCGTCGAGCGCAACCGCTCGATGTCGGCTCGGATCGCGTCGTGCTCCCCTTGGAACCGGCGGGCAAGCTCGCTGTCATCGTCATCGAGACGGATCTCGGTCGAGGTCGGTCGAAGAGCGCGAAGAGCATTGAGGATCACTGCGATGTCGATCCCTTCTTGGAGGATTGCTCCCCACACAGCCGGGAGTAGGCCGACCGCGGCGACCCCCATTGCGGCGAGTGACATCGCCATACCTGCGATCACACTCTGTAGGGCGATGTCGCGTGAACGTCTTGCGATCAGTACCGCCTCGCCAACCCGGTCGAGGTGGTCGACCGTGAGAACTACATCGGCCGTCTCCGAGGAAGCGGTCGACCCGCGGGCACCCATCGCCATCCCCACGTCCGCCAGTGCCAGGGCAGGCGCATCGTTGATGCCGTCTCCGACCATGATCGTCGGGGCTCGTCTGCGCTCAGCACGAACCACGTCGAGTTTCTCGGAGGGCGAACGCTCGGCCAGAACGTCATCGACCCCGATGACGGCTCCGACGGTCTCAGCGACTTCCAGACGGTCTCCGCTCACCATCACTATTCGCTTGATCCCACTTCGGCGGAGAGAACGGATCGTCCTGGCCGCGTCATAGCGGATTGGATCATCGAAGAGGAGCACACCGGCCGGTTCGTTGTCGACGGCGACGAACACGGTGAGCGACCCGTCGAGGCGGGCTCGACGACGAGCTCCCTTGGCCCACGCGGGGGATCCCGTCACCCCAATCCACGCGGCCTTTCCCAAGGACACCTCACGGCCAGCCACGAACCCCTTGATGCCTTGGCCGGTTACCTCTTTGACCTGATCAGGCAGCACGAGTACGCACTTGTGTTCATGCGCCGCCTGGACAACGCCATGAGCCAGCACGTGCGGCGAGACCTGGTCGAGCGATCCTGCAAGCGAGAGGATCTCGTCGGCTGGAAGGCTCCTCGCCGGAAAGACAGCAGTCAAGGCGGGGCGACCGCTGGTGAGCGTGCCGGTCTTGTCGATGAGGACGGTGGTGCAGCGGGCAAGGCGTTCGAGGACCGCACCGCCCTTGATCACTACTCCCCGGCGTGCCGCTCGTGACAATCCCGCTACCAGGGCGACTGGAGCAGCAAGGAGGAGAGGGCAGGGTGTCGCTACCACAAGAACCGCAACGGCTCGGGCTACGCCCCCTGCGGCCCAGGCGACCGCAGCGCCGCTCAGCGCGACGACGAGGAACCACAATGCGTAGTGGTCTGCGAGGCGGACTAAGGGTGCCTGCGACGACTCTGCCTCAGAAACCAGGCGCACGATCCCGGCGTAGGTGCTCTCGGCGGACGAGGTCGTGGCTCGCAGGTCGAAGGGAGATCCGGCGTTGACCACGCCACTGCATACCGGTTCGCCCGCACCTCGTTCGACGGGAAGCGATTCGCCGGTGAGTGCCGACTCGTCGAGCACGGCAGCGACGACCAGAGCACCATCTACGGGGACAAGTTCGCCCGTACCGACCAGCAGGCGATCACCGGGACGAACCTGTTCCACCGGCACGGTCGCGAGCATCCCGTCCGCCTCGTAACGATGGGCCAGCTTCGGGGCTCGCTCGAGTAAGCCCTGCAGGTCACGCCGGGCCCGCCCGGCGGCCCAGCCTTCGAGGGCTCGGCCGCTAGCCACCATGACGGCGATCACTGCCGCGGCCAGGTATTCCCCGATGAGCAGCGCGCCCAGGAGAGCGAGCACCGCGATGGCATCGACACCGATGTTTCCTCCTCGAAGACTGTCGAGCATTGCGAACGCCGCGTAGGCTGAACCGATAGCCCCTGCCGTGATCCAGGCGACATCGCCTCCGGCGCCGATCCCCACGAGGTGGAGCACGCACCCCAGAACCAGTGTTGCGCCGACAAGAATGAGCAACCCCCACCCGAGGTGTGGGCCGATCCGAGATCGCCAGGTGGCTCGCTGAGACGTCATCGTCTTGTCGTCGTCGCGATCATGGAGCGACCGGCAGGTGGATGTCGACCTCATCGATGGGAGAGCCGTCCTTCATTGAGGTGTCGTATATCCGCAGCGTGCTCGTAGGCGCGGCAGCAGCTGTGAAAGGGAAGGTGACGTCGAAGGTGCCCCACGTTCCCGATCCCGCCGTCGCATGTACTGGCTGGTCTATGAGGACCTTCCCGTCGGCGCTGATGAGCTGCACGTTGAACTGGGCCTCGAATACATTCGCGAGGCCGCTCAGGTGAAGGGTGCCATGAAGGGAATCACCGACGGCCGGCGTTTCCACCAATATGGCCGGGAGTGCACCGAAGACGTCATTCCAACCGAGCGGCTGGCTGAGCGAAACGGCGCCGCTCGCAAAGGTGGCAGGAGTCGACCCGGAGATCTCGAAGGCGACGTGAGTCACCGAGGGGAACTGTGTCAGCGTGTAGACGACCTGAGCCACACGGTCGAGCTCAGCGCCCGGAGTTCCTGGGGCAGAAAAGGCCCCGTTGAAGTCGACCGTTGCCGTACCCGAGGAGATCCGCAGCCCGAGGACCTTCGTACCGACAGGAATGGCGCTCGACAGGCCAGCGCCGCTCTCAGCGATGTCGGGTCCGCCCACGAGCGCTGACAGCGCAGTAGCGCCGATGGTGCCTGTCAATGACGTGTTGCGATGCGCCACTCCTAAATAGTTGCCACGAAGGAAATAGAGCGAGACTCCGGTGGTGACGGGCGTCGTCGACGTGGTGGACGGGGACGGCGTCGTCGATGTCGAGATATTCGGTGGTTCAGTCGTAGGAGAGACGGTTGGGTGCGATGTTCCGCAGCCGACCGTACCGACGGCGATGACAGCCAGCGTCATCGCCGTCACGACCCGATATCCCGACCACGACGATCCAGTTGTGGTGCGCTCGAGCACGTCCACAGCGGCCTCCTTCGTTTGAAGCAATCTTCCCTTCTGGTTCGGGCATCAAGTAGGGCCGTTGGTCCCGGCCACTAAGGGCCAGCCATTAAGGGTCCACGCCAGAAGTGTCGTCTGACCACTTGCAGCGCGCTCAATTAGCCTTTCCAGGAGGACGGCGAACAAGAAGAGGTCGGCTCACGCAGGCGGCGTGACATGTTCTCTTTCACTCGTGCGGGACCCGATGATTACCAAAGGGCATCGAGCTTGGCGCGAACAATCATGACTGACCGAACCAAGCGTGAACTCCTTGAAGAGTCCGAGACCTCGTGATCCGACGACCAAGAGGTCTGCATCCTTGCTGATGTCTACAAGCGCTTTGGCTGCTGGGGGGTCGGCGACCCGAGAGATGATCCTGATGTCGGGCCCCATCGCCTTAGCCTTGGCAAGAGCCGTATCGATGATTGATCGCTCACGCTGACTGAACTCTGCGAGTGTTTCGAGCTCCAGCACGTCGTGGGGAACGAACGTGACGTGTGTCACTTCGAGAGTGGCCTTTCTCAGGCGGGCCTCTCGGACGGCCCATTCGAGCGCATCGAGGGACGTTGGCGAGCCATCGATGCCCACCACGATCCTCGGTTGCACCGCCTCCCTGACGCCTGCGTTCTGATTCTCAGTGGCCATCGCTTCCTTTGTGGGCAGTCTTCTGTTCAGTGTGGGTGCACATGAGGGGGCTGGACAGGGCCTATGGTCCCCTGGCCTCCGGAGATATGTCCCGGATTTGTTCCCCCGAAGGACTTCGGACTCTGGTCCGGCCCCAAGTTCGCCCCCACACTTAGCGCATGAAGCCCCCGGACCCAACACCGGCGAGATGCCGAAGTGCTCATTCATGGGGGCAACAGGAGCGCCTTCGGTCGAGCGATGACGGGTTGACCGACCGCCAGGTTGCCGAACGGATCGCGAGCGGCAAGATCAACGCTTCTGACGATACGGCCGGCCGCTCCCTAGGTCAGATACTGCGTGCAAACCTTCTGACCAGGTTCAATGCCATTCTCGGATCACTGATGATCGTGGTCGTCATCGTCGGGCCACTCCAAGACGGCCTCTTTGGTGTGGTTCTGGCTGTCAATACCGTGATTGGGGTCGCCCAAGAGGTGAGAGCGAAGCGAACGTTGGACCGCTTGGCGGTATTGACAGCTCCCAATGCCCATGCTCTACGGAACGGCCGTCTCGTCGAACTGGCCGCAGACGCTGTGGTGCTCGACGACATCCTCGAGTTACGGCCGGGCGACCAGATCGTGGTCGACGGTCTGGTTCTTGCGACCGACAGTCTCGAGATTGATGAGTCGCTCTTGAGCGGCGAAGCAATCCCGGTGGTCAAGGCGCTCGATGACGAAGTTCGCTCCGGGAGCTACGTTGTGGCCGGGTCCGGTCGCATCCGGGCCATTCGCGTCGGCGGTGACGCGTTTGCCCAAAAGCTGCAAGGCGATGCCCGTCGGTTCAGCCTCGTACGATCGGAACTCCAACAAGGCACCAACCGCATTCTGCGCATGGTGACGTGGGTCATGATCCCAGCTGGCGTTCTGTTGGTCACCAGCCAGCTGATCCGCTCGGGGCAGTCAGTCAATGAAGCTCTCCGGGCGTCCGTGGCCGGAGTCGGCGCCATGGTGCCCGAGGGATTGGTGCTCCTGACGACGCTCGCCTTCGCACTGGGTGCAATTCGACTGGCCCGACGGCAGGTGCTGGTCCAGGAGCTGGCCGCCATTGAAGGCCTGGCCCGGGTCGACGTGCTGTGCATCGACAAGACCGGGACGCTGACTGAGGCAGGTATGAGGCTGGGTGCGATCGAGACGTTCGGTGACCCGTTGGCAGAGGAGGCGTTGGGGGCGCTCGTCGACATCGATCCGTCGTCGAACGCCACCCTTCAGGCGTTGGCCGCCCTGCCGGTCCCCTCTGGGTGGACGGCCGAGGTACGAGTTCCGTTTTCCTCGGCCAGAAAGTGGAGTGGCGCTCAGTTCGCGGGGTTTGACACCTGGGTCCTTGGCGCTCCGGACGTTGTCATGCCGGATAGCAGCCTCCCAGCTTCCCTTTTGACACGGATTGAGGCATTCGTCACGCGGGGCGACCGGGTGCTTCTTGTGGCTCGCACCTCGGAGCCATTAAGCGGGGGCGTCCTCCCAGCCGGCCTCGAGCCTGCGGGCCTCGTTGTCCTAGAGGAGCGGATTCGTGTGGATGCTGCTGCGACGATCGAGTACCTGGTGTCCCAAGGGATCGCGATCAAGGTGCTCTCGGGCGACGACCCGCGTACCGTGGGCTCGATTGCCCGCCGAGTCGGCATCCCCGGGGCTGCGTCAGCATTCGACGCTCGAGAACTGCCCGACGATCCCACGGCCCTTGCGGAGGTCCTTCGAGGCTCGTCCATCTTCGGCCGGGTGCAGCCCCACCAAAAACAGGCAATCGTCTCGGCGCTCCAAGCCAGCGGCCATGTGGTGGCTATGACAGGTGACGGCGTGAACGACGTGCCCGCCCTCAAACAAGCCGACCTCGGACTCGCCATGGGATCAGGGGCGCAGGCCACCCGTGCCGTGGGACAGATCGTCTTGCTGGAGAGCTCCTTTGCGACGATCCCTGGGATTCTGGGGGAGGGTCGACGAGTGATCACCAACATCGAGCGAGTGGCCAACCTCTTCGTCACCAAGACCGTCTACGCGGCGATCCTGGCGGTGGTAGTCGGGATCAGCGCCATTCCGTTCCCCTTCTACCCGCGGCACCTGACCATCGTGAGTACCCTGACGATCGGTGTTCCCGGGTTCTTCCTTGCCCTCTCATCGGGCTCGCCACGGGCACAACCCGGATTCGTCCGACGAGTCCTGGCCTTCACTGTGCCGGCCGGGGCCGTTGTCGCGACGGTCACGCTGTTGACCTACCTCGTTGCACGTGGGCCCACGCACGCAACGACGGCACAGGCTCGGACGGCGGCGACGCTTGGCCTGGTGGCGATCGGCCTTGCCGTCTTGGTGCTGGTAGCCCGACCTTTGAATAGAGCGAAGGCGGTCCTCGTGGGGTGCATGGCCGGTGGGGCGGCGCTGACGTGGGCGGTCCCCGTCTCTCGGCGTGTTTTCAGTCTCGAGTGGCCACCCGCTGGCGCACTCTGGGCCACTGCTGGGATCGTCATCGTCGCCATTCCGCTCCTGTGGTTCTTGGTCGCCATGGGCGCCCGTCTCGAAGATCGGCTCTCGCCCCCGTTGTTGCAATGATCCGGATGGAGGCGACGGGTGCCGCTCTGCACAGGGTAGGAAAACGAAGTCGGATGAATGTGGATCGGAGGGGTGACTCTTCGTGGCGGGAGCTCGAGCCCACGTCAATGGGTGACCCACGGCACGTCCACCTGCGACGTCGTCAGAAGCGGCCTGGTCAGAGTGGCGAAGTATCTACATTCGCAATGTACGGGCCGTGGGTTCGAATCCCATCACCTCCACCAAAAGCCCTGGTAGAAGGGCTGACGGTGGGATCCCCCAGCCCGATATTGCGCCCACTCTGCAGCCAGTGTGAGGAACGAACTTGCCGTCCACACCATCGTCGATAGGCCTACCTCGATTTTCCGAGGGCCTGCCCGAGCCCCGAACCTGAGCCAGCTTGACGAGCCCGACGCCAGCGGTGAATCGTTGCGGTCGTGAACGTCTCGTTTCCCTCCCGTCCGGTCCGGCGNNCCTCGCATACCGGCTGCTCGAATCGTCTTTTCGGCGCAGGATCGCCAGGAGATCCTGCGCATGATCGACCAATCGCTGCAGGACGGCTCCCTCACTCTCGGTCCGCGCACCCGCGAGTTTGAGGAGGCGTTTGCCCTTCGCCACGATGTGCCTCATGCCGTCGCAGTGAGCAGCGGGACGAGTGCGCTCGAGATCATCTTCCGCACCCTGGGGGTCAAGGGTCGAGAAGTGGTCATCCCGACGAACACCTTCTTCGCTACCGCGGCCGCAGTCGTGCATGCCGGGGGCATTCCCCGCCTGGCCGACGTGTCCCCGGACACATTGGCCCTTTCGCCCGAGACGCTCGAGGCGGCTCTGACCCCGGAAGCGGCCGTCGTCGTTCTCGTCCACATCGGTGGGTTCATCACACCCGAGATCGACGCCATTCGGTCCATCTGTGATCGCCGGGGGATAGTTCTCGTTGAAGACGCCGCCCATGCCCATGGAGCCAGCTTCGACGGCCGAGCCGCCGGGACATTCGGCCATGCCGCTGCGTTCTCCTTTTACCCCACCAAGGTCATGACCAGCGGTGAGGGGGGGATGATCACGACCGGAGATGAGCAGCTGCGAGACGAAGCCATCGTCTATCGCGACCAAGGGAAAGCCGGGTTCTTGGGCGGAGATCATGTCCGAATGGGCTACGCCTGGAGGATGAGCGAGCTGCACGCCGCCGTCGGCTTGATCCACCTTTCCCACCTCGATGAGGCCATCGTTACCCGCCGCCGGGTTGCCGCCCGTTATGACCAGGCGCTGGCGAGCCTGTCAGGATGCCAGCCGCTTTCAATCCCTGCCGCCTCGATCTCCAATTTCTACAAGTACGTCGCACTCCTGGATCCCGGTATTGATCGTGCCGACCTCAAACGCGAGCTCTCCGAGCGGATGGGGGTATCGCTTTCGGGCGAGGTCTATGCCTCGCCCCTCCATCGCCAGCCGATCTTTGCCGCCCTGGGGGACGGGGATTCGTTTCCGGTGGCGGATGATGTCTGCGCTCGCCACATCTGCCTACCAGTGCACTCGGACATGAGCGATGGCGAGGCCGACTACGTTGTCGAAAGTTTGGCGTCCGTGCTGGCGGGTCGGACAATGGAGGAGGCGGCAAAATCGTGAAGGTCTCTGTGACCGGCGGGTCGGGCTTTATCGGCTCGCATGTGGTCGATTACCTGGTGGCAGACGGTCACGAGGTCGTCGTCATCGATACCCGAGCGCCCCATCGCCCCGATGTCGGGTTCTACGACGTCGACGTGACTGACCTGACCAAGCTGGTCAAGGCCACGGCCGGCAGCGACGCCGTGTTCCATCTGGCTGCGGTGGCCAACGTCAACGACGCTCACGCCGATCCGGTGGGAACCATGGAGGTCAACGTGGTGGGTACGTCCCGGGTGTGCGAGGCGGCCCGACGCAACGGGGTCGAACGAGTCATCTTGGCCAGCACGGTCTGGGTCTACACCGCCGCGTCAGGCGATGGCCCCCTGCGGGAAGATACGCCGTTGTCCTCCATCGGCAGCGCCCATGTCTACACAGCCTCGAAGATCGCCGCCGAGCTGGTCGTCACGAGCTTCGGAGAGCTCTACGGCCTGCCCTATACGATCCTGCGCTACGGCATTCCCTTCGGTCCCCGGATGCGCAAAGAGTTGGCCATTCCCCAGTTCCTGCACCGGGCCCGATCGGGTGAAAAGATCACCATTCACGGTGACGGGCTTCAATTCCGCAACTACATCTACGTGGAAGACCTGGCCGAAGCCCATGTCCTGGCGCTCGGTGAGGCGGGCACCGACCAGATCTTCAACCTGGAGGGCCCGGCACCCGTGAGCATCCGCCATGCCGCCGAATTGGCCTGTGAACTGATCGATCCGCTGGCTGAAATCGAGTTCACCCCGGCTCGCCCCGGTGACTACGCCGGGCGCGTCATCTCGGTGGACAAAGCGGATCGCCTCCTCGGCTGGGTGCCCCAGACGTCCTTCGACGACGGGATGCGTCGTTATGTCGAGTGGCTCGCCGATGAAGACCCGATAGAACAGCCAAGCTCCGCGTGAGCCCCGCCGTCCGTCGTTCTTCACGGCACGGGTGGACGGCTCGGGCCCTGATCCCGATCGGTCTCGCCGCAAGCGCACACATGGTTCCCAGCGTGGTCAGCCTGGGACAATGGTTGCCCATCCGCGTCCTGCCCGGCGACCTCTGCCGGTGGCGCGGGCCCTCCGGAGACGGGGTGGCGCTGACCTTCGACGACGGTCCGGACCCCCGCACCACTCCGCATGTGCTTGACCGCCTCGATCAGCTGTCCTTGCCCGCCACCTTCTTCTGTCTGGGCCAACAAGTGGCATTGCATCCCGAGTTGGTGAACGAGATCCGCCGTCGAGGGCACCAGGTGGAGACGCACGGCTTTCGCCACGCGCATCATTTCGTGCGCACCCCGCGGTGGGTGCGGGCGGATCTCGATTCGGCGCTCGACGTCTTGGAGCAGGTTGGGATCAGCCCTCGCTGGTTCCGTCCACCCTTCGGCCAGACGACGGGGGCGACGATGGGCGAAGCCCGGCGTCATGGCCTTCGTCTCGTGTTGTGGTCTGCCTGGGGCAGGGAATGGGAAGAGCCGGATTCGATCAGCGTCGCACGTCGAGTACGAGCCGGCGTTGGCCCCGGAGGAATCGTCTTGCTCCACGATGCCGATGTGCAGTCGCCGCCGGGGTCGTCGCGGCGCGCCACTGAAGCCCTCGGCCCTATCGCCGAGGATCTCCATCGGCAAGGTCTGACGGCGCGCACTCTCGACGAGTTGGTCGGACTCTCCCGTTGACCGTCAAGCGGGCTCTGTTCCTTTCCGGCAAGTTCGGCGCCGGGCATGACACGCTGGCCGAGGCGTGTGCCGCGGCGCTGTTGCCGTATGGAGTGGAGAGCAGGATCGTCGACTGCATGCCGATGCTCGGTGGCGGTCCCTCGGCCGTCGGGAATTTCGTCTTCCGAAGCCTGCTGTCAATGACATCGGTTTACGACGGTTTCCACTTCTCTCAGCTCCGGGGGAACGGGTCGTTGGGCCGGTTCATGGATCGGGCCGCGGTCAAGGCCATGTTGCCCAAACTCATCGAAGAGGTTGATCGCTACGCCCCCGACCTGGTCGTATCGGTCTTTGCCACCGGGGCATCCGCCGCCGTCCATCTCAAGGACGAGCGGCCCGACCTGGCCACCGTGGTGTTCATGACGGATTCGTTCGCCCATGGGATGTGGGTCCATGAGGGGACGGACCTGTTCCTCGTCACCTCGGAGCTGGCCGCCGCTTCGGTGCGTCGTTACCACCCCGAAGCCCGGGTCAGCGTGGTGGAGGCCCCCGTGCGACCCGATTTTTACGCAGCCCCTAGTCGGGCTGACGCCCGAGCCTCGCTCGATGTTCCAAACGATGCCCCTTGCGTCCTCCTCATGTCCGGGGCCTGGGGAGTGGGGCCTCTCGACGACGTAGCCCGGGCCTTGGCCACCGAAGGGTGGTGGGTGCTTGCCGTGAGTGGGACCAACGAAAGCCTTGGCGCGCGATTGGCTGCCGTTTCTCGTGACTACCCAACGGTGATCTCGTTCGGGTACACCGATCAGGTCCCCGCACTCATGGCGGCGAGTGACGTCGTGATCACCAGCTCGGGCGACACCTGCCGGGAGACTCGAGTCATCGGGCGGCGTATGGTGCTGCTCGATGTGGTACCGGGCCATGGTCGGGAGAACCTGATGCACGAGCTGGAGCTGGGCGACGCCGCGGTGTGTCTTCCCACGCCAGCCTCGGTAGTAGGCAATGTCCGCCGTTTCCTCGATGACCGCGGTTGGGAACCGGCGCGGACGACGACCGGCTGGGGTCACGATTTCGTCGATGAGCTAGAGGCGGCGGGCATCGCGCTCCGGCGCGACTGAACGCGGCGGCCAACTTCGCATCGATCCGAAGCCGACCGCCATCGTGGCATGCTGCTTCGTCCTGTACGCCGAGAAGATCCGGAGGGTTTGCCGGGAGAATCGTGAAATTATTTTGGCGGAAGATCCCGTTGGACCGCGTCGATGAGGCGCTTCGAATGGGAGCGGAGTGACAGCATCTCTGCGGACCGATCGTCATCCCCCTTCACACCCGAAACCAGTGGTGAAAGAGCGATCGAGACGGCGCCGACGAACATGATCAGCAGCGAGATTGCCTCCAGCGGGCCGTAGGCGCCAGCAGTGCGGAGGCTGTCCCCGTAGAGGCCGATACCAAGGGCGATGCTGGCCAACGGGTCGACGAGCACGAGTGCCGTCTGCGAGGCAGCGATGGGACCGGCATGGATGGCGTTTTGCGTCACGAATAATGACAATGCGCCACACACCGCTGCGCCGAAGGTCTGCCAGTGAAAGAACACATGAACCCAATCGGTCGCGATGTAGTTACTCACCGTTTTGATGAGAGAGGCCGTGAACGCAAACCCCACCGCCCCGGCCACGCCAAACGCGGCCGCCCGCCACCAGCGCGGCCCGCGGAACGCGGACAGGGTGGCCAATAGGGCCGTTCCTCCGCAGAGCGATCCGGCGACAACCCACTCGAAGGTTGTGGGCACGTCACTGCCTCCGCCAGGTTGAGCGAAGATCAAAAACCCGGCCAAACCACCTGCCGCTCCCGCACAGCCCAACCACTCACGCCAACCGACGTGGAACCGGAACCAGGTGGCCAACAAGATGACCAAAAACAGCAGCTCAGCGGTCAAGATAGGTTGCACCTGGCTCAGGCTGCCCAGGTGAAGTGCCACGATCTGGAGAGGGACTGTAGCCACAACGAAGGCAAAACCGAGTAGCCACACGCCGCGCTTAAGCGCGTGCGTGAGCACGCTGAGTTTGAGCGTGTCCGACCCAAGGGCGTCTTCGATTCCCATGCGCTGGAGGACGCTCGCCAGAGCATTGGACAGCGCGCACGCCGTGGCGAGGAGATAGACCATTGATTTTCCGCCTCCTCTACGCGATCAGAGTCGAATGTTGGTCAATGGGTTCTCGCTTCATAGCCAATCATCGTTCCGGGTTGCTGTCGTCGGCGGGGCGGAGCCGGCGTTGCAAATTCTTACATATATGACCTTGTCCCGCGTCGACCTACCCCTGCGAGCCTTCGGAATGCATTGCAAGACTTGCAATGCGATGCTTGGCCTTGTTTCGGCCGGGGAGCCTGACTCGGCCCCGGTGCGGGCCAGGTTCGCCCACGAAGTCATCCTCCAAGGTGCCCCCCTTTGCCCTAGCCGGTCGGCATTGGCGGCGGAGCTGCACCTCGTTCTGTCGCAGCAGATAGGAGACGGTCGCCTTCGGCTCGGCGCCGCTTGCCGTAGGAGATGGTCTAGACGATCACCAAACTGCCGGATCGTCGAGACGAACCAGTGGACCGCGTGGTCGAGTGGATGGGTAGCCCCGACTGGGCTCTCCGGCGTCCCGACGAGCACACCAAGGCATGGCTGCTGGAAGAAGCGATCCGTTGGGGGTGGTGCCCGTCGCCCCTAGCCGCGAGATCGCCGAAGTCCCCACCGGGGTCCACCTCCACTACCGCAACGCGTGGGAGCTGGTAGATACCGATGGTGGAGCGTTTCCGCACCCACCGGGTCGTTCATACTTTGAGCGGGCGTCTTTGCCCCACAGGAAATGAGGCAAGTAGGTGGACGTAGGACTTTTTTTCCCATTTCGGAACCCAGAGCCATGGCGCCGCGATCAGGCGAGACTCTATGCCGACTGCCTGGAGCAGATCCGCGTGGCAGAGGAGGTGGGCTTCGACTCGGTGTGGTTGGGTGAACACCACTTCACCGATGATGGATTCGTAGCTGCGCCGCTAACCGTGGCGGCTGCCATCGCCACCGTGACGTCACGGGTCCAGATTGGTACCTATTGCCTGTTGCTGCCCCAACACCACCCCGTCCGTCTCGCAGAAGCCGCAGCGGCGGTTGACATTCTGTCAGGGGGACGGCTCATCCTGGGCCTTGGTCTCGGCTACCGTCCCACCGAGTCGGCGGCGCTGGATCTCGACTTCCACCGACGCGGAGAGGTCATGGACGAAGCCCTCGAGGTGTTGGTTCGCTGTTTCACGGAAGACTCATTCTCTTTTCAGGGCCGCCACTTCAACTTCCCCGAAGTGGCCATGACCCCAAAACCGGTCCAGTCCCCGATGCCCCGAATAGTGCTCGGTGGAGCTGGAGAGCGAATGCTGCAGCGGTCGGCCCGCTTTGGTTGCACCGGTCTCGCGATAGCGCCGCCACCGGCGCTTCTCGATCGTCATACGCAGTTGATTATCGAATACGGCGGCGACCCTGTCGCTCAACGCTATTACGGGATGGCGCTGGGTTTTGTCGCAGAGACCGAACAGAAGGCATGGCAGGTGGCCGAACCTCACGCCACGTGGGAGTTAGAGCACTACAACAAGTGGTTTACGGACGCGGGACTTCCGCCGCAGTTTCCCGGGGGAGTAGCGGGCGACTTCATCTTGGGTGACTCTGCCCAATGGGTGGCCGCAGTTGAGCAGCAGCTCTCTTCGCCTGAACCCCTGCGTTGTGACCATTTGGTCGTGGAACTCACCACGTCGGGCATGCCTCATCAGGATGTCTTGCGGGGGATCGAGCGGTTCGCTGCCGAGGTTCTTCCCGCCCTTCGGGTGATGTGAGTGTCCGCGTTTAGGCCACGAGAAGCCCTCACCCCTCGCTTAACCCTCACCTCTCGCCATTCTAAAGGACTCGGTCAGACGGGGACGACCGATACGCTGCCAATGTAGAGGCCGTGTGTTCGAATCCCATCACCTCCACCAAAGGCCCCGGTCAACGGGCTGAAGGTGGAAGCCCATGGTCACGAGCCCAAAACGCGCCGGTGCAGCATCGGTGTGGACTGTGAAAACTCCTGTACATGCTTGAAAGCCTCAAGTACGTACCGACGAGTCCAGTCTTCACAGTCACGTCACGGCCCGCAGTGATTCGAGGTGAAGCGTCGCCGGCTCGCGCACATCGATGTTCGCCGCGTGACCTCCGGGTCGCACCAACTCGGTGCAGAGCTCGAAGCTCAGCGGCACACCGACCGCCTCGATTGCGACATCTGCCCCCTCCCATGAGGTCGGTGACCTCAATGGGCACGTTCAACTGGGAGATCCCGATCGGTGCTGGCATCACCACTTGGCCACCCGTGACTCCCGCTGCTTCACGCGGGAGTCGATGCGGAGGTGATGTGATCACCAAAAATGACCTCGGCACTAACCGGCCTGGCGAGATCTGCCAGATCGGCGGCGAGGTCTATCAGAAGGTCGTCGACGGTTATCATCCCTGTGAACTGTCCGTCTTGCACTACAGCCAGACGTCGCACTCCGTGGGTCCGAAACAGTGCAAACGCGTCCCGTAGCTCTGCGTCGAAAGGAATCGTGACCACCGGCGAAGACATCACACCGTCGATTCGGCTCTCCGGAGGTACTCCAACGGCGAGGGCTCTTCGGACGAGATCGCGGTCGGTCACAATCCCGAGAAGTCGCGTGCCGTCTATAACGGCCAAGGAGCCGACGCCGCTACGCTCCATGACCACAGCCGCATCGTGGATTGTTCGTTGGGGCCCGATCCCGATTGCGGATCGGCGTATGGCATCGATTGCGCGCATTGTGCCGCCTCCCTTCGATCCTCAAGGTGATCCTGCGTCGAGCTTGCCGATTTTGGTAGGGCCGAAGGTCCTCCGAGCGGGTATTCGACGCGTGCCGACTCAAGGGTGTATGCCGAGAAGGTGGTCTCCGCACGGCGGCGCAGATCGGCCAGTCCTAGGGACCCTTTGGCCATCCAAAGGTCGCGTTTCCCGGAAACGGAGTCGCAGGTTCGACCATTCAGCGTCCGGGAGGTTGCACACGTCCCAGTTCGAACACCTCGCAAAATCCTTCCTCGATACAGACAGCCAATTTTGAACTGTCGGACACGGCCGCTGAGTCGACGGCTATACCCACACACTCACGCCCAGCCAAAGAGATCAGAGAGACATTTAGAGCCGACCCCGACGGCGGGGCAAATGCGTAGATTCGCTCGACTCGGGAGCTGGCGATGAACGCCTTGAAGGCCGGGCCTGGAATGTTTGTCACGCAGAAGTCATCACCTTTCAACATGGAACCCCATATCGATGTCGCCATAGGGGCAGGCAGGAAGCTGAGTGCGTTCGCCAGCACATTGCTCAGCGCCAGACCCGGTGCGTGCTTCCATTGATCCGTGATCCGCTGGACCGCGCGCACGCACTCACTGGCATCCGTACCCGTGGGCACGACGAAGCGTGCCGGCACGAAGTGATTTCCACCGGCCGTGTCGTCCTTAGTGCGGACGTTCACGGGCATCAGTGCCCTGATCTCATCGAGCACAGCACCGTGGAGCCCATGGTACCGCTTGAGCCCCCGTACAACGGAAGCGACAAATGCATCATTGAGCGTGCCACCCGTCGCCGTAGCGGCACGCCGCAGCTTTCCCTTTGGCAGGTCGACCACCTCGAAGGTTCGCCGGAAGCTTCGTTCAGTCATCAGTGGAGAAATCGGTTGGCGGGCGGGGGCCAGGAGGCGCGCCACCGAAGCGCCGGTCGAAACGAGGTGCTGGATTGACTCCGCTGGCCGCACGACGGCCTGAAGTGCAGCGTCAATGACCTTGCGCGGACCTTGCAGATACTTCATCAGGTCGAATGGCGTAGTTGGTCCGGCATCCGTTGAGGCCGGACTACGCGAGCTCGCGGCATTGCGTTCCGTGTCCAAGAGGTGCAGTAAGACCGCGAATCCACCGACACCGTCTACCAGGGAGTGATGAAGTTTGACGATAAGTGCGGCACGCTCTCCGTCGAAACCGTCGGTTTCGACCACTTCCCAGAGCGGAAGAAACGGGTCGAAACCTGTAGTGCCCATGATCTGGGCGATATCGAGCACATCCCTGAATGTGGCTCCAGGAGGCAGCGCCATGCGCCTGAGGTGGAGGGCGAGATCGAATTGGCCATCTTCTATGAACTGTGGTCTGCCTCGTCCCCAGGGGCGGACGACTGCGTGCGATCGCAGTCGGGGAACGATCTCGGTGAGGGTCGATACACGGGCCTGCATCGTCGCCCAGTCGGGGGACTTGTCCAACACCATCACGGCGATCACCGTTGGACGTAGGACGGGGTCCCTGCCGATCGTCCACAGCAAGGCGTCGGCACCACTCATCGTTTCCATGACGCGTTCGCGCTTCTCGTCCATTGAGATCTTCTCTCTTCTCGCTGTACCGATCGAGTGTGAACTCTCAGCAATGCCTGTGGCATCGGACACATGTCGCGCTCATACTGCAGTGGGAACGTCCGGGACCTCGATCCGAGGCGCCTCCATGCGGAGCTTCGCCAACTCCACTTCCACCAGTCGCTCATGATCCTCGAAGTCTCGCTTGGCAGCTCTGGGGCTCCATCGACCTCGCATGGTGAGCACCAGCAGACCGAAGACCACCTGACCTGCGAGGCAGATCAACCACCACCGCTTCCATTGGTTGGGAGAGGCCTTCTGCGCTGGAACAAGCTGCTTTTCCGCTCGAAGAAGATCGGCGAGATTCTGTGAGTGCGAACCCACCTTGGCGGAGATCTCGCTGTCGCTCACCTGCCGCCCGTCTTGGATAGCGACGGCCAGCGGGTTGTAGGCGAGAAGCCCTTGCACTTGTGGGTTCGAAAGTCCTCCGGCCGCGTTCAGCGCCTGAAGCACGTTGTGGGTTCGATCACAGGACGTGATGATCGTCGCCAATGTCCGAGGCCCCGGCTCATTGGTGGCCCTTAGAGCGGCGATGATGCTCGTTGGAGCGCTCTTCTGAGCGCACGCGGTCGTGGATGGTGCATATGGCACCGCCGCCTGGATGGTCTGCAGGGTGGAGGCAGCACCCTGGTTGTCAACCAGCGTCGTGGAGGTTGTGATTACCCGAGGAAGGACGAGGAAGGACACCGCCACGACGATCCGCAGAATCCAGCCCCACACGGCAAGACCGGTCGCGGCTAGGGCAGGATTATGTGACTCGACTTGCTCGGTGTAGTTGGCCATCCAGGGCGCATAGGCACACCCAATGGCTAAGGCGAGAAGCGCGATTACCAGAACGTTCGAGTAGTACCCGGTATGCGGATGGCCGACCTGCAGTATGAGAAACACCATCATCAAGATGCAAGCCGCCGCTCCGATGAGCATGAATGGCTTTCGGACCCGCAATATGTCCGAAAGTACTCCGAAGAGAACAAGTGACCCCGAAAGGACGGCTGCGTACCACACGTTGATGCCATTGGCGTCAGAGGTCGAGCGGCCGAAGACGACAACCCAGTAGAGGGTGAGCACACTGACCGACGCGAAGTAGAAAAGCAAGAGAAGTGAGATCGCCACAGACGACGAGATCAGGTCGAGCCGCATCATGGATCGCATTGGATGACCCGTAGCCGCTTCCTCGTCGATCCCGATGGCACGAGCCTCGACCAGCGAGCGTTCATTGTCGGACACCATGATCTGGTCCCGGAGTCCCGGGGACAGCTCGCGCAAAAAGAAGAGCGAGATCATCGCTACTCCAATGCACACGAGTCCCGAGATGATGAATTGGTCCTGAAACGGATGGAGGTGAGTGAGGGTGTGCGTAGCGACCAGGCTTGCCGCCAGACTCCCCATCGTGGGACCGAGCGCCCAGAAGCCCATGGCGGCCCCCCGACCCATCTGAGGCGAGAAGTCGCGCATGAGTGCAGGGGTCGAAACGAGGATGACGCCTTCCACGAAGCCAATCACGCAGTACGCGGCAGCGAAGCCGAACTCAGAATGGATGTGTGGAATGGCGAACAGCTGGACGAGACCGACGATGAGGGTGCCGTAAATCGTCAGATTGGCCCGTCCGATCTTGTCTGACAGCCCGCCGATGAAGGCGCTGAACGCC
Source organism: Acidimicrobiaceae bacterium (assembly GCA_003160635.1). Lineage (GTDB taxonomy): Bacteria > Actinomycetota > Acidimicrobiia > Acidimicrobiales > RAAP-2 > Bog-473. The sequence goes on along the minus strand of PMLV01000165.1, from coordinate 174 downwards.
CCGATGGCATTGGAAACGACGAGTAGGTAGAGGAAATACGCGAACGACATGTGGTAATAGGGCAGCAGGAGAGGCGTGACGGCCCCTTCTACGTAATACAGGTAGTAGAGGACTATCGTGGTCAAGACCACGACCCCTAGGTACCCCAGGCGGGGAATCGTGTTGGGATAGCTG
>PMLV01000141.1 GCA_003160635.1 Acidimicrobiaceae bacterium | reverse complement strand
CTCCGGTTAAGTGGAGAGCCCGAAACCGGCTAATCTCGACGTAGGTCGTGCTGAGGTGCAAATGAACAGCGCCGTCATGATGAGTGACTTGATCGCGGGTAATCGCCACGATGCGCGAGGGTTGCTGGCCGTAGGGGAGAACGAGCCAGCCGGCCACCCGGTCGCCAGCCTCAAGGGTGTCGTCGTGCAGAAGCCCGCTGGACGATCGCCCAGCGGGCTTCGTCGCCCAGCGCGGGCCTATCGTGGCGTCGCCGTCCCTGGTTGATCGGATCACGTGATGCAGGCATCCTGCCGCGGCCCCTTCGTGGCCGTCGGCGTGTCATGTGCTATGGCACCGATATGTGTGTTGCGTGGGGAGAGTGCGCGGACAATCCGACGGAGTCTGGAGTTCGCCGCCCTCGTACTTCGAGGCTTGTCGGCGCTGGGACCTCTCGAGCTGCCTGGCGATGATTTAACCCTTGAGCTGGGATTATCCTTCTGGATCCGCCACTCCGGGGTGGACATGGATGCAGCGTGGGCGACCATCAGGACGCTGCCCCGGACCCTGGCCGAGGAAGCGGGTCTGGATCAACGAACCGAACCGATTCCGCTCGTGGGACGGTCCCCGAGGCTGGCTCTGATAAATCTGGCGTACCACTTGAACTTGCTTCTTCCACGTGCGGCGAGCTGGGCTGGGATTGATCCGAGAGGTCTGAGCGAGCGCGTCATCGTTTGAGTCACCAAAGCTGCCACTCGCCCGGGATCGACATCGAGGGCGGTCAGCCCGCGCCATTCTCATTTAAAACACAGGTCTAACTCATTAAAAACCCAGATCACGCCGAGGTTACGTTCAGACGACTAGGCCAGTATGACGTCGTATGCGCGCTCCCGATTGGCTGGACATCGGCGCGCCGCTCATTCATGCACCCAGTCAGCACGCGTTCATTTGGACGAACACCGCGGGAAACGTGGTCGGCACGGGTTTCATCACAATGCTCCATTTGCGCGACTCAGAATGCTCGTTCGGGTGGACATGACCCAGTCGCCAAACAAGGTCGGAGAGACGTCGGGCCGCCGACGACCACTAGTCATAGCCGGCATCCCCCGCTCGGGCACGACATGGACTTTGGAGGCCCTCGAATGCGACGACACGCTCTACTCGCTGAGTGAGCCCGATAGTGAAGGTAGCCGCTCCTCGGCCATCTGGGCCAAGCGGCATACGGGCCGGCTCCCCGTCCTTGCGCCAGGAGAGCGGAATGACCCGTATCACCTTCTCTGGGCTTGGATCCTAGCTGGGGCCACGGAGACCCCCCGCCTGCGAGTGGCCGGCCAGATGCTCCGGCTCATGTCCCCACTTGCCAAGGCGACGGGGCTGCGCGCCATACCCACCCTCGAATGCAAACGGTACCTGAGAGGAGGGTTTTCACCCGCCATGTCGCTGGCAGGTGTGATCGCCAATCATCCCCCGGTTTGCCGAAATCCTATTCTCGATGACCACCGCCTCCTGGTCAAGACGGTCCACGCACCCTTGGCGATGGACTGGTTGGCTACCGAATTTGAAATCGACGTCCTCGTCCTACTCCGGCACCCCGGCTCCGTACTGGCCAGCTGGATCGCCCTCGACATGAACGCTCAGTACGTCCCGTTCGCGGGGACGCCGTCGGTTCAACACGTTGCCGAGACTTGGGGAGTCCAGTTGCCAGGGTCCGATCATCTCGAGCGAATAATATGGCAGATCGGCATGCTGATAACCGCGCTCGAGCAGGCTGCCGCGCATCACCCGGACTGGGTCATTCGCACCCACGAACAGATGTGTCGGAACCCGGTCGAGGAGTTCCACCGGCTCTACAGCGATCTCGGTCTCCACTGGAATGAGAAAGCCAAGAATTTCTTGGTCAAGAGCGACCGTCCCGGGACCGGGTTTCGAACCCGGCGGTTGACCGCTGAACTTCCCGACAATTGGAAGCAACGGCTGACACCTCACCAATTAGCCGAACTGCAGCGGGTGCTGGCTTGGTTTCCGCTTACGACGTGGTCCGCCGAGGACTTCGAATTGGCATCCGGGGAGTGACCTACCGGCGAAGCTCAAGTCCAACATGCACCGTCACGCAGCATCTTGGCTTCAACCATCATTGTTAGTAACTATTCAGGTCCCCTGACCGCACCATCACCCACCTGGAGGAACGCCGCGCGTAACGTTGGGATTTCGACCCGACGACTCCTCCCCGTTCGATGACACGCCCTCCTATGAGGAGCTGAGCGAAACTCGTCGCTGCACTTCAGCTGGTGAACGAACAGCAGTCGGCGCGCATGGGAGAACTCGAAGAACGCAACCGCTCGCTGGTGGCACGCATCGCCGATCTCGAAGAGCGCCTGGGGCGCAACCCGCGCAACTCTTCGATGCCGACGTCGTCGGCGTCGAGCGGCGCCAGGTCTTCGAGCTCCCACCGGTGCGGCCCTTCGTCACCGAGCACCGCATGGAACGCCGACGGTGTGCGTGCGGGTGCGAGACCAAGGCCGCTGCACCCAAAGCGGCCACCGCCCCGGCCTGCTACGGCCCCGGGGTGCGCGCCCTGGCCGCCTATCTGGCCGTCTACCAGCACCTGCCTTATGACCGCATGGCCCGGCTCTTCGGTGACGTCTTGGGCATCGAGATCTCCGTCGGGGCCCTCGCCCAAATGGTGGCCGAGGTCGGGGGGGGCGCTGGGCCTGTTCACCGAGGTCATCCGCGATCTGCTCATCGCTGCCCCGGCGGTCAACTTCGACGAGACCGGGGCCCGGGTGGCCGGGAGCCTGCACTGGATCCACGTCGCCTGCAACGCCCTCTACACCCTCATCGACTGCCACAAGTGGCGCGGCAGGGTGGCCATGGATGCCATGGGAGTGATCGAGGCGATACGGGGCACCCGCAGTGCACGATGGCTAGCAGTCCTATCGCACCTACGACGTTCTCCACCAATTGTGCAATGGGCACCATATCCGTGAATTGGGGCCATTTTCGAGGTCTTGGACCAAGGATGGGCCAACGAGATGATCGCCTTGCTGATCGACGCCAAGGAGATCGTCGAGGCCGCCGGAGCCGACCGCCTTGACGAGGGGGCACTGCACTCGATCCGGGACCGCTACGGCATCTTGATCCAAAAGGGCTGGGCCGCCAACCCCGAGCCCGCGCTGGGCCAGCGGGCGGGCTATGAGAAGAAGGCCTTCAACGTGCTCACCCGTCTCGACACCCAACGCGCTGACGTACTGCGCTTCGCCACCGACTTCGCGCTCAGCTGGGACAACAACCAGGCCGAGCGAGACGTGAGGATGGTGAAACTCCAACAGAAGATCTCAGGCACGTGGCGCACGCTCGAGGGTGCCCGGGGCTACTGCGCCATCCGCAGCTACATCTCGACCATGAACAAGCAGGGCCACGACGTGCTCGCCGGGTTGCGACTGCTCTTCGAGGGCAGGGTCTGGCTCCCAGAGGGCATCCGCACCACCTGAGCGGTTCGGCCACAATGGGGCCCGTGGTTCGAGAACCCAAAAAGCGCCCGGTCCCCCGCCGGACCGATCCGGCCCAGAGCACGATCGACGCGCTTGCCATTGTGGCCTTCGACGACATCCCCGAACCCCTCGTCCCCACACCTGATGAAGTCGAGGCGCTGCTCGACGCGCTCATGCTCGGGCTACTTGATGATCACCTTGAACAGATCGCGGCCATCGTCAAGATCCGCCGCGACCTCATCGCCGGCGTCACCGAACTCGTCGCCCGAGCTCTCTTCAAGGTAGGCGACCGTGTCCAGTTCTCCGAGAGCGCGATGCCCCGCTACCTCGCCGGTGTCGCCCGCCACGTTCAATGAGCACGAAGGCGACACGATCGTTGACCATGAAAAAGGACGTTCGTCATCACGGTCGGTGTCGCCCGGTGCACACGGTGTCGCCATTGGCCGGTACCAGGTCGCGCACGACCAGAGGTCCAACCCGAGGAATCATCCGTCGGGAGCTGGTGAAAGCAGGTGCCCGCCGCTCAGTGCGGCGATGACGCGCCAAGGCGACGTGCCGGCCCATCCGAAGCGGCGGATCGCCGCCGATGCGGCCAGCCCGAGGGCGTCGAGCGCCTCGGCGAGCTCGGTTGCCATAGGCACGGAGAAAGGGAGACAGATATCGATCTCGCGACCAGCCCGCACAGCCCGCTGGCGGAGCCACTCTGCCCGGCCACGCGCCCGGCGCAACCAGTTACGGACCGTTGAGGGGGGAAGGGCCAGTTCCCGGGCGATCTTGCGGTGGCCATGGCCAGCCACCGCTCTCAACAGGGCGTCTCCGAGAGTCTCGACGGCGTCTCTGCGCCGTGGCAGGGACCACAAGGGCAACAGCACGTGGGTCGCTTCGCATCGCGTGCAGATGGCGCGCCTCGGCCGGAGCGCCACGTGGGAGCCATCGCGCTGGCGAATGAGCCGGGACCGGGCGTGACCCCAGGGCCGAAGCCGCCCGGTGCAGCGACAGCACAAGCGCCCCAGCTTGGAGCCGGGCCTCGATGCCATCCGCATGCACCGTCAAGATCATGTCTGCGTTGGCCCATCGGACCATTGTGACGTCGGCCGCCTTCTCGAGGTAGGGCCAACTCGTGTTGGTGATCGTCGCCGCCACAGCGCCAGCCGACAAGTCGAGTGGTCCTCAAGCCGAAATGCTCCGGTCAGCGAATTCACAACGGCGCCAACATCGTGAACATGGATCGTGCTCACCCTCGCTGGCGCCAAAGACCTCTCTGATGATCAATGATGGAGACGCTCAACAGCCGGCTGCGTCGGGGTCATCACACGCAAGGAGATCGAGCGGTGCGTGGTCCAGCTCGACGACCCGGTCGGCCGCTACAGCGACGGGGAGGTCAAGGCACGAGCTTCCCAACTTATGAAGGGTCATCCGGGAATCCCGTGGGTTGCAGGGTAAAGCTGTAGCCCTCCACAGTGGAAGTAGATGGCCGTCTTGAAGTGCTCGCGATTGCGATAGCCGTAGGCCATCTTCTTGATCGTCTGGATCTTCGAATTGAGCCCTTCTGCAGCAGCATTGGTGATGCGAGCGGCGGAGAAGTAGTTGAGCACCCCGTAGAGATGCCTTTTGATCATGTAGGCGACGTCGATGACCGGTTGCAGGCGCGAGTGCGTGGCCCAGAAGAAGCACTGCTTGTAGAACTTGGTCGCCCAGGCCAGTCGCCGGTAGCGCCACAGCACGAGAGCGACTCTTTGGTGGCCCAGGCCCGGGCCGTCTTCAAGTTGAGTGCCTTGAGGACCGCGAAGGTGCTCTTGTGCTTGCCGGGCAGATTCTTCTCGGCGTAGAGCCAGAGATATTTCGATCCGGTCAAGGTGTCGATCCCCTCGGCGCGCAGCTGGCGGTGTTCGCTCTTGCGCACGGTGTCGAGGGCTTCTCCCATGTGTTTGACGATGTGGAATTTGTCGAAGACGATCTTTTCCTCGGCATGGTTCAAGTGTGCTTTGACCGAGTTGACGTAGGGCTCCCACATGTCCATGACCACGGCTCTGATCGTGTCGCGCTCTTCGGGGCTGAAGGACTCGAAGTAGGGATCGAGGCTGGCCTGCTTGCGGTCGTCGGCGATGTACTCGACGGTGCCGCCGGCGATGTCATAGACCAGCGTGAGATAGGAGTGGCCCTTGCGATAGGAGACCTCGTCAACCCCGATGCGGTAGAGGTCGTTCAAGCGGGCGTCGTCGATCGCTTCTGCCACCACGTCGATCACGATCTTGGCCACCGCCTCCCACGACACGCGCAGCAGTTTGGTGATGGTGGTCTTGTCGACCCGCTGGGCCAGCCAGGCGACCACATCTTGGAAGTCACGGCTGTGGCGGGACCCGGGCCGGGCCCAGGGGACCTCCTCGGTGCGGACCCTTCCGCAGCTCCGACAGTGGATCCGGGCGATCTCGGCCTCGAGGAAACACCTGCTCGCGCCCAGGTCGAGGTGCCGCCAGCGGCGCACGGAGCGGTCGTAGATGGCCCAAGTCCGCCACCCGCACGGGCAACGGTGCTTGGCCCGCCGACGGCGCAGCCCGAGCACGATCCCTTCGGGGGTAAAGGCCACCGTCGCCACCGAGACGCCAACGAGGCCCAACATCTTGTTGAATGCAGTGGTGACGCGCATGCGTCCTCCCAGGTAGTCAGGGTTGCTTGGTCGCATCCGAAACTACGAGGGCGGCGCATGCGCGTCGCTACGCGAAGAGGCCCCGGCCGAGCCGGGGCCCATCACATGGTCGCTGGCGCCACCTTCACCACGGCGTGCGTCAAGGGTTCACTGCGTCGGCCTCCGGCCGCCCTTGACCCCCTCCTCCTACATCAATTGACCCACGGAAACCCGAGGAGTCCCCGAAAAGTTGGGATATTCAAGGTGGAGGCAGCACATGGCAACCAAGCGGACGACCACTCGACTCGAGACCTATGAACAGCGCTATCGCGAACTGGCCCGCCAACTCGCCGATGTCGGCAACCTCATACATCGCGTCAGGCAGCGTGGCTCCGCGCTACAACCGATGCGGGAAAGAGAGCTGTGGCTGTCATAGCGACCCGCCCCGACTGCATGGCCCCTACTTCCAGTGGACAGCCAAGGTGGGTGGCGAGACGGTCAATCGGAGGCTCACCCCGAGCGAGGCTGCGCTCTACAGCGAATGGATCGGCAACGATCGACAGGTACGCGCTCTCATTGCAGAGATGCGTGAAGTGGCGGCAAAAGCACAGCAGCTCCTGCTCGAAGAGACCGCGAGCGAGGTCGGTTGACGTTTAATCGCAAGCTTAGGCGTATGTTTGGTGCCTCCAGAAGGGACGAAGTACCTTTGCTGACTACGGTGATGCTGGACCAACTGTTATGATTCTCTTTCTGCCTACGGGTCGGCAGGCAGTAGGGCGACTGGAGATGATGAGCTAGATCTCTTTGTGTCCGCATGTTGGGAGGACTCAGAGGGGTTGACACGGGCAAATGCGATGCTAAAGACACCGCCAGCTTACAGGTCAGACAAAATGGACTTGAACGCCAAGATCCGTGATCGTGCCTACCCCGGGCAGATTGCGGTGTCCGTGGTATCCATTGCTCTTCTCATCCTGGGTATCGCCGGCTGGTGCATCGGCAATGTTGCAGCACGCGGAACAGGTTTCTTTCTCTTTGCTTTAGTGGGCTTCGGTTCTGCTGTGCTTATTGTCCTCCGTCAGCGAGACGTGCCGCTGCTCGCCTTGAGTGCCCCTTTAGGACTCGCAATCGTCCTTCTGATCGGCTTTGTGCTCGTAGAAGCACGTGTCTGGTTCACGGGACCTGTCGTTTTCACAGTTTTGGCGGTAATAGCAGGCGGTGCGCACCTTGCGTACCTCGCGCGAGACATTCGCTATGCCAGCTGGCCCGGCCGTACAGCATTCGCCAGGAAGCAAGTCAGCGCCGTAGCCAATGAGATCGAAGTGGCCGCCGAGACGAGCAAGGCAAATCAACGCATCGAGTTGACAATCATCGGCCTCACTCTGGTGGGACTTGCAGGCTGCTTGCTCAGTGCGGCCCGTCTCATGCACTTCAATCCCGGGCCATCCGGACTATTCACCGCGATCTCGCCTGCCTGGTACGTAGGTCTGGCCCTGATCGTGGTCGCGATCATTGTAGGGCAACGAAGTTCGGTCTTTCTAGCGGGTCTTCCGGTTGTGGCACTCACTCTTGCGGTTACTTTGACCCCTGCGATCATTTATGACGAGCCTCGCTATTCCTGGACTTTTAAGCACATCGGGCTGACCGCATACATCCTTGCTCACGGCAACGTCAATGCCAACCTCAACATCTACATGTCATGGCCCGGGTTGTTCGCGGGTGTCGCCTGGTTGTGCCGCGTATCGGGGATCCACGACCCGACAGTGGTCGCACGCTTTTGGCCAACCGTCATTGACCTGGCATCGGTGCTCGCGTTCCAATACTTGGCGTTTCGGGTCCTTCGAGACGGTCGACGAGCCTGGCTGGCGGCGGCCGTTCTCCTAGTTGGCAACACCATCGGGCAGGACTACTTCTCCCCTCAGGCGGCCGGATTCTTGATCGCGATCGCCTTGTTCGCGGTCGCGATCCGTCGCCGAGGAGACCGGCAAAACATGGTCGCCGGTGAATGGGTGATATTCACCATCATGGCTGTCGCCCTAGCGGTAACCCACCAACTCTCTCCGTATATGGTGACAGCCGCACTCGTCGTATTGGTCGTATTCGGCCAAGCGCGCTCGTGGTTACTTCCCCTTATAGTGGTACTCCCCGCGGCTGGCTGGGCGTCTCTCCACTTATCAATCATCAGCAAGTACTTCAATTTCAGCGAGTTCGGGAGCATTACTACCAACGTCCTGACGAAAGGGTTGGCTAATCCTAACATCCACAAGGGCGTACTCATCCGCCTAGACGCCCTCACCATGGCCGGCGACGCACTCGTGATCGGATTGGTCGCCGTTGCGGCATTAACTCAGCGCCGAACTCGCCTTCACATCGCACTTGCTCTTTGCGCTTTGAGCAGTGCAGGACTTCTCGTAGCCAACAGTTATGGAAACGAAGGCAGCTTCCGAGTTCTTCTCTTTGCGATTCCGTGGCTTGCCGTGCTGGCCATGCAATGGCGCCCCCCGGCTCTTCTCGGACGGCAATGGCTTTGGGCGGCTTTGATTCCGGTGCTATTAGGGGCCTACTTATTTGCCGATATGGGCCTTGATTATATGGAAGTCGTCCGTCCTGGCGACCTTCAAGCACTACGGGCATTCGAAGATAACGCTCCTCAGGGCTCACGCCTTTCCATCATTGGGGCCGGCTATTCCCCTACGTATTCAACTGGTCGATACCATCTGATTAAAGAGGTCTATTATCCGTACATCGCAGATGTCGGCATTTCCCAGAGCCAGTTCAATCCCACTCTGGCCTACGAACAGTTCATGAAACACAGCGTTCCGAAGACTGAAACATTGGTCGACATGCGAAGCTTCTATGTCCTCACCGATAAGCAGGCAAAGGACGCCACGAGGGAACTCGGCGCGGCGACTGCTTTGCAATATGACGAATTGCGCGAGCAAATCACAGAGTCACCGAGCTGGAAGCTCGTAACGAAGACATCCACCGCGAGCCTCTTCGTGCTCCAGTCGGGGCCGTACCTTGCGTCGCTACCAGTGTCCAGCACGACGAATCCTCTGATCCCTGGACCGCTCCATTGCACCGTAGCGAAACTATCCCCCCGTCAAAGGTTGACTTGCCCTCCTACTGCGCCGGTGGAGGATGGCGAAGTTCTGTACGCGACCCGTGGGGTATGGCAGAGTCCGAACAAACTCACGTTCAGGTACAAGTGGGAACTCTGCGACAGCACCGGATCCAGCTGCGCCGTAATCCTCGGAGCGACTCACCGCTCCTATCGGCTGCAACTCAATGACATTGGGAAGAAGGTCACTGTGGTGGTAAGCGCCACCGACCAGGAAGGCAAGACAGGTGTTGCCGCCGCGACCCCCGTGGGACCTGTGGGCAATTCGCCGCCGCCGCTTAACACCGTGCTTCCTGTGATCTCGGGGACGTTAGATGATGGTCAAGTTCTGCACACGACCGACGGGAGGTGGCAGAGTGCAAACAAACTCAAGTACACATACAAGTGGGAGCGCTGCGACAATAGCGGAACCAACTGCGCCGCCATCCCCCGAGCGGTCCATGACTCATACCGGCTCAGAGCCCTCGACATTGGATCCAAGATCGCCGTGGTGGTAACCGCCACAAACCAGGAATTTCAGTCGAGCATTGCCACCGCGTCCTCTGTTGGGCCTGTCGGGAACCCGCCGCCTCCGCTCAACATCGTGAAGCCGGTGATCAAAGGAGTGACACGCGACGGCCAAGTTCTGGTTACGACCGACGGGAGGTGGCAGGGCCTGAAGAAGCTCACGTTCTCCTTCAAGTGGGAGCGCTGCGACAGCAGCGGAACCAACTGCACGGCCATTGCAGGAGCGATCCATCACGCCTATCGGCTGCAAGCACGTGACAACGGTTCCAGGCTCACTGTCGTTGTGACGGCTACCGATCCGAAGCATCAGATAGGTACCGCCTCCGCGCCAACGGTGGGGCCGGTCACCCTTTAGTCTCGGTACTCCAACAAGAGGAACGCTGTGGAGATGGCATGGAGGAATGTGCTCCGAAAAGGACTGGAGCGACCGATCAGTTAGTCAAGCTTCCACGGACGAAAGGGCTGGCGGGAAGTCGATGGTGAGGTCATGTCCTGGCCGAGGGCTCCTTTGACCACGCTCACGTAGAATCCGCCAGAGTTGCTCACTGAAATCCGCCGCCCTGAGTCCTCGGTGAATTGAGAATCCACCACTGAGGGTGGCCCTCTTCCGAAGCTTTTCGTGTCAAAGCCGGAGCCTTGGAAGAAGGACCTCTATCATGTTCACAGGACTGCGGACATGGAAGCAACCGCACTACGCGAGCAGGGCTGGACCACAACAGGGAGACAATCCCTAACCACCTGAACGGGACCCGCACTGCCGGCGAGCGTCGGAGGGCTGAGCCGAACCCTTCGTCAACTAAATTGGAACGCGAGATTGAGCGACGCGTGGCTTGACGCGCGATCTGACGATCTCCTTAACACCCTCGAGCACACCTAGCGCGTACCACAAGGGATCTTCAGACACGCCAGCGCGATTTATCAGAGCCGCACCGATATGACGGAGAACATCACCAAACACAGACCAGAAAAACGCGATTAGCGAGAACCCTTCCGTGCGGTATTCGCTCACCCAGGCATATGTGCGAGTGGTGACCTCAAATCCGAATTTGCGGGAGTCCAGCCGGTTCGCGGTGGCACGCAGATGCAAGCATCGCGCATTCGGTTCGACCGCGAGTTTTCCTGAGCGACTTACCCGAAAGCTGAAGTCCCGGTCCTCGCCATACGAGTATCCCGTCAGTCTGTCATCGAATGAGTGTTTCTGAAGCGTAAGCATTCGATAGCTCATAGCGAAGCCTTGGAGCCATTCGACAGGCCTCTGACCAATCTGCCTTTTGGCGCCTCCGGTTGACTCCGGTTTCACGACTCGTCCTGATCGACGAATCGTGTTTGGGTATCTTCCCGAGAGCAAGAATAGTGAATTAAAAATTGGGTGCGCTTCCATTCGGGCGTTCTGAATTGCGCCCCCGACTCCTGCGAGATGCGGATCTTTTTCGAACCGTTCTTCGATTGAATCAAAATAGCCGGCGAGAACCTCGACATCGTCATCAATGAAATGCACGATATCAATCTGCATACGTTCGCAGACAAGGGTCGCTTGATTTCGCTGCCGCGCGAGCCCGGGACGATCTGCCTTTACATAGTTTAGTTGGACTCCAGGATGTTGACTCGCCAACTCCTTACATTTTTTCTCTGTCCAGGTATCATCGCTCGCGTCGACAACTACGATCACCGCGTCTGGCCTGTCCTTGATTACGGACTCGCATGCATGGACGACCTGATCGGGACGTGACCTGGTGCATATGACGACAGCCGACCTAGCCATTACGACCTGGAATGTTTGGTATGCGACTTGAGGAAGTTGCGAGAATCCTCAGCGACTTCATTGAAGGTCCAGCGCTGCGTGAGCGCGCGTCTGACGCGGCGTCGGAACCATAGGTATTGTCGGATCTGATCGTCATTTGCAATGTACCTGGGACTCCGAACTACATTCCTTGGTTGAATAGCGACGCGTAGTGAACGTTAAACTTCTCTCTCAGTTTATACGAGTTAGGACAGGTCATTTCTCCCGCGGCAAAGGCGTGGTGAGTAGCCGGGGGGAATCTCACCCTCGGCGCCCCTTTTATGTGGCTAATCCACGAGTGTTGAATGGGGTTGGCGAGATCCAAAGGGCTAAGGAACAGGTAAAGAACAGGTAACTGTTCACCCCTCGTAGGGAGACCGTCCACCAACTGCGAGAACGCCGCGCGTATCGTGGGGAATTCCGGCCGACCCCTCTTCCTCCGAGCCCATAGGGCAACCGACCTATGTCGAGCTGGCGGCGGAGAACGAGCATCTGCGTTCCCAACTCGCTGAGTTCGGCGCGAGATTGGACGAACTAGCCGCAGCGAACGTCATCTTGACGGCTGACAACGCGCGGTTGCGGGCGAGGCTTCAGATGAACTCGAAGAACTCCTCGAAACCGCCCTCGTCTGATGGCTACGCCAAGCCGGCACCCAAGTCGCGCCGCCGGCGTTCAGGCAAGAAGCCAGGCAAGCAACCGGGCGCTGTGGGAAAGAACCTCGCACCTGTGGCCGATCCCGACGAGATCATCGAACACACGCCCGAGCACTGCGAGGGGTGTGGGGATGATCTTCGCTTTGCCCCGGTCACCGGAGAGGTCCGGCGTCAGGTGTTCGACCTTCCCCCCGTCGAGGTGGCAACCGTCGAGCATCGTGCCCAGCGCAAGCGCTGCCACTGCGGGCACGAGACGACCGCATCGTTTCCTCCAGAAGCGACCGGCCCGACCTGTTACGGGCCGAGCCTGCGGGCACTGGTCTGCTACCTGGTGGTCCGCCAGCACATCGCAATCAAGCGGGTCGCCGAGCTGCTGCGCGACAGCTACGGAATAGCGGTATCGACCGGGACGCCCCGAAAACGAAGAGTAAGACCAAAGCGAAGCACGCCCGCCGCGAATAGCACTCCCACGAGCAGGATAGTCGGACGCTCATTGAGCTCCGCTATGGCATGCATCCCGATATGACCGGCCGGGAGAATGCGTTGCTCTACGGCCGCTCATGGATGGGGATGGGCCGCAGTGCGGTTGTGAAGAGCTTCGACGATATCGTCGATTTTGCCCAGCTGGCAGGAGCGATAGACCGCCAGGTCAAGTTTTTCTCCAGTCGCATGCAGATGCGGCTCGGCTTTGCCATTGCCGCGTTCATGAATCCCGACGTCCTACTCGTCGACGAGGTGCTCGCGGTCGGTGACGCCTTGTTCCAGAAGCGATGCCTCGACCGCATGCGAGAGGTCCTCTTGCAGGGAACCACCCTGGTGCTCGTCTCACACGTCCTGGCGTCGGTTGAAGCAATGTGCCGACAGGACTCTTGCTTGAGAACGGGGTGCTCGCCGATGACGGGCCGATTCGTGACTGTTGGGCAATTACCCGGAATCAGTCGAGGAGTTCTACTTCGAGAATCTCAGCCATGGCGGCCTCGTCGGGATAGTCAAGGCCGAGGTTTCCTCTCTCGATGGTTCCATGCTCACGTAGCACAATCCCACGGAGATCCTGCTGTGGCTGAAAACCGGACAGCGCGAACGGGGAAGGCTCTGTATCGGTGTCAGCGAGGCCCGGTACGCCGACCTTCTTGGTATCAACCGAGATGATCCTTGAGGAAGGCGACACCACCGTCCGCTGCCAGATCACGTCCCACTGCCCCGTTGTCGGTACTACGCCTGGGTCTGTGCCTCCTTCGACATATTCGGTTCGGATCTCGACTGGGCACCCCTCGGCATCGTGCGACTATCGCCCGTCCAGGTGCGAAGTGACTGGTCGCAACACGAAGGCGCCCTGGAGCCTGGCTCGGCCCCGAGGCACGCTCGGCGCATCTGACCTACACCCACCTTCCTGAGGCCAGCTTGTGTTCACAATCGTCGCTGACCTGCACTTTCCATATTCTCCCCTGTCTTATCTCACCGCCGCTGACGTAGGCATTCAGGAGGTACACAATCTCTATTAAACTTATGGGAGTAACACCTTTTCTTCCAGCTCACCGCCCGCCACAGCGCCGATCGGGCGTAGCGTCACACGGCCTCCGACGAAGGTCGGGGCATCAAGGTTTGGCCAGGCAAACAAATGGGCATGAATTTCTCAACGAAACGGAGTGTCGCGGTCATGAACCATCGGGATGTCATTTCGACCAAGTCCGGACCCGGGAATGGAAACGACATCTCCGGACGATTTGGCGCTTGCCACCGCTGCGGATGGGTAACGCAGCTCGAGAGGATCACTCGGGCGCAACGACCAGCCCTCCGTGTAGATCGATCGTGCCGGTGGATGTGTGACGACTGCGTTAAGGATCTCTCAACGAACACCGTCCGCACCTATGTGTCTCCGACGATTCGCATCGGAACCGACTACAGGCAGGATCGCCACTCAGCAGCCTGAGTGACTCTGGTCTGAGGTCAGCTGGCTTCTTCCGACAACGTCGACAGCACCGACCACGAAGTGCCGACTTCGCGCTGGGAGGTCGTTTGGGAGCGGCTGGCTCGGCGCGCGCCGCGTTTGCGTTCGGCGTGAATCGTCCTGAGGACGCGTAGACCGTCAGAAAAGGCGTTGAGATTGCTTGCCCCGAAATGGCGGCGCCGCTCAAAACTCGGCACTTCGGCCACCCGGATGCCGGCCTTGGCGATGCGCACGTTGATCAGGGTCTCCACCTCGAAGCCATCACCCCAAAGCATCGAGTGCTCGTCGCAGTTCTCGACGTCTCCGCCGTTGAGCTCCATGACCGTCAGACAGTCTCGGCGGAAGGCGTTGTAGCCGTAACACAGGTCGGTGTAGCGCGTGCCGTAGAGCAGGTTGACGATCTTGTTCAAGAAGTAGTTGCCGACCTGGCGCAGGCGGCTGATATCCGAACTCCCGGCGCCGGGCATGAAACGGGAGCCCTTGGCGAAGTCGGCTCCTTCTCTAAGGGCGTTGACGAAACGGGGGATTTCGGCCGGATCGGTCGATCCGTCGGCATCGAGCATCACGATGAAGTCACCAGTCGCTCGCTGAAACCCACAGGCGAGGGCGTTCCCTTTGCCATTGCGGTTCTGGCCGATCACGATGAGGTCGGGCCGTAACCGGCGGGCCACTTCGACCGTGTCGTCCTTGGATCCGCCGTCAACCAGGATGACCTCGTGGTACCCATCGTCCAAGGCGGCGAACACACGCGGAAGGTTGAGGGCTTCGTTCTTGGCCGGGATCACGACGCTCACTGTGGGCTCGGCCTTGCCGCGTGGGGCAATCCTCAGCTGAGAATGATGCGCACCGGCAGGCTCTTTGCACTTCGCAGGAGCGAGGACGTTGAACTTCGTCTCCGGCTTGCCCCTGGGCACATACCTTCGCTGCTCTGAAATTTCGCTGATACTCATCTACGTCTACCCTCCGTCTTGGATGCCTTGCCCCGATCCAACCGCTGCGTTCATCCCGTGCACCACGAACGAATTGTCTCCGACACACCGTGCGGCTTTCCCCCTCACGGCCTATCCAAACTGCTGCCTGAGGCGATTGGCCTCTTGGCGGCAGCCATGTACTTCGGGATTTTCAACTCCTCTCGGTCGTACCTGTCCGCCCAACGAGTTGCCCCTCGGAAACGGATAGGCAACCCTGTTTCTCGCTCCCCGCCGGACAGCAAATGCCTGAGGAGGGCTCGCCTCCAGTGTCACTGAAACGAGGCAATTACCGGAAGGGCATTAAGTCACAATTTCTCGTCCCAAAACTGCTCCTACTGGTCGATAATCGCAAAATCCCTGGTTAGGGTCACCTTTTTTCCAGATTCCGTTCAGGACAGGGCGATTCCGTCAGGTCCGGGCGGCTACTCCCGCGGCCAAGCGAAACCCCGCCATTGACCCCTCACGATCGTCGGACCCGACATCGACCTGGATGTCAACGAGCGTTTGGTCATTCTGGGTCCAATTGTGCGCAGCTGTCCATAGCTGCTGACGCTACGAAGGGGGCTCATGCCCAAGACCATCGCCCAGCGGGACCTCCGGAACGACAACGCCAAGGTGATCGAGGCCGTAGCAGCCGGCGAGAGTTTCGTCGTCACTCGCATCGGACAGATCCGCGATGGATCGCAAGCAGCGTCGACCTCTCCCCTCGCTCGTAGCCGCTGAAGGGCGCCCGCAGCCGGCAGCACTGCCCCCTTACCGGACCGGAAGGACGGACTGCTGAGATTGGTCAATGCGACCGGTTTCGGGGCAAGCTTGAGCATGGCGGCGCACTCCACTCCCGGAGGGAACGACCGACGCTCACGCGCGGTGGCGGTGATCGGCGCCGGCTACGTCGGCTTGCCCACTGCGGCCACGTTGGCCCACTTCGGGCACCGGGTCGTGCTGGCTGAACAGGACGAATACCGCCTGGCTGCCCTGCGCAGCGGCCGCATGCCCATCGTCGAGGCCGGGTTGGACGAGCTGGTGGCCGAGGGGGTCAGCGCCGGCCTCCTGCGCTTCACGGCCTCGGCGGCCGAGGCCGTGGCGGGCGCCGAGTTCGTCCTCTTGTGCGTGCCCACCCCCCAAGGAGACGACGGTTCGGCCGATCTCTCCTACGTCGAGGCAGCGGCCAAGGAGGTGGGGATGCTGCTCGAGCCCGGGGCGATCGTCGTCAACAAGTCGACCGTGCCGGTCGGATCGGCCACCCTGGTCGAGCAGGTGATCGGCCGTCCCGATGTCCGGGTCGTCTCCAACCCCGAGTTCTTACGCGAGGGCACGGCGGTGCGCGACAGCCTGCATCCGGACCGCATCGTGGTGGGGGGCGACGACACCCACGCCGCTGCCATGGTGGGCGCCCTCTTCGCCTCCACCGGTGCTCCGCTCATCGTGACCGACGCAACCACGTCCGAGACGATCAAATACGCCTCCAACGCCTTCCTGGCCACAAAACTGAGCTTCGTCAATGCCCTCGCCGGGTTGTGCGAGGAGGTCGGCGCGGACGTCCGCGACGTGATGCTCGGCCTCGGCTACGACAAGCGCATCGGCTTCGATTTCCTGCGCCCGGGCCCGGGTTGGGGCGGATCGTGCCTGCCCAAGGACACCCGCGCCCTGCTCCACATCGCCAGAGAGGCGGGCTATGACTTCTCGTTACTGGCCGGCGCCATCGCCAGCAACGACCAGCAGTTGGCCCGGGTGGTGGCCAAGGTCACGGCGGCCTGCGGCGGCGCGCTCAATGGCGTGAGCGTCGGCGTGTGGGGCCTGACGTTCAAGGCCAATACCGACGACCGTCGGGACTCGCCCGCACTGCAGATCGCCCACCGGCTCACCGGGCTGGGCGGGAGGGTCCGCGCGTACGACCCCACCGTGGCCGTGGGGTCCGATGCCCACTCCGACGCCGTTCCCGACGACCTGCGCGGCCTGTCGCTGTGCGCCGACCCCTATGAGGCGGCCACCGGTGCTTCGGTAGTGGTGGTGCTGACCGAGTGGGACGAATTCCGCTGGCTCGATTTCGCCCGGGTGCACGCCGTCATGGCCACGCCGTCCATCGTCGACGCGCGGAACCTGTTGGATCCGGCTGCGGTCCGGCGCATGGGCTTCACCTACACGGGGATCGGACGTCAATGAGCCAGATCGTGGTGGCGGGCGGGGCCGGCTTCTTGGGATCGCACCTGTGCGAGCGTCTTGTCGCCCGCGGCGATTCGGTCGTATGCCTCGACGATCTCTCCACCGGGAACGGGGAGAATGTGGCCCACCTGCTCGGGAGCGACGCCTTCACCCTGGTGGTCACCGACGTCAGCGAGGGGGTGGACCTGGAATTGGACGACAAGGTCGACGCCGTGTGCCACCTGGCCAGTCCGGCCTCGCCGCCGGCGTACCTGGCTCACCCGCTCGAGACGTTGGCCGCCGGCAGCGAGGGCACGCGCCGACTCCTGGCGTTGGCTCGGGCCCATGAGGCGCGATTCCTCATGGCCAGCACCAGCGAGGTCTACGGTGATCCCGAGGTGCATCCTCAGGTCGAGTCGTATCGGGGCAACGTGGACCCCACCGGACCTCGGAGCGTCTACGACGAAGCCAAGCGGTTCGCCGAGAGCATGACGATGGCCTACTTTCGGACCTTCGGGGTCAACGTCGGCATCGCCCGCATCTTCAACACCTACGGACCCCGGCTCTCGCCCGGCGACGGGCGGGTGGTGTCCAACTTCATCACCCAGGCGCTGCGCGGCGAGCCGCTGACCGTCTACGGTAAGGGCACGCAGACCCGCAGCCTGTGTTACGTCGACGACGAGATAACCGGGCTGCTCGCACTACTGGACTCCTCGCTGACCGGTCCGGTCAACATCGGCAATCCCGACGAGCGCACCGTGCTCGAGCTGGCCCAGCTCGTCTTGGAGGTGTCGGGGTCGGACTCGCCCATCGCCTTCGAACCCTTACCCGCCGACGATCCGACGCGGCGTTGCCCGGACATCACGCTGGCCACCGCCGAGCTGGGCTGGCGACCCGAGACTGAGCTCGCCGACGGAATAGCCCGCACGATGGAGTACCTCGCCCCCAAGGTGAGGGCGGCATGACGACCGATCACGGCGAACTCGCTCCCAAGAGGGTGTACTCGACGCTCTCGGTCATCATGCCGGTGTTCAACGAGCGCTCGACTCTAGCCGAGGTCATTCGCCGGATGCGTGCGGTGGAGCTTCCCCTCGTTCTGCAGATCATCGCGGTGGACGACGGTTCGAGCGACGGTTCGGACAAAATCCTGGGCGCTCTGGAGGACTCCACGATGCGTGTCATCACCCATAAACAGAACCGAGGCAAGGGTGCCGCGATCCGCACCGGGATGGCTGCGGCCACCGGCGACCTCATCTTGATACAAGATGCTGACCTCGAATACGACCCCGATGATTGGCCGCGGCTACTCGACCCCATCTTCAAGGGCAAGGCGCGCGTCGTCTATGGCAGCCGCTTCACCGGGGAACGAAAAAACATGCTTCCGCTGCACTGGGTGGCCAACCGGGCCCTCTCGCTGACCACCAACATCTTGTACCGCTCGACGCTGTCGGACATGGAGACCTGCTACAAGCTGTTCGATGCCCAGGCGATCGAGGGCATCACCATCAGGTCGAATCGCTTTGATTTCGAACCGGAGATCACGGCCAAGGTCCTTCGCCGAGGGCTGCGGATCTACGAGGTGCCGATTTCCTACGCTGGCCGCGAGCCCGACGAAGGCAAGAAGATCACCTGGCGCGCCGGGTTCAGCGCGTTTGCGGCGCTCATTCGCTTTCGCTTCGCCAGGGAGGACTGAGCCAGCGGTAGCGGGCCGTGTGGGCGCGCCTGGTGGCCGAATGCCTACCTGCATACCCCTGGGCCGCATATCGTGGCGAGAGTGCTCCTCGGCTGGGACGTCCACAACTTCGACGTGGTGGCACGGGCCTGCATCGTGCTCTTCAGCGATCTGTTTCCCATGACCACCGTCGAGATCGTCCAGGTCGACGGAGGCGTCCACGCCATCCAATGACGTGGCGACGGCATTGGGGGCGTCGCAACACCCTCATTGCCATCGGTGTGCTCACCACGTTATTCCTAGTGCTTACGGCCACCCTCTTCGTCTGGCCGAGCACCAACGCACCGCGTCGCTCCGACGCCATCGTCGTCCTCGGTGGTTCGGGAACCCGAATACAAAAGGGACTCGCACTGGCGCGCGCCGGCTACGCGCCGTATCTCGTGGTCTCTGTTGACGATCGTGCCGAGCACTCTCACTGTCCGACACCGCCGCCCAAGGTGTCGATTATCTGTTTCATTCCGGACCCCCTCACGACGCAGGGGGAAGC
Source organism: Acidimicrobiaceae bacterium (assembly GCA_003160635.1). Lineage (GTDB taxonomy): Bacteria > Actinomycetota > Acidimicrobiia > Acidimicrobiales > RAAP-2 > Bog-473. The sequence continues at coordinate 345 of PMLV01000141.1, read as the reverse complement.
GCGAGCCGTCACCAAGCTGGCCCTTGCACACAATTGGCGCCAAATCATTGTGGTTCCGGGGATGCCTCAGACCACCCGGGCCCGCATCCGGTTCGACCGCTGCTACCACGGCACCTTGCTCTTCGACCCGGCCAGCCCCGGCGGTGTCGGCGCGTGGATCCACAGCGTCCTCTACGAGTGGCGTGCCCTGGCCAAGGCGCTGACTCTGCAACGTGGGTGCTGACGTGACAACCTCCTGACAAATGCAAGCATCTGCCCAGCACACATCAACCGAGGTTCTGGTTCTTCGCTGGCATATGAACGTTCCATTGAATTGATCCACTTAGCTTGTAATTAAACCCTCAC
>PMLV01000248.1 GCA_003160635.1 Acidimicrobiaceae bacterium | reverse complement strand
ACTCGGTGCCGGCTGGCGGGGTTGCGACCGAGACGGCAGCGACGTTCACCAACGCCGTGAACGCGGCTCAGTTCAAGATCTGCAAGCTGGCCAGTAACACCATCTTGGACGGCACCTCGTTCGCCTTCAGTTGGAGCTACACGGTGAACGGGACCACCACGACCGGCACCGCAAGCCTCGAGCCGAATCAGTGCTCGAGCCTCCAAGGGCCGATCCCGGTGATCAACGCCGATGGCACTCCGGTTGAGGTCTACGTCACGGAGGGGGCGACGCCAGTGGCGACGGTGCAAAGCATCGTCGTGTCGGGTTGCGGCACGCTGGCCGGCTCCGATACCGCCGACGGTACGTCCACCATTACCTTGGGGACCACCGATGGTGGGATCACCACCGACACGTACACCAACGCTCCGGTTCTCGCTGGACAAGAGTGATTGAACCAAGGCCGGCTGAATAGCCGACCTGAACGCAGGAAGAGCGAGGCCCCCCCTATTACAGGGGGGCCTCGCCTCCTGTAGAGGGTCGACGAGGACGATCCTGACACCAGGGACGATGAGGATTAGACCAGCTCAGATGACCTTTTCACTACTGGGCTTTTCATGATTACTGGTCATTTTCCAAAAGTTAGGGCACGCGGGGGCACGACACGGCTCCCCGTCCTCGTGCCGTCGACTATCCCAGGTAGCCATAGAGAACCGTCGATAACTCCCTCATGCCTGTAGCGCGCAGTACCGGTTAGCAAACAGTTCGACGCTCGCCACGGTCGACGCTCTCTCAACGACTACTCGTCGTCCTGATCGTGTCATGGACGTTGCCGCTCCGCATTTCAAGGTCCAGGCGTACGACGACCTCGGGATCAGTGTCACCTACGACCTCATCCGCAGAGCCGGGGATACCCCTCGTATCGCCCACGGCGGCAGTATCGTCCCCGAAATGGACACATCACCGGGACCAGGCTGGTCTAAGGAAAAGGACGGAGAGTACTACCCGCACTTTTTACCTATGACCATTTCCCAGGTGCCCGCGGTGTTGTCGTTGCCGTGGTTGCTGGAATCGTCGGCGGAACGATCATCGCGGCATCGGCCATGGCGTTCTTTGGTTCCGTTCTCCAGTTGCTTGTCGCCATCCATTTTGATGTTCGATACGAGGAGTCGGCCAAACTGGCTGAGACATTGAAGTCACGACCGTGAAGGTACTGATCGTGAGCAAGGTCGAGTAACCCGCCTACTCATAGGCGAACTAACGTGACACGACGATCGCAGCGGACGACGACCCCCCGGTTATCACCCTTCGGAAAAGCACCGTCGTCCGTATCGGCATTGTCATCCTCGTTCTTGCTGCCCTCGGTGCCGGGGTGGGCATTGGGCTTGCCGTTCGCTCATCATCGCCAACGGCACATCTGAGCAACTCAACCGTGACGACGAACACGACAACGGGCAACACGTCCACGGAGGTCTTCTCTACACCCTCAGGAGCCATGGAGCCGACCATCAAGGTCGGTGCACGAGTCGTCGTCGATGAGAGTGCCTACGCCGATCACCCGGTCCAACGTGGCGACATCATCGTGTTCCGCCGCCCGGCCGACAAGGACTGCGGCGGGGCGCCCGTAGCCGACTTGCTCAAGCGAGTCATCGGGCTACCCGGCGAAACGATCTCACTGACCAAGGGGTCGAAGGGCTACGTCGTCATTAACGGTAAGCGCCTGGACGAGACCTGGCTCCCCGCGTCTGTGCAGGGTGAAACGTTTCCCGGTCCGGCAGGGACGCCGTACAACTTGGCGACGTCCTACAGAATCCCGGCTGGCGACTACTTCGCCTTGGGTGACAACCGCACCGACTCTTGCGACAGCCGTTACTGGGGACCGATTCCCAAGTCGCTCGTCGTCGGCAAGGTGGAGCTACCGTAACGGACCGATCGCGTCCACACCCTTTTCCGAACGAGTCACAACCGGCGGCGATAATGGTGGGGTGACATTCGGAGAAGAGCGCCTAATGGCCCGCTGCCTCACCGACTGGGTAATGGGCTACCGCCCTTTGGCGTGAAACCTACCGCGGAGGCCGTCGACCGCCTCTTGTCGATGACCGTCATCGAAGACGGGGGCCAAGAGTGTTGGCTCTACATTGGGACCGTTCGTAATGGTTATGGCTCGCTTACCGTGGGCGGCAAAACCGTCGTCGCACACCGCCTCAGTTTCGAGCATTTCGTGGGCACGCTGCCGCGGGGACTCACACTCGACCATCTCTGTCGGGTCCGTAACTGCATCCGGCCCGACCATTTGGAGGCTGTGACCAACGCGGAGAATGTGCGAAGGGCGAATGCTTATGGGATGGCATTGCGCAGGTATGTCTATGAGGAGATCGGAGTTGGGGGTTGGACCGATCAATCGCTGCGATCGGCTGCTTATGCTTCGGCGATTCCTGTATTCGTCTGGCGTCCCATCGCGGAGACTGGCCCTACTTTGATCTCGGATCGGGTAATGCCGTGTGGTGGATCACGCCGCTCTGGGCGGTGGCACGGCTGGGTTCCCGTGAGCGAAGCTCAGTTTGCGGCAGCGGTTCGTCCCGTCAAGCCGCGGCGGACATTTGTCGTTCGATGTGGTCGGTGCAAGCGGCGATGGGACGTCACACTCGTTCCGTGTGTGAGCGCGAGCAAGGTGACCGGCAGGCCGATCTTCCGTATTCGCACAACCAAGCGACCGGATATCGTCCCGCAGTCCCTCACGACTAAAACGCCTTCGCCTTCGCGCGGACACCAGGCCATGCTGAGAGTGGGGCAACTGCCCTCGACCGGGAAGCCGCCCATGGTGCTGGTGAGGGCGCTGCAGGCGCTGGAGCGGCAGATCCGACGGCTGCCCGATGGTATGCAGCGGCTGCTCGACGAGTCCGTTTGGTAGTCGGTGCGTGACCCTGGCGCTAGATGGTCGAACAGCTCGTTGCTCCAACTCTTGAGCTGATGAACTCTCGTCATCCAGGCGTCGTCCTCCCAACGATGAAGGTCATTCACCATCTCTTCAATCGACAAGACGTCTGCAACCCCGAGCGACTCCTTTACTGCGGCAACGCCATCTGGCGTGGTCGCACCCCAGATCAGAATGGCCCCGTCAATAGCAACGGGTTTGGCTCCCACTTTCGTGATCAGCCCGTGATCGGGTCGAGCCATCTCTAAGAACCTGATGAACGCCGCGCCCCTGTGGTGGTCGAGCTGTTGATGGTCGGTGAGGCGCAGGTAGCGGTATTGGTCGTATGCCAGTTCACACTTCAACTCGGCAACATACGTCTGCCCATTCACGGTGTCTCTCAGCGTGAAGTCCAAGGTGTGCCACTTGCCCTCGGGCGTGTGGAGTGTCGGACGACCCAGATCAGTGAAGGCCGCGGCGGGGTTGGCGCACCAGAACCGGACCACTTCTTCACTGAAGATGCCAAAGATCCTGGATAGGAAGTTGTCCCGCGATGCGACATTGGTCCGAAAGAGGGATTCCAGGTTCGCCACTTATCTACTCCCCGGCGTTGCCCTTGCACAACCCGAGATATCATTGTGCCGTAACCCATCCAGAGGAGTCGAGGGTCCTGACCCATTGACGCTCCACCAACCGACCTACGGGCACGGTGGTAATGCCAGGTTCGATGAGGAGGTCACCGAGATGGTGTCGAAAGCAATCGTGTCGCTGGACGCCTGGTTGGCCCGTGCCGAAGAGGTCCTGGCCGAGCAACGCGAGAGCTGCATATCGCCGTCCTTGGGGCTGTCTGAGGCTGGCGGGCACCTTGAGTGGACGACCAAGCTCTCTGCCCTTAGCGATGGGCTAGAGGTACTCCTGGAGTCATTCTGCCGCAGACCGGGGCGATGGATCCTGATCGTCGAGCATGAGCGTTGCCGTCACCTGTTCTGGCAGGCATTGGCCTTTGAGGACGGGTCACTGGTCACCGAGACGGTCAGCAACCATTACCTCCCCGATGAGCATCACTGGACCCGCGAGCAAGAGGAGCAGCTCCTCGCTCTGGGATGGGAGTGGCACATTCGACCGTATCTGACCAACTGGATCGAAGTTCAGGCAACGACATCTCCCGACATCGACGCCGTTTGTCACCGTGCGATCGCCACTCTGCGCGAACCGTTCGGGCTAGGCAACGAGGACGAGGTCCTTGTCAAGCTGTTCTCCAGCTCAATACGCGGCTCGACCCCAGCGTCGCCCGAATACTCAACCGCGGATGAAGCTGCACCGCTCCCCGCCCATGCTACTGCTGGCGATGGAACCGAAGGTGACCG
>PMLV01000265.1 GCA_003160635.1 Acidimicrobiaceae bacterium | reverse complement strand
GCTGCACCGCTCCCCGACCATGCTCCTGCTGGCGATGGAACCGAAGGTGACCGTGATGACAACGACAACTGTCGATACCTGCCTTCGCCCGAGGACTAGCGCCGACCAGTCGGTCGAGAACCAGCAGAGGAACGAGTCATCTCCAGTAGCGCTCAACTACCCTCAGATCCAAACGAGGGCCGGATAGAAGTGGTCGTCTTAGGACTTAAGCCTCTATCTGCTAGAAGCGTGACCTGGAACAGTATCTCGTTGGAAGACTGAAATATCACCCCGCCGACAACTGAACTGCAATTCAGCAGCCGCTGGGATTCACAAGTCGCGCTGGGGGGCGACCTAGCAATGCCGAAAGCGCAAATGCGAAGTGCAGTGTTTGCGCGCGCTTGACCCTAAACGATTACTCGACTCGATGAGCATGTTCGCGCCAACGATGAGGAGGATCAACATGGTGTCGAAAGTCATCGCGTCCCTTGACGCCTGGTTGGCCCGAGCCGAGGAGGTCTTGGCCGAGCAACGAGAAAACGCCCTATCCCCGTCCCTGGGTCTGCTAGAGGGTGACGGGAGGCACGAATGGACGATCACGCTCGCTGCCCTTACCGAAGGTCTGGAAGGGCTCCTGGAGTCACTGTGTCGCAGACCGGGCCGATGGATCCTCATCGTGGAGTCCCGCGACCGTCCCCACCTGTCCTGGCAGGCGCTCGCCTTTGAAGACGGGTCCCTCTGCACCGAGGTCGTGTCGAACACCTACCTCGACGACGGCGAGCAGTGGATCGCCGAGCAAGAGAGCAGACTCCTCGCATTGGGCTGGGAGCCACCGAACCCACCCCGGCGACCCAACTTCATCAACGTAGAGGCGACGACATCTCCCGATACCGATGTCGTCTGTCAGCGCGCCCTCGCCACCCTGCGGGAACTCTTCAAGTTACGCGACGAGGACGAGGTCTTCGTCAAGATGTTCTCGTCCGCGATTCGCGGTGACACCCCGGCCAGCCCCGAATACGGGTAACGCAGCATCGGTCAACGCCAGACTGCTCCAAGCCGAGCTGCCAGGAGTACTGGTAGATCGGTAACTGGCGACGCGCGCGCATCGCCCATCAACGCCGACGGGCCGCTAGGCCCGAGAGGGCGCAGCCCGAACGGAAGGGGGGTGCGGGGAGCGGAGCGACCGAGCGGGCGCCACAAGCTAGGCGCAACCCGGCAACTCGCCTATACCTCACGTTTGGTGTATGGATCGACCCCGATCGGCATAACAACGCGATCTGCTAGTGGTCATTTACCTCACGTCTGATGTTGAATGCCAAACATCTACAGCAGCAGCAGACGTGAGATAGCCGTCCTTCTATACAGCAGACGTGAGGTACCCGTAGGCGCGCTCGGTCAGGACTCATAGGTTGAGATTCCCCGTCCCCGAACATCTTCCACGGCCTCCTCCAGCATTGCCTCGACCTCCTCCCGACGACTCCCCGGGACTTTCTCCAGATCGATCCCGAGCCGATCACGAACTCGTCGTCGGAGTACGCGGCGAGACAGCTCTAGAGCCGAGAGGATCCAGCGTGCCTTGACCACTCCGAGAGTCACAGTGTCTACTCGGCGAATCGAAGGATGGGCCGAGGCCAAACTTGGACCGTCACTGAACGTGCCCCCGGCGACAACAGACGGCGCATTAACTACTCCGACCGGACATAACACGATCTCGACCGGTACACGACCTACGCACTGGCGGTCGCCATCAGTTTGGGCCGACGACCGATTTCTTTTGCCCGCGCCCTCTCGCCGATGGCGGCGGACCACGCGCACTTTGGGGCGATTGGACGGCCATCGCCCCCGCGTCTGCACGACCCACCGGCGTTCGCTATCGTCGTGTTCGTACCCGGTCCATAGCTCTCCAACCGGAACCCTGAGGCTGGGCGGACACGCAGGAGGTGGCGAGAATGCGAAGCCTGGGTCGAGCGGTGGGAGTACTTGGCGTCGCGGTCCTGACTTGGGCCGCACTTTCGACACCGGCCGGTGCGGCGGGCGTTGTGGGGCCGAAGCAGTTCTTCACCGGAGTCATCAATGGAAAAGACGGAAACACGACTATCCCGATCACCATCAAGATGGCTTGCTTCGGGCCGGTGCGCCCAGGACAGACCGGCCACCCAATGAGCGGTCAGACCGTAGCGGTTCACCAACTCTTCCCGCCATCGTCGACTACCGCCTCGCTCGGGGAGACGGGTGGGGACTCGACGATCGGCGTTTTCTTCGCCGCTCCAGCGTCAGCGGTGTCCATCGGCCCTGCCGCAGGAGGAACACTCGTATTTACGAGGTACGACAAGCCCAAGCCGTTGCCCACTTCCCTCACTCTTCCGTGCAGCGGGACTGGCACCGTCTGGTTCAGCCCCATCCCGGTCGTCCCGCCATCGCGGTCCGCAAGCGTTCCGGTCGACTTCGTGGGCCAGCCCTAATCAGCCTTATAGACGTCGTTGGAGCGCCCGCGCCTTCGGGTCATCGGCATCAATCTCCCCGTTGTCGACCGCTGCCAGGAGTCGACGTAGAACCTCCGCGGCCTTCGTTACATCCGAACGAGCCGCGGAATGTTTAGAAGATGCCACTGCTATCCATCATGGGCGAACCACCACGTTGGCAGGGGATATTTGTGAGGAGCCGCACGGTGTCGAGGACCGCTCATCCCAGGAGCGTCCACACGTCACACACTCACCGGATGCCAGTGTCACATGCAATATCCACCGTCTTTGGCAGGCCCGGCGTCAACGTGACGGGGATCGATGGGCAACGCGGGAACACGCTTCCCGAAATCCGCACGATGAGTGTGTAACTTCCCGGCAAGAGCATGAGGGCGTATTGGCCATCTGCCTGGGTGCTCGCGCTCGCGACCTCTCCACCACTCGGGCCTAGCGCCGAGGACTGGCCGAGGCGGGCATGGCTGACCGACGCGCTCCACCGGACATGTGGGACTGGCGGTTACCGACCCTGACGTCTCAACGGGGGATGGCAAGGTCCCAGGGGACGTAGTGGACACACTCGTCGGCGATGCCCCACCCGTCGATCCGCTTGACCCGCACCCCGACAGCGCGAATGCAACAAGGAGCAAGGCGACTGCCAGACCCGAGAGCCGGATCAAATAGTTCTTGGTGCCGAACGACGTCACCCCAACAGTCTGACGGGCCAGGCACGAACTGGCGCGGCATACGCTCCAGAAAACCGATCGCCTGGCCCGACATAACCTATTGACAAGACTCAATGGTGGCTGAGTGGGGCGTGATGGGAAGCGCGGCGGACGGCGTGGATTAGACCACAATCGTCCGCTGAGCGGCGACGTGGGTCTGGCGTAAGAGGACCTAGCTAGTTTGGCAGGCGCGCAGGCGCGGCCTCCTGACCCCGGCTCCTGCAGGACGGGAGGGCGGTCAACTCACGGGTAGAGCGAAAGGGATTCTCAATGGCGCACGTTGAAGAAGCGAGGCCCACATCGCTGGCGTGCGCGTTACCGGGATCCCAGTGGGAGGGAGCGTTCCCGCACCTTCTCCCGCAAGGTCGAAGCTGAGCGGTTCCTCGCCATCACCGAGGTATCGAAAGTGAAGGGCGAATGGCTGAACCCTGACCTCGGCAAGATCACCGTCGGTGAGTGGGCGTGGACGTGGTTCGGCACAACCACGGACCTCAGGGAGTCAGGGCGAGAGCGAAACCGCTCCTACCTCCGTACCCACATCATCCCAGCATTCGGCCACCGGGCTATCGGGAGCATCGACCGGCTGAGGTCGAGGCGTGGGTCAGGGAACTCGACGCTCGGCGGAAACCGGCCACCGTACGGCTCGCTTATGGCATCTTTTCGAGGCTGATGCAATCAGCGGTGGACCGAGGTCGCATTCCGGCGAACCCGTGCTCGGGCGTCAAGCTACTTTCCATCGACAACGAAGAGATGAACTTCCTAACTAGGTTGCCCTTCTGGCGGAGTGCATCCATCCTCGGTATCAGGCCTATGTCCTCGTGCAGGCATACGGGGGACTACGGAGCGGCGAAATGGCAGCACTCAAGCCTGCCCAGGTTGATCTGACCGAGGGGCGGATCGAAGTGATCTCAAGCGTAAGCGAGGTCGGTGGCCGTCTCATCTGGGGGCCACCGAAGACCCACCGTGGCCGTAGAACAGTCGTCCTTCCCCCCGAAGTGGGGGCGGAACTCAGCCACCACATGGATGAGTGGGCTGGCGACGAGACGGTCTTCAGCGCACCCAGGGGGGGCGTGCTACGTGCCGCGGCCTGGCGACGCCGCTTCTGGCATCCAGCGGTGGAGGAGGCGCAGTTGGAACCGTTGCGTCCCTACGACCTTCGCCACACCGCTATCGCCTTCTGGATCCAGGCTGAAGGAAACCTGTTGGCGATCTCGCGCCGCGCCGGTCACTCCAGCGTGGCGTTCACTCTCGACCGTTACGGGCACCTCTTCCCTGACGCCGACCGCGAACTCAGTGGGCGGTTGTCAGGGCTGTACAAGGCTCCCAAGCTGGCGATCGTGCCCCCGATCGAGGGGGATGAAAAAGGTGCCGCGGCCTCTCCGCGGCCTGGGACACCGGACTCCGGTGCGCTATCGCGAACAAAAGTGGTCCTGATCAGGCCCGCGAGTGGTGGGGCTAGCAAGAATCGAACTTGCGACCTCAGCATTATCAGTGCTGCGCTCTAACCGACTGAGCTATAGCCCCAGAGGGAGATTGAGGCTACACCACGCCCGTGGAGCCCTCACTCAGGGACACTCGGCTGACCGGGCCACAACCGGACCACGAACGATTGACTGGCGGTGGCCAAGAGCTCCCCATCTTCTGACCACAAGAAGGCCACGCCCTGGGCGTAGCCATTGATCAAGGCGTGGATACGGATGTCGCAGAGGACCCACTCGGTTGGGGTCAGCCGCGCCATTCGCAATGTGTTGTCGAGGCTGCGGCCCATCGAGCGACGCCCCAATGGCTCGGATGCTCCGCCCGACACGTAATCGCCGAAGATGGCCAGGGTGGCGGCGGACGGGGTCAGATGACCGGGCACGCGTGCCCAGAGGGCCGAGTCGGGGCCTCCGGGTTCCCCGGTCATCTCCTCGAGCAGCATTCCTTTGGCTATACGCACTTCGATCTTGTCCAAGATCGTGTTGCGAAACATTTCGGGCACGAAGCGGGGCGGACACTCGTCGGGAGGCAGGACGGCGGGGGGCTCGACCCACACTCCATTGAGGGCCAGCTGGTGGTCACCGAGGGCGGCGTTGACGGTCAGGATCTCCTGGTCGCCCACCATTCCGACGGCACGGCCCTGGGTGACGCGGCTTCCGACGACGGCCAGAGTGATTTCCCACTCCACCAAAGAGTGCGTCGGCGCGTAGGAGAGGTATTGTCCGGTGGCCCAGACGGTGGGGCGTCCCGACGCCTCCTCGAGCGCGACCAGAGCGGCGCCGAGCCCGCAACCTCCGAAGAGAAAGTTCCCCGGAGTGGTGAGCTGCGGAGCCACGTGCATCCGCCAGTGCAGGTTGTCGCCCACCGGTTCCATGCCGAGGAAGGTTCGGGCGTCCATCGGGGCGCACCCTAGGGGTTGGCTCAACCCTGCATCAATGTGGTGGTGATGAGCGAGGCCAGCGCATCGGCTCCTGGTCCATCGATGGCGAGGTGTGTGCCGTCCGCGCCGAACCACTGGGGGTTGGCCGCCGCCAGGCTGGCCCAGTCGGCGATCACCACGCGGGGATATCGGGCCGCACCTTGGGCCAACACCGCGTTGTTGGGGTCCTGCCAGGGGCGATCGACGTGGATGTTCACGAACACGACGCGCGAAGCGCCCTGCAGTGCGCTCATCATGTCGTCGAAGTCCGTGGCGGAGATCGGGCCGTTCGTGCTCAAGGCCACGATTACTTCCGCCCCCAGTTGGCTTTCTGCTTTGAGTTGGGCCAGCAACTGCTCCCCGGCGCCCCACTGCCTGCTCACTGCGCCCTCCACGTCAATCCCCGGAATGTCGGACTGCAACGGGGTTTGGTAGTCGAGCATGACCGAATCGCCGACCGCCGTGACGTGTCCGGTGACAAACCCGGCCGCAGGCGGGGGCAGGGTGCTCGTCGTCGTTGTGGGTGGCACGCTCGAGGTGGTGGTGGTGGTGGAATGGCCCCCGTGGTGCGTGGAGTGGACAGGTGGGTTCGCGGAGCCGGCGCTCTTGTGCGGCCCCGAATGGTGGCTGAGCACGACCGCCACGGCTCCAGCGCCCACCAGCACGACCACGCTGGCGATGACAAGCCAGATCCGGCTTCGTCGGGCTGAGTGCTGTGCCATCACGATCATTGTGGCCGCCCGCCGCGGGGGACGCGCTGAGGTCGTGCCGGTCGGATGGCCAGCGATGTGCCTGCCCCGTCAGGGTCTAACCTGTCCTCTTTCGGACGTGAAGTTCTCTCGGGCGGACCTGCGGAGTTCCCAATTTCTCGTTCGTGAACTCGCTCAATGCGGGGGTGTAGCTCAGCTGGTAGAGCGGCGGCTTTGCAAGCCGTAGGCCGAGGGTTCGAGTCCCTTCACCTCCACTTTGTGATGTCGCGGCAGTTCTGGGACGGATGAAACCTCTAAGGCCCCTTCGTCGAGGAGTCGAACGTCGACTCTGGTGGTTGCGCCGTCGTATCTCGTGAGATCAGAGATCACGCGCAACCCCGTCACGTCGCCAAGCCATCTACGTCATGCAGGAGGCATAGGGCCGAAGGCCGATGGCCATGTCCCTCTCCATCCCGACAACCGGGCGATTCAAGGTCAGGCGGGTCCCCAGAATCGGAATTGGGAGTGCTTCTCCGGCTCGATCCCACCAGAAGTACTCCTGCCAGGCTTCGTCCACGGCACGAGAGATCGTCCATCCCGTATCTCGCCGAATGACGTCGAGACGCCCCAGGTCCTCACCGGCACCTGTGGTCACCAAGAGGCGGAAGAGCTCGAGCGTCTTGCCCTCTTGGGGGTCTGCCGCGAAGTGAAACAGCTCGCGGGCGTCGGGCAGTACGGCGATCGATGTCTCTCCTCTCGTGACCAAGGCGATCTCGCTCCCGTCGTCGCTGCAAAAGACGCTCTCGGCGCTCCATCCCTGGACGAAACGCCGAGTACTCACCCGTCTCGGTAGGACATTTGGTGGTTGCCGGTCCCTCCATTCTTGAATCCGAGGAGTACCCCGAGTTTCTTGCCCTTGCCATCGCCGGCGCCTTGGACGCCGACGGCGAAAGGGTCGCCCGGCGAGTCATGGAACGTGATCTGTAGTGCGTTCGACTTCTTATGGATGACGCGCCCCTCAATGAACGTGGGCGCATTCGATGGGGTCGTCATCGTGTCAACGCTAATGTCCTTCCCAGGTTGCTGTGGTTGTGTGGGGGATGCACAGCGTGCGCCTGATCTGCCCGATCTTTCGTCGGAAGTATCGCAGTGTCGCTTCTGGGTGCCTTCGGTTCGACGGCCGCAGCGGCCACAGGGGCGGTTCCTAAGGCCGTCGTCGAGGCCCAATCGGCGAAAATCCTGGCGGCCGAGACCGGGGAGGGCCTCCCACACGTGACGTGTCCGGGCGACCTTCAAGGCAGGGTTGGAGCTTCGATCAAATGCGTGCTCACGCCGAAAGGGTCGAAACTCAGGTACCCGGTCGTGGTGACCGTCAACTCGGTCTCCAAGGAGACCGCGCATTTTCACGTACAGGTCGGGCAGGCGATCGGTGCGGCGAACAGGGCGAAATTCTGCGTTGACGCGGCGATCATTGACAAGGCCACATCGGGTCCCAAACGGCCCTCCGATCTAATTCCCATTTTCGAGAGCAATGCCAAGACGCTCAGTGATTTCCAGGGCACAGCGCCGTCTGCCATTGTCGCTTCGGCGGGCACACTTGTCCAGGCGGTCCGGGTGGCGGTGACCACCGGAAACGCCCACGCATTCACGACTCCCCGCGTACTGAAGGCCGAACGGGCGGTCAACGTGTTCTGCGGTCTCGACACCGACGGATCCCCCTCGGGCGGGTGAGCGGGTGGGCGACCGCCAACCGCGCGCCGCTATAAGCGCGTGAGTCGCCAGATCGCCGAAGGGCCCGGGAGATCACGGGCCGCCCGAACGGCGACATCCAGGTTGTGACCGTCCAGGTCGACGTGGAGAATGCCGAGCCGCGCATGCGTCGCGATGTCTGACGAAAGTGCCCCGACGTGAAGCTGGGCCGTGAGGGGCAGGCCGGGCCACCCCACGACGTCGGGGCTGCCGGTGGCCTGCACGGCGATCGAGGTGCCCCAGCGGTCGACGACATGCCCGACGACAAGGCCAGGAGCAACCAAGGGGACTTTCGCCATGGCGGCGAACGCCGCTTGCGTGAGCATCACGACGGAGTTCAGGACGGCGGTGATGGGACTCGATGTCTGTTGGCCGAGCACCGCACCGACGAGGGTCACTTTCTTGCCGTCCACCATATTCTGCGCTTCGAAGAGGAAGCAGCCGCCTGCGGCTGTGTCGGTGCCGGTCTTGATGCCCACGATTCCGTCGTGACCGAGGTCGTAGTCGAAATTCACCACCTTTCCCGCAACGGGGAGGGTGACCTGGCCCATGTCCACCACCTGGGCGAAGGCCGGTAGCGCCATGGCGGCCTGTCCCAAACGGATGAGGTCGCCGGCGGTGCTCTCCGATCCGGGGTCCAGGCCGCTCACGTCGACGAAGTGCGTGGAAGTGAGCCCGAGCCGTTGTGCGGCGCTGTTCATCTTGGCCACGAACGCGCCGGTGCCGCCGGCGTCCCAGTCGGCGAGCAGGATGGCGATGTTGTTACCCGAGGGAATAAGAAGGCCTTCGAGAGCTTGGAGCTCGGTGAGACTCTCTCCGGCAGCCACCTGCACGACCGACTGTTGCGTGGCCAATCCAGATGCATACGCGGCAATGGTCGCCGCATCGACGGGGATTGCCGGTCCGGCGGTACCGGGACCGAGGGGGTGATCCGTGAGCACCACATACGCCGTCATGACCTTGGTGATGCTGGCGATGGGCACGGGGTGCGTGCTCCCGTCCTGACCGAGACTTCCCATGCCCTCCATCGTCAATGCCGCCGAACCGGTTGTCGGCCACGGCAGCGAAGGGGAACTACCGGGGAGGTGCAGGGAATCGGACAGGCTGGCGTGGAATACCGGAGGGGGGATCGGGCGCGACCACTCGTAGCCTGCGCCGGCCCCGATTGCCGCGAGAAGGAGGATCAGCGCTGCGACAACGGCGTACCGCCGGGCGCGGCCAGATCTCCGATGTGTTGTCGCTCCGACCGCGTCGGCCCTGACGGCGACCTGCCCACCAGGGTCTCGAACTCCGGCAGCTGCCGGACCTCGCTTGCGACGATGAGTGGATGACCGCGCCGCGTGCTTAGGAGCCATCGGTGGGGATGGCATGGTGGGTCCAACTGGTCGCGTCGACTCGCGTGAGGATCAGCCTCAGGCCCATGTGGATGTTCGCGTGGCGAGTCAAGCCGTCGACCGTATTCGGCCGGACGCATCGAGGGGGTGATCGGAAGGCGCGATGTCCATCCGGCGCATTCTTACCTACCGATGATCCCGCATCGGCCGCGGGCCGGCCAGCACGTGGGCTCAGGCGCGGATTGTGACCGTCACATACGCTGCGAGCCCATGCCCCCGCCTGCAACAGGCATCTCTCCGAGCGGCCTCTTGCACGGGAAGGTCTGCATCGTGTCGGGTGTCGGTCCCGGCTTGGGCCGTCAAGCTGCACGCGCCCTCGCCACGCATGGTGCGCATCTCGTGCTGGCCGCTCGTCGGCAATCCTCGTTGAGCGAGGTGGCGAGCGAGGTCCGGGAAATGGGCGCCCGCGCCATCACGGTGCCCACTGACATCACAGATCCTGAGCAATGTGCGCAGTTGATCATCCGTGCCACTGAGGAGTTCGGGGGCGTCGACGTGCTTGTCAACAATGCGTTCCGCTTTGATGCCTTCCAGAGCTTCGAGACCGTGGACCTGGCTTTCTGGAGAAAGATCATGGACGTCAATCTCTTCGGGTCGCTGCAGATGACCAGGGCGGCACTCCCCGCCATGAAGGAAAGAGGGGGTGGATCCGTCGTCATGGTGGCGTCAATGGTGGCGCGGCGACCCCAACCCCTCCAAGGGGGATACGCCATCTCGAAAGGAGCGCTCTTGACTGCCACGAGGGTGCTCGCCTTCGAGCTCGGCCCCTCGGGCGTACGCGTGAACGCCGTGGTGCCTGGTTGGATGTCGGGCCCATCGGTCGATGTCTACGTGCAGATGACCTCAGATGCCCGTGGCGTATCGCCACACACCATCATCGACGAGCTCAACGCCCGGGTCCCTCTCGGGCGTATACCCAGCGACGAAGAGGTGGCCGGATCGATCGTCTATCTGGCTTCCGATTTGTCATCGGCCATGACCGGCCAGGCCATCGACGTCAACGGGGGCGAGATCTTCACCTGAGTCAGTGGAGCGGCGACCACTCCGTCGGTTCCAACAGCGCCGCGATATACGAACGCTCGGTGGCGCGAGCCTGTTCGCGCCACGCCGCGAGCTCGCGAAACCCCCGGGTGTCACCGACCGCCGCAGTGAACGACGAAAGGTCGGCAAAGGCCCATTGGACGAGGACCTCGGACTCGTCGCGCAAGAGGACTTCGTACGCCCCATGGAGCTGCATGCCTCGTCCGGCTCCCTTGATGGCCGTGGCTGACGCCCGCAGCGATTCGAGGTACGTCGGGGCCGAACCAGCGGGGACGCCGATGGTCTCTTGGAGGACGAACGGCGCCCGCCGTCCTTCTTCGATGATCTGGTCGAGCGTCGGCGTCCCCTCCCACGGCTTGAGCAGACGATCGAACCCTCCGCTGCGGTACTGCTCTTGACCTTCGGGATGGTCGAACATCAAGTTGGTCTTGGTGAAGTGCTCGACGAACCAGTCCCAACTGGTCATCTCCCATTGACCCACGACTTGGATCCAACGGCCGGTCGTCCAGTTCACCACCCACTTGCCGAGGTTGCGCATCTGCGAGCCCGGAACGTTGGTGCGTTCCACGGCTTTACCGACTTTGTCGAGGTAGGCCAATGCTTTCTCTCGAACGATCGAAGCGTCGATGGTCTCGTGGTAGTAGATCGGCATCCGTTGCAGCCTCCTCATGGTGGGCCCGTTGCGGTGATGGGCAGATAAGCAGGGGACCAGTGGCGCAGTCCCCGAGGCTTCATGCGCACAGGAGGTTTTCACATGCGGGCAGCTTTTGCTCGCGGTGCCACCCGTGGCTGGTCACGAGCAACCGCATTTCTCCAGGTTCAGCACCATCACCTTGCCAGCGATCTCGGAAGCCCGAACCACTGGAGCACATTGTCCTCGAAACGGGTCATGGCACAGATCCGGTCACCGGCGAGGGCGAGGACGAAGAGGCCCACGCCGTAGCTGATGCCGTCAGGAGCGCGCACGTAGGCCCCGAACGCCGGCTGACCGTTGGCTCGAGTCGGCACGAGGTCGAAACGCCGGCCCGAGCCAAAGATGCTGGCGCAGAAGCTGGCCACGGCATCCCGGCCCTCGTATTCGAACGGCATCGGCGGCATCGACATGAAGACGTCGTCAGTAAGAAGTTCCACCAATGCGTCGACATCGGCGGACTCCCACGCGCTGACGAACTTTCCCACGATGTCGTCCTCCGAACGCGAATTGGGGCCCGGAGCCGCTACGAAGCCGGCGGCCGGCGGCCACCGCCGCTGCAGGCTGGAGCGCGCTCGCTTGAGCGCGCTGTTGACCGAATCGATGGTCGAGCCCAGCATGTTGGCTACCTCACTCGCCTGGAAGCCGAGGACGTCGCGCAGGACGAGTACGGTGAGCTGGCGCGGTGGCAGGACCTGAATGGCGGTCACGAAAGCCAGGGAGATGGACTGGGTCTGTTCATAGCGGGACTCCGGGCCGAGCGGCACGTTGAGAGCACCCTCGAGGAGGGTGTCGGGATATGGCTCGAGCCACAGCACTTCTCCGAGACGGGTCGGCTCGGGCGGTTCAACCTTGGGCACGTCCCACTCCTTGGCCGGGCGTCGGCCGGCCGACCGACGGGCGTTCAGGCACCGGTTGGTGGCGATCTGGTAGAGCCAGGTGCGCAGCGAGGAGCGTCCCTCGAACCTTCCGAAACCCAGCCAGGCGGCCAGGAGCGTCTCTTGGAGCGCGTCCTCTGCGTCCTGGAAGGATCCGAGCATCCGGTAACAATGCACGTGCAGCTCGCGGCGGTACGGCTCGGTGAGCTGGCGGAACGCATCGTCGTCGCCGGCTCGCGCCCTTGAGATCAAGTCAGCCGTCACTGCAGTCACCGCACCTCTCTTCCCGTGTTCTGCTGCCATCCCATCCTCATTGAGACACCGGCCGAAGGGCGAACTGGGCGGTCGATGAGCGCCCAGTTTCCCGCAGTCGCGGGGTCTACCTCTTCGAATCACAAACACCCACATGAGGAGAAACGAAACATGGGAAAGATTGTCGTCACCACCAACGTCTCGCTCGACGGGGTCGTCCAGGACCCGGACGGCCGGGAGGGCTTCAGACACGGAGGCTGGTTCGCTCAGTTCGGGGGCAAGGACCTCGAAGCTTGGGCCGCCGTCGAGACCAACGAGGCGCTGCACTCCAAGGCCATACTGCTGGGCCGCAAGAGCGACGAGTGGTTCGCCACTCTGTGGCTGAGTCGGACTGGAGAATGGGCGGACCGGTTGAACAGCCTGCCCAAGTACGTCGTGTCATCCACCTTGGAGGAGCCCAAGTGGTCCAACTCGACCGTCCTCCGGGACGACATAGTCAAAGAGATCTCCACGCTGAAGGAGCAGATCGACGGAGACATCATCGTCTATGCGAGCTTCCAGCTGGTGCGCGCGCTGATCGAGGAGGGCCTGGTCGACGAGTTTCGGCTCGTGATCTTCCCAGTCGTGCTCGGAGCGGGCGAGCGCCTCTTCGGCGAGACAAGTGACACGACACCTCTGCGCCTCGTCCACACCCAGACCGTCGGCGAGGGCCTGCCTTTGCTCACCTACGAGGTGGTCCGAGATGCGTCATGAGGCGCTACGACGCAACCATCCGAGAGGAGCCAGGCGCCTCAGAATCCTGAGGCCCTGACCTGGTTTTTTTGGTCGGGCTGCCCGGATTTGAACCGGGGACCACTGCGTCCCGAACAGAGCCTGGCCGAAATTCGCCGGTCCTGTCGATGGCCGTTATCCTGTAAAAGTCCAGTTCAATGACTATTGATCTGTGTTCAGCAGTGACCGTTCCGTACCGCCGAATACCGCTGCTCGCCACGTTCCGCGCCATTTCACTCGGCTGCGAAGTGCTGATCAACCGAAAAACAGATATGTACATCTCAGGGCGCTCATGTACAATATGTACATGAGCATGACCGAGCCACTCAATATCACGGAGGCACGTAAGCGGCTTGCGGCGATCATTGATCATGCGCATACCGAACACGAGCCGGTCTACCTGACCCGACGTGGACGTCGAGTCGCAGCAGTAATCGACGCCGACGACCTTGAGGGCATTCTTGAGCTCGCTGAGGATATGGCCGACATCAGGGCGGCGGAGGCGGCGCGTGCCGAGATGAAGGCAACCGGGGAGGAGCCCATCCCCTGGGACGAGGTCAAGGCGGACCTCGGCCTGGTATGAGCTATTCGGTCTCGCTGTCCCCAGCGGCCGCACGCCAGCTCCGTAAGTTCGACCCGGACGTCAGGCGCCGGATCCAAGCAGCGATCGAATTGCTGGCCGAGGATCCTCTACCGCCAGCTGCCACTCGCCTTGTCGGCGGAGCGGGAGAGTGGCGGGTACGCACCGGCGACTACCGCGTGATCTACGAGATCCACGACAGCGAGCTCCTCGTTCTCGTACTCCGGATGGCTCACCGCCGGGAGGTTTACGAGCGCTGAGCGTCTGCGGCGCAGGGCGACACACTCCGTCAGAACATCCAAAAGAAGACAACCAACAGAGACTTCGACCCGATGTTCACCTCATGGGTTTCGGAAGATCTCGTGATCGCCAAGTCGTCGCCAACGCACCGCTGGATGAGTAATACCCTTGGCATCAGTGACGGTGGTCCACTCCCACGTAGCTCGGCCATCGGTTCCGCTGAAGCTCCACGTCAGTTCGAAAACGCCAGGAGCGTTGACTACCGACTTCACTCGCAGTTTCGCCGGCCACGATGCGGGATCGTTGGCCACAACGAACTGAACACACGCATCGTTGAATTCTCGGGCCGCTCGGCGAAAGAGCTCTCGGTTGGAGTTCGCTAGCCGTTTGTAGTCGGACTTGAAGACGTCGGTCCGCTCGAACCTCACGAATCAAGGTCGGCTAGGAAGTCATCGACGTTCTCGAACGAGGCGACCTTCTCTGCGGCGACGTCAGCGTCGGCTTGGCGTTCCATCTTCTGCCATCGTTCGGTCCAGAACCACGCTTGATCAGACGGGACGGGAACGTGTGGACGTAGGACGATCTCACCGTCACGTTCGATGACTTCCACTTGCGCTCCGGGACGGTCCAGCCCGAACTGGCGCCGGAGCGCCGGCGGGATGGCAATCACCCCTCTGGCTTGGACGGTGACGAAGTTCGCCTCTTTCTCCATGATGACAGTTTAGCCGTATTGCGGCAATACCGTATTACGGTGTCCGAGCCCGGGCCGGGAGGAGCGGCGGTCAAGGGCGGCCGTAGGCCGGCGGAGCGCACCCTTGAGGGCTGCGTCGTCAACCGTCCGTCATTTCATAATGGAATTGGCCGGGCGCCATGCGGCCGGCCTACGTGCAAAGACCGTTCCAATGCATGGGTGGGTGCGTTCCCTGTAACACAGCACCCACAAAATACAAACCCTTTATCGCACTCGTTCGACGGTCCCGTGGCGCTCGAGGGTCGCAAAACGAGGGTGCAGCGTCACTCCAGCCAGTGCACCCAGTCGAGTTCGGCGACAGGGGGCATGCCGAGAAAGTGCGTGAGGGCCACGATCACATTTTCGGGATAGCTGGTGCTTCCACGGTGAAACCGCCGGGGCGACGTGAAGATCACCCCGGCATGGTGCTCGCCGGTCGCCACCCAGGAACGCACGATACGGTCGAAGTCCTTGGCGTTCTCGGTGACCACGGCCCGGCCGTCGGCGCTTGCCCGTCGCAAGAGCTCTTCGTCGGGGACTGCGGCCAGCTCCGGATCGTCGGCGGCCCCCTGCACATCGTGGCCGGTCGCTCGTAGGCGTTCGGCAGCGATGCGGGAGTGGTGCACATCGAGCAAATGCTTCACCCTGAAAGGAGGTCCTGGCGCCGACGCCAGGCCACCTCGGCCTCGGCGGCCGCCCTCAGGTTGGCTGCGATCTCATCGTCGATCTCGGCCGTGAATGACGCGTAGTAGTCCAGCGCCGCACTGACCTGTTGCGCGGAGAGACCGAACTGCTCCACGGCACGTTTGATGCGCATGCCAGTCGGCACGTCACCGCCGACGACGCCGCCGATGACCTCCCATACGTCCGGCCCACCCGCCAGGGCAGCCCGTCGGCCCGTGGGGCCGTCCCGGAAGATGACCAGGGGATGGCGACGGGACCGCAACCCTTCCTCGATGAGCTCTTCGGCCAGGGCCGAGGACGAGACGTGTCGGGCCCCGGCTTCAGCCTTGAGCTGGTCGAGCACTTCGGCCCGCCGGAAGCGGATCGATACGGGATTCACCATGACTACAGTGTAGTCACGACAAGCAGCGCAGCCATTTCGCCGCCGCTAGTCGCAAAATTGAATATCACTGCCGCCAGGGCATTTGTTAAAGCGCAGTTCCAAGTCCTACCGCCGACACCCAGGCGCTCATTTTCACCGACGATGACGGCGGTCCGCTGCGCTACTCGAACTGGCGCCGGCGGGTATGGCTCCCGGCCGCCAAGGAAGCCGGCTGTGAGGGCGCCGGCTTCCACGACCTGCGCCGGCTGAACGCCACCACACTCGTCGTCGGGGGAATTGACGTGAAGACGGCCCAGGTTCGCCTGGGCCATGCCGACCCCCGCATGACGCTGGCCGTCTGCGCATCCGCTCCGGCATCAATAGACAGGGCAGCAGCGGACGTGATTGGCGAGAGGTTTTTCGGCGAATTGCACCAAAAGGCCCCAGGCACGAAAACTCCGCGCCAGTTGCGCGCCAACCCTTCTCAAGAGCCAGGCACCTCAGAATCCTGAGGCCCTGACCAGGGACTTCTGGTCGGGCTGCCCGGATTTGAACCGGGGACCTCTGCGTCCCGAACGCAGCGCGCTAACCAAGCTGCGCCACAGCCCGTCCGCCTCCCGAAGGAAGCAGGCCAGTCACCTTAGCCTTCTGAGTCCGGTGGACTTTCGGCGTCCGGTGCGGAGGGGGTCGTACCGAGCGACGTGGCCACCACCTGGGCCACCCGGCGCTTGTCCATCTCGACCACGCGCAGGTCCCAATCGCCCACCCGGACCTGTTCGCCCTCCGTCGGGATGTGGCCGAAGCGGGCAAAGAGGAGTCCGCCCAGGGTCACGTACTCGCCGTCGGGCAGATCCATGCCGAGGCGCTCACGGACGACGTCGACGTTGGTCTGGCCGTCGATGAGCCAGCGTGTGCCGTCGACCCGGACGATCATCGGCTCTTCGACCTCGTCGAATTCGTCGTGCAGGTCGCCCACCAAGGGTTCGAGGAGGTCCTTGACGGTGAGGATCCCCGCCACGCCGCCGTACTCGTCCACCACCACGGCCACCGCCCGGCGGTGTTTGCGCATGTCGGCGAGGGCTTCGAGAACGCCCAGCGACTCGGGAACGAGATACGGCTGACGCACCTTGCGGGAGATCTCCAGTGGACTGGGGTCCGTGGCGTCGCGGCTCAACGGGCCGTCCTTCCCGGTCCGGAAGATGTCGTTGACGAAGAGGATGCCGATCAGGTCGTCGAGGTCATCGTGGACCACCGGGAAGCAACTGTGGCCCGACGTCCGCACGGCGCGGGCGATGTCATCCGCTTGGACGGGAATGGTCAGGAAGGTCACGTCGACCCGTGGGGTCATGACCTCGCGCACGTCCATGTCCCGCAGGTCGGCCAGGGCCTCAATGATGATCCGCTCCTGCTCGGAGGCCTCAGCGTCCTTCGGGGACTGCGGCACTTCCCCCCGCCGCGTCGTTCGGCGCCAGGGCCGACGAGCTCGGCGGGGCGGATCAACTGCAGGCTGCGTCTCCCGAGGGGTCGACACGGGGTGTCGGATCAGCTCGTGGGTTCGTCGCCCGCCTGGAGCTGGGGTCCGGCGCCCACCAGCACGGGCACGGGCGTGTAGGAATCGTCGGCGTAGGTCCCGTCGGCGAGGAGGGCGTTGACCGCTCGCCGCAGGCGCAGGGGGTCGAGAGGCTTGACCAGCCACCCTTCGGCTCCGGACCGCCGGGCCAGGAAGACATCGGGCCGCCGGTCCAGCAACATGAGCACGGCCACGTGGTCCAGCGCGTCATACGACTCCTGCAGCCGCAGCTCGTGACACACGGCCATGCCGCCCATGTTGCCCATCTGCATGTCGACGATGACCAGATCGGGCGACTCTTGCGTCACGAAGGCCACCACCTCAGGTCCTGAGGTCACGGCATCAACTGTCACGTCGGGGCCGCTGATGACCGCCTCGATCTCCCGACGGAGGGTGGGCGCATCGCTGGCGACCAGAATGGTCTGCACGGGAGCAGACTATCGGACCGCAGACGGGGTGCGGTAGCTCGGCCCGAGCCGGTCGCCCGGCTGCCACGTCGGCGGTCACGGTCCGGTGCGTCGGTCCACCCACCGGGCCATCCGACGGTCAGCCGAACAACACGTCTGCCGCGCGCTGGAGCCCACCCAGGTCGTGCACGTCCTGGCCGAAGAGCGGGATCCGCCCCACCACCGCCGGTTCCACCTCGGTCGCCAGCGCGGCGTAGGAGCCCTCCTCGCGCCGGGCGACGTCGTTCAGTGTGGCCAGGTTCGCCTCGAGCGCGGCCAAGGCCCCCGAGGGGCGGGCGGGGGAAGGAGCGACCGGGGCTGGAGCGACGGGGGGTCCGAAGCGGGGATGGATGCGGTTGACGATCAGCGCGGCGGGTGCGATCTCGCGCTCCGCCAGCTTTTGGGCGAAGAACGTGGCCTCGGCAATGGCGTCGGGCCGGGTTGATGTCACCAGCACGTACGCCGTCATGGGATCGGCCAGGAGCTCGCGCACGGCCCCGGCCCGGGTCCGGAAGCCCTCTTCCATGCCCTCGAACGCTTGGAAGAAGGCCACCGCATCCTGCACGATTTCGGCCCCGGCCACCTTGGACAGCGTGCGCAGGAGGGCCTGGGTGGCCAGACCCACCGCCCGCAACGACACGCGTGTGGGAAAGAGCAAGGCGCGAAAGATCCGGTTCTCGAGGAATCGGGTCAGCCGGCGCGGCGCGTCGAGCAGGTCGAGCGCGTTGCGGGTGGGAGGTGTGTCCACCACCACGACGTCGAACGCACCCGACTCGACCAGTTCGTTGAGCTTTTCCATGGCCATGTACTCCTGGGTGCCCGACAGGGCACTGGCCAGGTTCTGGTAGAGCCGATTGGCCAGAATGCCCTCCGCCTGCTCGGAGGTGCGGGAGTAGGTGTGGATCAGGTCGTCGAACGTCCCCTTGGTGTCGAGCATCAGCGCATGGAGATGCCCCGGCCAGTCGCCTTCGACCTCGGTCGGCGTGTTGGGAAGGGACTGCATGCCCAACGAGTCGGCCAGCCGCCGTGCCGGGTCCACCGTGACCACGCAGGCCCGCCGTCCCGCGCGCGCCGCCGCCAGGGCGAAGATGGCCGAGACGGTGGTCTTGCCGACGCCGCCCGAACCGCAGCACACGATGACGCTGCGTTCGGCGACCAACGAGTTCAGCCTGCGTACTGCCTCACTCGTGGGACCGGCCTCGCTCATGGGACCGGGACCTCAGGGGCGAGTTGGCCGATGGCGTGGGCCAGGGCCTCCGCCAACCGGTCCGTCTCGGCCAGACCGATGTCCTGGGTCTCCATCCGCGGCACGAGGAGCTGCGGCAGGGGAAGGTCCCGGGCCAATCGCTCTATCTGGGAGGCCGAAAGAGCGTGGCGCTGGAGGCGGAAGACCCGCGCCTCTTCCAGGGCGGTGAGGACGGCCGGGTCGATGTCGAGCCCGGCCGCGGCCTCCTGGGCCGATCGCTCGAGACCGACCGGGTCGGGGTCGGTGGCGTTGACGATCACCGGGCCCAACTGGACGCCGGCCTTGTCCTCCAGTGTGAAGGCGGACTCGACCGTCTCGCTCACGGGCATCTCCTCGGGGAGCGTGACCAACATCACCCGGCAACGCGACGGGTCGGCCAAGAGGTCGACCACGTCGCTGGCCTGGGTGCGGAGCGGTCCGCCCCGGGCGGCATTGACGAGCCCGCTGGCCGAGGTGAGAAAGGTGATGGCATGGCCGGTTGCGGGGGCATCGACCACGATCAGGTCGGCGACCTCCTCGCGTTCGAGTTGTTTGATCTTGCCGAGCACGAGTACGTCGCGGATACCGGGGATGGCGGTCGAGACGACGTCGACCACCCCGGAACTGACGAGACGCTTGGAGACCCGCCGCAGCCCGTGGTCTTCGAGGTACTCCACCAGCGCGTCGTCAGGCGTGATCCGTCGGGCCAGCACAGCCCCCTGCTCAGGGCCGTGGGCCGGCTGGAGCTCCATCTCTTCGTAGCCCAGGTCCTGGTCCAGGCCGAAGGCTCCCGTGATGCCGGACTTCCCTTCCAACTCGACGATGAGCACCGAGCGACCGGTCTGCGAAGCCATCCGGGCCAGAGCGGCTGCCATCGTCGTTTTCCCGACGCCTCCCTTGCCGGCCACGATCAGAACGTGGCTTTGCGCACAGAAAATCCCCACGTCCATGTCCGGCCGAGCGTAGTTGGGGCTTTGGTCCCAGGGAGCGCTGATGAACTAAAGATCCAGTTCAGGGCCCTTGATGCGGTGGCACCCCGGCAGTATGTTGACGAGCGGGGGGTACGAAGTACCCATTCTGGGGGTCACATGCGCCAAGGACTAGACACGTGGCAGGTCAAAGCAGCCTGTCGGGGACCGCAAGCGTCGGCGTTCTTTCCGCCGTCTCACGCTGAACGTAAGGAAGAGAAAGCAGCGCGAGAGCTCCGGGCCAAGGAGATATGCCACCAGTGTCACGTGCGGGGGGACTGTCTCGAATACGCCATCCGTATTCGGGAGCCCCATGGCATATGGGGCGGTCTCAACGAGGTGGAGCGCAAACTGGTGCTCGACCGCCGGGCCAGCTGAGACCAGCCGCTGACTGACCCTCGTGGAGGGGGTTCCTATCCCGCTTGGCGGATTTTCATCTTGGCATCGGCCGCCCTGACACCGTGGGCGCTGCAGACGGCGGTCGGCCGTTCGCCGGTCACGGAGCAGATCGCAGCCGTGATCTCGTTCGCCGAAGCCATGATGGCCTGGGTGACAGGGCTGGCGGGGTACGCCAGGTCGTCGGCGATCTGGGATTGGGAGAGACCGCCGAGGACGGTGGGTGAGAAGCTCGATCCAATCAGCACGTAGTGGTTCGCGATATCGAGCAGGGGAAACGTCTTGGCGGAGGTGTCGTAGACCGCGACCGAGGCCGACTGCCGGGCGGTGGGAGCCTGCAATGCGGTGTAACCACCACCGGTCGGGTCGAGCGAGCTGTAGCGCTCGTCGGCCTGCAGGTCGACCCAGAGGCTGGAGTACTGGGCATGCCAGAACGTGAAGGTCGCCGTGTTGGAGAAGGCCACCGAGGAGCTTGACAGCATGAGCCCGAGTTGGGTGAAGGTGCCGAACCGGGCCAACGCGATGACGACGGGCCAGCGCTCGGCTGCGGCGTATGGCGCGAACTCCGCGCCATAGAAGAAGACGACCGGCCTGGGGCCGGCGCCCTGCGTCGAGCTTTCCCAGAGGGACGCGTTGCCCGTGGCCGTGGGCGGGGTGATCGGGTTGTCGGGCGATGTGACCCCCACTCCGTTGGTGGTGGCGGCAGGGATCTGGGAGAGAGCCGCAATCACGGAGGTGGGGGCGGGTGTGACGGTTTCTGTGTCCGACGTGTCGCCCGTCTGGTCTGCGTTGCGGATCACGATGAGCGCGCCCACCAGAATGATGGCGAGCACGATGAGCCCCAAGGCGACGTAACGCCGGGGGATCGTGTGCACGACGGGCGACTCCGCCTGCTCGGGGGCGTCGAGACTCATGGGAGGCATCAGCGTAGACGAGGGTTTTGGTTCTTCTGGGGGCGCTCAGCCGTGTGCCAGTAGCCTCGCCATGTGGCTTCTTCCCCTCCCGAGCGCGCCGACCGTCCGGGTGCAGGAGCTGCCCGCGTGCCTCCCGACGAGGTGGTCATCCGGCCCGCGGCAACCGTCATGCTGGTGCGCGACGCGGCCAATCCGGAGAGCGGCGGCAGTGCGCTCGAGGTGCTGATGGTCCGGCGCAACCTGCAGTCCGACTTCGTCGGCGGTGCCTACGTGTTTCCGGGCGGCGCGGTGGATCCACTCGACGGGGGCCCGGAGGCCGAAGCCCTGTCGCAGGGCCGGGCCGACGTGGAGGCCAGCATCTTGCTGGGCATCGAGAGTGGAGGCCTGGCCTACTGGGTGGCGGCGTTGCGTGAGACATTCGAGGAGGCGGGGCTCCTGCTGGCCACACGTCCGGCGGGTCCGCCGTTACTGGCCGGCGACGAGGAGGAAGAGGCCCGTTTCGTGGCCGAGCGTGCCCTGGTCAACAAGGGGAGACGGCGCTTCCTCGACCTCTGTCGCGACGAGAAGCTGCAACTCCTGGTGGGCGACGTCCACTACTTCGCCCACTGGATCACCCCCCGGGGCGCACCGCGCCGTTACGACACCCGGTTCTTCGTGGCTGCAGCCCCGCTGGGACAGCAGGCGGCCCACGACGCCGGGGAGACCATTGCCGACACGTGGATCTCGCCGCGTCGGGCTCTGGAGGGTCATCGCAAGGGCGTCTTCGAGTTGATCTTCCCGACCATCCGCAACCTCCAGGCCATCAGCCGTTTCGCCACGAGCGCCGAGCTGCTGGAGGCGGCCGAGAAGGCGTCACGCTCGGTCCCCACCATTGAGCCCCGGGTGATCGCCGACGGGGACGGTGTCGGGAACGGGGTGCGGATCGTGCTGCCGGGCGACGAAGGGTATGACGACGTGCCCGCCGGCGACGACAGCGCACTGACCGGTGCCACCGGCGACTTCAACGAGGCCATACGGGCCGTTTCCCGCGCCGCCAATTCCGAGGAGGGCTCTGTGTGATCCCGCCCGTGCCCGATACCGGGGTGGGACCGAGTCGCGCCGAAGCGTCTGAAGAGCCCCTGGGGCAGGACACGATCACGACCCGCTGGCGCTGGGTGGCGCCGGCGTAGCCGAGGTGGCTCAGTCGAGCTGGTGTTCTCCGCTGGCCACGGCGGCTTCCACCCGCTCGACGAGCCGGGCCGAGCAGGACGAGGTCTCGAGGAGGGGGGCCACTTCCTCGGCCACCACCCGGGCCAATTCGGCGAAGAGCGGGGCCAGCTCGCCTACGCCGGCCGCCACCGGTGTCCCGGCATCGCCGGCCGCAGCCAGATCTGGGTGGAGGGGGATGGAGCCGATCAGCGGGACGCCGAGCCCATGGGCCAGACGGGCTCCTCCGCCCGAGCCGAACAGGGCGTACGTGGTCCCGTGCTCGCAGGTGAAGTCGCTCATGTTCTCGATGACCCCGGCCACGCGGAGGTAGCCCTTGCGCGCCATGTCGGCGGCCCGGGCGGCCACCTTCTGGGCCGCCAGTGGCGGTGTCGTGACGACCAGCATCTCCGTGCGGGGAAGCAGGCGGGCCAACCCCATCTGCACGTCGCCGGTACCGGGGGGCAGGTCGATCAGCAGGTAATCGAGGTCTCCCCAATGTGCGTCCTGGAGGAATTGCTGCACGGCCCGGTTCAACACCAGGCCCCGCCACATGATGGCCTGCTCCTCGTCGGCCAGGAACCCCATGGAGAGAACCCGCACCAGGCCCTCGCCCACCTTCTGTTCCAGGGGGACCATCTTTCCCTGCCGGGCTTCGACCCCGCCCTCCATTCCGAGGAGGCGGGGAACGGAGAAACCCCAGATGTCTGCGTCGAGGATGCCGACGGTGAGGCCCCTCCGGGCCAGGGCCACGGCCAGGTTGACCGTGACCGAGGACTTGCCGACCCCGCCCTTGCCTGAGGCGATCGCCAGGACACGGGTCGTGGCGGGGATAGCCGTTTCCGGGGCGTCCTCGCGGGCCTTCCAGCGGGCCCGCGCCATCACCGCCGCACGTTCCGCGGCATCCATGGTGGCGATGCGGATAGCAAGGGTGCGCACCCAGTCCAGGGCTTCGATCTGGCCCCGGACGTCCCGCTCGATCTGGGAGCGCAAGGGACAGGCGGCGATGGTCAGGGCCACGTCGACCACGACCTCGTCGCCCGAGACGGTGATGGCGCGAACCATGCCCAGGTCGACGATGGTGTCGCCCAGCTCGGGGTCGATCACGGCGCGCAGACTCTGGCGCACCTCTTCCTCACGCTCGGGGGCGGGGGTGAGAGGAGTGGGTGCTGACCCGGGACTCATGGAAGCATTCTACCTGCGTGCAGGTGAATTCCGATCCTGGGGCCACTTCGGGGGTCATCTCCCCGTCGTTCTGTCGGCCCCGTATGGACAGACCGTGTGGAGACACCGGTAACATGGGGGCATTCCCGCAGCACAGTGCGGCGGGGCGGCCAGCGCCAGCGGCGCGACAAGGAGGCTCCCTGTGACCACCATGACCACGTCGGTCAACATCGGCAAGAAGCCAGCACCGGTCACCCTCAGCGATGTTGCCATCACCAAAGTGGCCGAGCTGTTAGCCCAGGAGGAAGGCGAGTCGCTGGCCCTCCGTGTGGCCGTCAAGCCGGGTGGGTGTTCGGGGTACAGCTACGAAATGTTCTTTGACTCCGAGGTGATGGCCGACGACGTGGTGCGCGAGTTCGGGACGGTCAGGGTCGTCGTCGACTCGGCCAGCGCCGAGCTTCTTGTCGGCTCGACGCTCGACTACAGCGACGGGCTGCAGGGGGCCGGGTTCCACATCGTGAACCCGAACGCCACCCGCACCTGCGGTTGTGGCTCTTCGTTCAGCTGAGCGGCACCCCCACGGCGACAGCCGTCTCCTTCACCCTCAACGGACACCCCGTCGAGGTCCATGACGACCGTGGGACCTCTCTCCTCGACGCGCTCCGCGAGCAGTTGCAGTGCCGCTCCGTCAAGGACGGCTGCAGTCCGCAGGGTCAGTGCGGGTGCTGCACCGTCTGGGTGGACGGCGGGGCGCGGGTCGCCTGTGTCACTCCGGTGCGGCGCGTCGCCGGGCGCTCCGTCACCACCGTGGAAGGGCTCAATCCCGAGCTCCAGACTCGCTGGGTCGATGCCTTTCTGGCCGCCGGGGCCAGCCAGTGCGGTTTCTGCACTCCGGGGATCATGTTGCGCTTGGCCGCGCTCGAACACGGCAACCGGCCCCTCACCCGCCACGCGGTCGAATCGGCCTTGTTGGCGCACCTCTGCCGGTGCACCGGGTGGCAGTCCATCGTCGAAGCCGGGTGCGCCGCCCTCGGTATTGGAGGGACGGAGGGCGGCGGTACGACCCCCGTCCAACCCGTTCCTGTCGCCGACCAGCTGTTGACCCAGTGGAGGGCTCAGCTCGAGGGAGCCACGTCGCAGAGATCCGGCCCCGATGTCGTCCTGGGCGGTGGAGGCTTCGCGGACGACTGCGCCCCGGCAGGCTGCCTGGTGCAATTGGGAGCGGCGGAGGCGGCGCCCGTACGAGGTCTGGACGCAGCCCGAGCGGGGGCGAAGAAAGTGCAGGGCCGTCACAGCACCATGCCGCTGGCCTATCCCGTGGCGGTCCCCGACGGGGACTGGGCGCTCACGCTGCAGACGACGTGGGTGGAACCGGCCTATGTCGAGCCGGACGCGAGCTGGTGTCCTCCCGACGCCGAACCGGCGACGCCGCTGGCCAACGGGGGCGCCTTCGGTGGTAAGTGCCGGAGTCCGGTCCCCGCGCGGGCGCGTGCGCTCGCCACGCAATGGCAGCACCCGGTGCGCGTGCTCTGGAGCCGCGAGGACGTTGTCCGCTTCGGGCCGAAGCGACCACCGCTCTCCCTCGGGCTGCGGACGGACGGTTCCGGCGTCGTGCGGATCGGCCGCACGCCCGGCTCACCCGACCTGGGCGACGTGCGGGCGCGACTGGGCGCCATCGCGCCCGAGGTGGCCGTCGAGGAGGTCGACATCCTCGGGCCCCCGGTGGGGAACGAGCTCCGGGGAGCGGGCTGGGTCGAAGTGGTGGCGGCTCAGCGCGCGCTGCGCGTTCTCGGTGGGCTCCGCCCGATGCCGGCCCCGGAGGAGTCGGGCCGGGGCCAGGTCGACGTCAGCATCCCTGGCGGCGGGCGCGCCGCCGTGAGCCTGGAGCGAGAGGGAGGCCCCCATGGCCGGGGAACCGTCACGGTCGAGGTGTGGGCGGGAGAGATCCTCGACCCGGTCACGTTGCGCTCCTACGTGCTGGGTGCGGTCCACCAGGCGCTGGGCCTGGTCTGGTCCGAGGGGATCGCGGTCGACGCGGTGGGGGAGCCGCTGGACCTCACCATCCGTTCCTTCGGAATTCTGGCCGCCCGCGACATGCCCCAGGTCGAAGTGGTCCTGCACGCAGAAGATCGCTGGCCCGTCAATTGCTCCGATGCTGTCTTCGCGGCCACGGCCGCGGCGGCGTGGATCGCCGAGGGCGCACCCCCGCAATGGCCGACCCGGCGCGGCGGCGCGGGTAGAAGGGGCGCAACAGCTTCCAATCCGGGTCAGCAGGAGGAGAACACATGAGTCCGACTTTGGGTCCGTACGCCCCCGTCCGCCGCGCCGGGCCCTGGGTGATCACATCGGGGCAGATCGGCCTGTCCACCGACGACAGTGGGGCGTCGGCCCTGGTGAAAGGGGGAACGGTCCCCCAATTGCGCCAGGCGCTCGAGAACGTGGCCGCCGTCTTGCGCACCGAGGGCGCCACGATGGGCGACGTGGTCAAGACCACCCTGTACCTGGTCGACATGGGCGAGTTCGCGGCGGTCAACGAGGTCTTTGCCGAGTACTTCACCGATCGGCCGACCCGCTCGGCCGTCGCCGTCGCCGCGTTGCCCGCGGGGGCGCGGGTGGAGGTCGAAGCCTGGGCCTACGTGCCCGAAGGGTCGGAGCCCGAACCACTCGGCCTCTGATCGAGATTATTCGCATCGTCCGGTGAACCATTCGTGAGCGTGGTGCGTCAAAGACATGAGGGTGGTGCGTGAAAGTGGGGGGCCGTGAAAAGACGTCTCGTGGTGACGGGGGCAGCAGCCGCGCTGATGCTGTCCGCCTTGGTCTTCGTCGGAGCACCGCTGGCCAGTGCGACGACACCCTCGATCCAGGTCAGCCCCACGACCGGGTTGTTGGATGGTCAGCTGCTCGCCGTGACCGGGTCGGGCTATGCGCCGAACACGGTGGGCGGTCCGGTCGAGTGCAACGATGCTCCCGGGCAACCGACCGTCCCCCTCGACGGTTTCGCCGTACTGGTCAGTTGCGATGTTCCCGCGTTCGGCGCTTCGTACCCGTTCAATAGCTCGCAGTTTGACGAATTCTCGTCGACCGGCACCCTGAGCACGTCGTTCGTCGTTCACACGGGTGTGGTCGGGCCGCCTGCTCTCGGTACCGACAGTGCCGGCCACAGTGCGGCCGCCGATGCCGCTCTGTACCCCTGCCCACCGACACCCGCCCAGCAGGCGGACGGCGACATCTGCCAACTGACCGTCGGTGACAGCGACGGCAACAACGCCTCCGTCCCCCTGACCTTCGCGCCACCCGTCACAGCTGCGCCAACCATCACCGCGGTTCCGTCGACCAACCTGTCGAGTGGGGAGATGGTCCAGGTGAGCGGCGCGGGGTTCACGCCCGATTCGCCCTGGCTGGCCCTCGAGTGCAACATGACCCCGGGTGAGCCGCCGGGCCAAGGGAGCACGCCGAATCTTCCGATTGGCTGCAGGCAGACCACGACCACGACCTCAGCGCCTCCGCCGGTCCTGCCCACGACGCCGACCACGACGCCGACCACTGTCCCGCTGGGCGGGGGGAGCCCGGGCCTCGCGGTCACCGACGCTTCGGGGGCGATGCAGACGTCGGTCTCCATTGCCGAGGGCAACCTCGAGGGAAGCACCGAGAGTGCGCCCTATCCATGCCCGCCCACCGCGGCGAACCTGGCCGCAGGCGGCTCGTGTGTCGTCCTGGTCGAAGACGGCGCGGACGATCTGGCCTCGGTCACCCTCACCATCACCGGGGCCGTCCCGCTGCCCGCGATCACCCTCTCTCCTTCAACCGGTCTGATCGCCGGGAGCACCACGGAGATCACCGGCACCAACTATCTGCCTGACCAGTTGGTCGGGGCCCTGGAGTGCAACGACGACCCCGCCCAGCCGACGGTCGAGTACGCCGGAGAAGTCGCGGTTGCCGTGAGCTGCGCCACACCGCAACTCGTCCAGACCAGCCCCACCGGCACCTTCTCCCTGAGGTACCAGGTATCGCAGGGGGTCACGGGCCCACCCAGCCCCGGCACGGACAGCGCCGGCAATCCGGCCTCGGTTGACGCCGCCGCGTACCCCTGTCCCCCGACGCCGGCCCAGCAGCTGGCGGGCGATGTCTGCCAGATCGCAGTAGGCGACCTGGCCGGCGACGTGGCCCGTGTCCCGATTTCCATCGGCTCGCTGCCGGCCCAGCCACCGCCGGCGGTCACGATGGACGGGACCCCAGATGGAAACGGCTACTGGGTGGTAGCGAGCGATGGCGGGGTCTTCACCTTCGGTGACGCCGCCTTCTTCGGCTCAATGGGCGGCCAGAAGCTCAATGCGCCCATAGTGGGCATGGCTCCCACGCCTGATGGCAATGGCTACTGGCTGGTCGCCGGCGACGGCGGGGTCTCCAGCTTCGGCGACGCCGGTTTCCGCGGGTCCACCGGGGGGATGAGGCTCAATGCTCCCATCGTGGGCATGGCGGCCACCTCCGATGGCAAGGGCTACTGGCTGGTGGCCGGCGACGGCGGGGTCTTCAGTTTCGGCGACGCCGCCTTCTTCGGCTCAATGGGCGGCCAGAAGCTGAACGCGCCCATCGTGGGCATGGCGGCCACCCCCGATGGCAAGGGCTACTGGCTGGTGGCCCGTGACGGCGGCATCTTCAGTTTCGGCGACGCCGCGTTCTTCGGGTCGACAGGGGCCATGAAGCTCAACCAGCCCATCATGGGCATGGCGGCGACCGCCGATGGAGGCGGGTACTGGCTCGTGGCCGGCGACGGCGGCATCTTCACGTTCGGCGACGCCGCCTTCGAGGGCTCGACCGGGGCCGACCCCCCCCACCAGGCGATCCACGGCATGGCGACGTTCGGACCCGGACCGGGCTATTGGCTGGTCGGCTCGGCCGGCGGCGTGTACAGCTTCGGCGCGGCGCCCTACCTCGGGTCGTTCCCCACGACCTGACGTCAGCCGCCGCCGCCCGTCCCACTGCCGGCGGCCGCGTTGCCGGCGGCCCCAGCGTTGCGCTGGTTCAGCCCCGGATGCCAGGCCACCTGGCCGAAGCGGTATCCCACCGAGCGCACGGTCTGGATCAGGTGTGCGTGCTCTTCGCCCAATTTGGCCCGGA
Organism: Acidimicrobiaceae bacterium; assembly: GCA_003160635.1. Taxonomy (GTDB): domain Bacteria; phylum Actinomycetota; class Acidimicrobiia; order Acidimicrobiales; family RAAP-2; genus Bog-473. The sequence continues at coordinate 43,556 of PMLV01000265.1, read as the reverse complement.
GGCGCCTGATGTGGACGTCGACCGTGCGGGCGCCGCCGTAGTACTCGTAGCCCCAGACGCGGCTGAGCAACGTCTCGCGGGTGAAGACCTTGGCCGGGTGGCCGGCCAGGAACCGGAGGAGCTCGTACTCCATGTAGGTGAGGTCGAGCACCCGTCCGGCCACGGCCGCCTGATACGTCTCGAGGTTGAGCATCAGCGGCCCGTACTCGATCAGGTCGGGACGCATGCTCTGCCCGTTGCGCCAGAAGAGGTGCTGCAACCGGGCCGTCAACTCGTCGGGACGGGCCGGGAGGACGCAGAAATCGTCGAACAGGTCGTCACGTAGGAGGAGCTCACCGACCTGCTCGGCCCGTATGACGAGGAGCAACGGGCTGAGCGGCACCTCGCGCAGGCGGATGTGACGGCAGAAGGCGACCGCGGCCGTCATGTCATCGCCGGCCACCACCACCGCGCCGGACCATGTCTCCCCGTTGCCCTGCCCGTTCCCGTCGCCGACGGCTTCGGGGCCTGACACGGCGCGGTGGGTGAGTCCCGCGCCCTGCAGTGCGAGGGTCACCTCCGCGGGGAGGTCCAGCGGGAAGCAGAGGAGGGCGTCCATTTACCGGGGTGTCACAGAAGGGGGAGGTAACGGTCGAGCTCGAATTGGGTCACCTGGGACTGGTAGTCCTCCCATTCGGCTCTCTTGTTGCGGATGAACCACTCGAAGACGTGATCGCCCAGGGTCTGGGCCAGCAATTCGGAGCGCTCCATCTCGTTGACGGCGTCGTGGAGGCTGGGCGGGAGCGATTCGATCCCTTTCAGCGCCAGCTCACGGTTGGTCAGGGTGAAGAGGTTGGCGTCGGCCTCGGTCGGGAGGGGGTAGCCCTCGGTGATGCCGCGCAGTCCGGCGGCCAGGATCACCGAGAAGGCGAGATACGGGTTACAGGCGCTGTCGGGAGCCCGGTATTCCAGGCGGGTCGAGTCCGGCTTGCCATGCTTGACCACCGGGACCCGCACCAGCGCCGAGCGGTTGTTGCGGGCCCAGCTGACGTGGACCGGCGCCTCGTACCCGCCGATGAGCCGCTTGTAGGAGTTCACCCACTGGTTGGTGACGGCCGTTATCTCGCGGGCGTGCCGCAGGAGGCCGGCGATGAACTGCCGGGCCACCTCGGACAACCCGTACTCGTCGCCCTCGTCGACGAAGGCATTACGCTCGCCCTCCCACAAGGAGATATGGGTGTGCATGCCCGATCCCTGCACCCCGCCCAGCGGTTTGGGCATAAAGCTGGCGAACACACCCTCGCGACGCGCCATCTCCTTGACCACCATGCGGGCCGTCATCACGGTGTCGGCCATGGTCATGGCATCGGTGTACCGCAGGTCGATCTCGTGCTGGCTACGGGCGTCCTCGTGCTGGGTGTGCTCGACGGGGATGCCCATCTCTTCGAGCATGAGGACCGAACGCCGGCGCAGGTCGCTGGTCAGGTCGGCCACGCTCAGGTCGAAGTACGAGCCCGAGTCGAGCGTCTGCGGCCCGTGCCCGGGATCGGCGTCGGCGAAGTAGAAGTACTCGATCTCCGGGGCGACGAAGAACGTGTACCCGGCCGCGCGCGCCCGTTCCAGGGTGCGGCGCAGCGTGTGGCGGGGGTCGCCACTGAAAGGGCTCCCGTCGAGGTTGGCCACATCGCAGAAGACCCGGGCCACGGCGGAGTCGTCGTCGTGCCAGGGCAGCAGCTGAAAGGTCTTGGGATCGGGCCGGGCCAGGACGTCCGCCTCTTGCACCCGGCTGAACCCGTCGATGGCGGACCCGTCGAACGTCATCCCTTCATCGAGCGCGTTCTCCAGCTCGGCCGACGTGATGTTGAAGCCCTTGGGCGTGCCGAGGACATCGGTGAACCACAACTGGACGAAGCGGATGCCGCGCTCTTCGACCGTTCGCAGCACGTAGTCACGTTGGCTCTGCACCCCACAAGCTTCGCAGGTGCGGGACCCCCTCCGTCCATTCGCGTCGTCCGGTGCCCCCGCGCCCCGCTCACCGATACCCTGGGGCCGTGGCGGGAGCGGGCGCGGGAGCACGGGAGGTCCGCGACGTTCCCTCGGGAAGAGCCCGGCTCTCCGTGGTGCGCCAGGGCGCCGGCGGAGCGCCGCAGGTCGTGTTCCTTCACACCGGTATCTCGGACAAGCGCAGCTGGGAGGACGTGTCGGACCTCCTCACCCCCGCCATGGACGTGGTGGCGTATGACCGACGAGGTTTCGGCGCCACGACCTACCGGGCGGAGGCGCACGACCAGCTGGTCGATCTGCTGGCCGTTCTCGAGGCCCTGGCCCTGGATCGGGTCGTCCTCGTCGGGAACTCCCGGGGCGGCCAGATCGCGCTCGATTTCACGCTGACCCATCCCGAACGGGTCGCCGCCCTGGTCCTGGTGGCTCCGGCGGTCTCCGGCGCCCCGGCGGTCGATGATGCGCAGATCGACGTAGTCGAGGCCGCCATTTGGGACACCCTGGCCGCCGCCGACGCCGCTGGGGCTCTCGACGCCCTCAACCTGGGCGAAATCCGGCTGTGGGTCGACGGTCCGCACGCACCCGAAGGGCGGGTGGACGGCCCGCGGCGACAGCTCGCGCTCGAGATGAACCGGATCGCGCTCCACGCGGACAGTCCCGGCCACGAGCCGGCGCCCTCGGTCGAAGCCTCGTCGCGCCTTTCTGAACTGCGCTGCCCGGTCCTCGTGGTGGTGGGTGACCTCGATCTGGGCCATATACGGGAGCGCTGCCGTTGGTTGGCATCGCAGATTCCGGGAGCGCAGCTCGCGGTCATGGAGGGCGCGGCGCATCTCCCCGGATTCGAACAGCCGGCGGCCTTCGCCGCAGTCCTGCGCACCTTCTTGGAGGATCTCCCCGGTTGAGGTCGCCGTCATTAGTCTGGAGCCATGTCCTTCCTCCGGTTGGCCGCAGCCCAGCTCAACACGGTTGTGGGCGATCTGTCGGGCAACGTGGACCAAATCCTGGCCGCACTCTCCGCGGCCGAAGCAGCGGGAGCCGACATCTGCGTGGTGCCCGAGCTGGCCATTCCGGGCTACCCGCCCGAGGATCTCCTCCTCAAGCCCGCCTTCGTCGCCGACAACGTGGCGGCGCTGGAAAAGGTGGCCGCCGCCAGTGGGCACTGCGCCATCGTCGTCGGCTACGTGGGAGCCACACCGTCGGGCCCGGGCCTCTCCAACGCCGCCGCCATTTGCGCCGGAGGCCGCGTGGTGGGGACGTACCGGAAGCGCTGCCTGCCCAACTACGGGGTCTTCGACGAGCAGCGCTGGTTCGTCGTCAGCAACGAGACGCCGACTCTCTTCGGGGTGGCCGGGGCGTGGGTCGGGATCTCCATCTGCGAAGACGTGTGGTTCTCCGATGGTCCGGTGGCGCAGCAGGGCCGGGCCGGGGCCGATGTCGTGGTGAACCTCAATGCCTCTCCCTACAACCGGGGACGCCGGAACGAACGCCTTTCCATGCTGCGGGCGCGTGTGGATGAAGCCGGGTGTGCCATCGCCTATGTCAACCAGGTCGGTGGGCAGGACGAGCTGGTCTTCGACGGCGACTCGCTCGTCGTGGCCGCGGACGGCACGCTGCTGGCCAGCGGGGCGCAGTTCGCCCCCGACCTCGTCGTGGTGGACATCCCCCTCGCAGAAGACGGGGGACGAACAGTGGAGGGCAAGCTGCCCCGGGTCGTGGTCACCGAGCCCCGGGCCGAGAGACCACGCGCCGCGCCGCCCGTACTCCGCCCGGCGCTGCGTCCCCCGCTTTCCGACGAGGCCGAGGTCTACGCGGCCCTCGTGCTGGGGACACGTGACTATCTCGGCAAGAACGGGTTCACCGAGGCGGTGATCGGGTTGTCCGGCGGCATCGACTCCTCCGTGGTGGCCACCATCGCCGTCGACGCATTGGGTCCCTCCCACGTGCACGGCATTTCGATGCCGTCGCGCTATTCGAGCGACGGGTCGCGGCACGATGCCGGCGTGCTGGCCACGTCGCTCGGCATCGACCTGCACGTGGTGTCCATTGAGGAGGCGCACGTGGCGTTCACCTCCATGCTGGCCAGCGTGCTCGGCCGGGAGCCGTCGGGCTTGACCGACGAGAACCTCCAGTCGCGCCTGCGCGGCGTCCTGTTGATGGGTGTGTCGAATGCCAAGGGGTGGATCGTGCTCACCACTGGCAACAAGAGCGAAATGGCCACGGGCTACTCCACGCTGTACGGCGACTCGGCCGGAGGGTTCGCCGTGATCAAGGATGTGCCCAAGACGCTGGTCTATGAGCTGTGCCGCTATCGCAACACGCAGGCCGTGCTGGAGGGGCTGCCGGCGCCCATCCCCGACAGCGTGATCGACAAGCCGCCGTCGGCGGAGTTACGGCCGGACCAGCGCGACGATCAGTCGCTGCCGCCCTACGAGAAGCTCGACCCGGTCCTCCAGGGCTACGTCGAACGCGACCGGACGGCGCCTGACCTGGTGGCCGAGGGTTTTGATCCCCTCGTCGTCGACCAGGTGGTGCGGCTGGTCGACGGGGCGGAGTACAAGCGGCGGCAGATGCCGCCCGGGGTGCGCATCACGACCAAGGCTTTCGGCAAGGACAGGCGCATGCCCATCACAAACCACTACCGCCCGCCCGCTCCGCAAGAGCCGGACCGTGGGTGAGACTGAAGCGGCCCGTGGCTGAGGCGGCGCCACGCACGGCGTTCGGCTTTCGCACCATTGGCGAGCTGGCCGAACGTTGTGGGCACTACTGCTGGATCGAGAACCGGCTCTTCGCGCTGACGGGCCTGTGGGCCAGTACGCCCGGGGCGCCGGGTGCGCGCGCGGCCATCGAGGCCGAGATCCGTGTGGTCGCCAGCGAGATGTCCTCGTGGCACGGATTCGTGGCCGGACAGTGGCGGGAACGCCTACCGGTGCGGGCCGGGGTTGATGCCGACGCGCTCGTCGTACCACCCCCGGGTCCCCTTGGTCCGGCCCTGGACCTGCTCGAGGCCGAAACAGACCTGACGGGTGCGTTCTGCGAGTTGGTCGAGGAGATCCTGCCGGCCCTCCTGGCGGCCTATGACGAGCATCTCGCCCACGCCTCACCGGTGAGCGAGGCACCCGTGTGCGCCCTGCTTGGCCTGGTCCGACCCCGGATAGAGCTCGAGATCGAGAGGGGGCGCGTGCTCCTGCTCCGGGGGCGGCGCGCCGGGGGAGATGAGGGCGGAGCGACTCGAACGGGGTTCGATACGTCGGGGCGCCTTCAACCGGTGTTGGGGGCCGAGCGCACCATATTTCCTGGTGCACGGGCATCTTGACACGCCCACTACAATGTTTTTGCAGCCCTTGTGCGCCGAAAGCGACGCAAGCTGCACAACGAAAGTGAGCGCCCGGCGAAGATCGTCTGCCGAGGCCCACAGCGAGGGAAGGTTCGGCATATCTTGGCCAAGGAACGCATTGAGCGCGACGACGAAGACCTCGTTCGTCTCTATCTGACAGATATCGGCCAGTACCCACTGCTGACAAAGGACGACGAGGTCCGTTTGGCGCAGGCCATAGAAGCGGGCCGAGAAGCAGAGGCCGCGGTGGCCAAGGCCCCCAAGGGGCTGACCACGGCGAAGAAGCGAGAGATGCGCCGCGCGGTCATGGAGGGCGAGCAGGCGCAACAGACGTTCGTCCAGTCCAACCTTCGCCTGGTGGTGTCGATCGCCAAGAAGTACCAGGCGTCGGGGCTCCCGCTCCTGGATCTGATTCAAGAAGGGAACCTCGGTCTGATGCACGCCGTCGAGAAGTTCGNNACCTACGCCACCTGGTGGATCCGTCAAGCCATCACCCGGGGCATTGCCAACACCGGCCGCACCATCCGCCTCCCCGTGCACGCCGGAGACACGCTGGCCCGGGTGCAGAAGGCACAGGCCCGTTTGGAGCTCAAGCTCGGACGCCCGGCCACTCTGGCCGAACTGGGCATCGAAGTGGAAATGCCAGAAGACAAGCTTGTCGAGGCACTCCGCTTCCGCGCCGAACCCCTCTCCCTCTCCGAACCGTTGCGTGAGGATGGCGACGCCGAGCTCGGCGACGTGGTCGAAGACCGCTCGGCCGAGTCCCCGTTCGAAGTCGCCGCCGTGTCGTTGCTGCCCGACGAGATCGGCCGCCTCCTCTCCCCGCTGGACGAGCGCGAGCGCGAGATACTCCGCCTGCGCTTCGGGCTCGATCGGGGCGAGCCCCGGACGCTCGAGGAGGTGGGCGAGCACTTCAACCTGACCCGTGAGCGCATCCGCCAGATTGAGGCCCGCGCCATGTCGAAGTTGCGCCACCCTTCGTCGGACACCGGCGCCCGCGACCTTCTGACCGTCTGAGCAACCGCTCGAGCCCCCCAGCCGGCGGCATCCAGTCGGGGCGGTTGCACCGCGACCGATAGGCTGACCCGTATGAAGAAGTTTCTGTTCCTGGCCCTGCTCGTCGGACTCGGTGTCGTCGCCGCCAAGCGGCTGCGCGCCGATGCCTGACCCCAAGACAGCGCATCGTCGCCCCCGGTTCTCTCGGGGGAGGTGAGTTGGGTGCCTCAGGCCGCGGCGCGTCCGCCCGGACCTGGGTCCGGGGCGCGGCCACGCACGCCGCGGCGCCACAGCAGAAGCGCGGCTCCGGCAACGGCCAGGCTCGTCGTGACCACCGGGGTGGTGCGCCCGACGCGATCACGCAGCCGGATCGGCTTGGTGAATTGGCGCATCTCCCAGCCGCGTTCACGCGCCACCTTGGCCAGGGCGCGATCGGCGTTCACCGCCACCGGCCGGCCGACGGCCTCGAGCATCGGGAGATCGGTGGCCGAGTCCGAGTAGGCGCTGCTCGCGCTGAGGTCGATGCCGGTGCGCGCCGCCAGCTCGCGCATGGCGGTGGCCTTCTCCGGCCCGTAGGCATAGAAGGCCATCCGGCCGGTGTAGCGGCCCTCGGAGTCGACCTCGCCGCGCGAGCAGATGGCACCGTCGACGCCGAGCATGTCGGTGAGCGGGAGGACGATCTCCTCGGGTGACGCGGAGACCAGGTACACCCGGTGGCCGGCGGCGCGGTGGATCTCCATGAGCTCGAGCGCCTCGGCGTACATGATCGGCTCAATGGTCTCGAGCAGGGTCTCCCGGACGATCTGGCGCACCTGGTCCCGGTCCCACCCCTTGGTCATGGCGAGCATCGATTGACGTACCCGCACCAACCGCTCCTCGTCGGCTCCGAAGTAGAGGTAGATGAGTTGGGAGAAGGCGGCGCGGGCCACCACCCGCCGGTTGATGAGACCGCCCTTCATGAAGGGACGGCCGAAGGCGGCGATGGAAGCGCGGTCTATGACCGTCTTGTCGAGGTCGAAGAAGGCCGCTTCCATACCTACCATGGTAAATCGGTCCTGGTCAGCCCAGTACCGCGGGTGACATTTGGCGGAACGGGCCGCGACGTTCCGGGGTTCAGTCCCGGATGAACAGGGTGTGCACGGCGTCCTCGGCGTCGGCCGTCGACAGGACAAGTACCTCGTCGCCGGACATGAACACGGTATCGCCCCGGGGGACGATCAGGCGATCGGCCCGGACCACGGCCACGACGACGCCATCGCGGGGAAAGGCCAGGTCGGCGATGGCGATGCCGTTCGCCGGCGAGTCCTCGGCCAGGGTGATCTCGACCAGGTGAGCCGCCCCTCCCTGGAACTGCAGCAGCCGGACCAGGGCGCCGACCGAGACGGCCTCCTCCACCAGTGCGGTGAGCAATTGTGGCGTGCTGACCGAGACATCGACCCCCCAGCTCTCGTTGAACAGCCACTGGTTCTTGGGGTGGTTGACCCGGGCCACCACGCGGGGGACGGCGAATTCCTGCTTGGCCAGGAGCGAGATGACCAGGTTGTCCTCGTCGTCACCGGTGGCGGCCACGACGACGTCGACACTGGACAACCCGGCCGCCTCGAGGGAGGACGCTTCGCAGGCGTCAGCGGCGATCCACGTCACGCCCAACGTCGGCCGGAGGCGTTCGACCAGGTCCGGATCCTGCTCGAAGACCAACACCTCATGACCGTTGGCGAAGAGGTCGGCCGCGATGGCGGTGCCCACGCTCCCGGCTCCGGCGATGGCGACCTTCATGGCGCGCCCGGCTCGAGGAGCGCATCGAGATCCTTCCGGGCCTTGGTCATGATCGCCAGGTGGAGCACGTCGCCTTCCTGGCCGACGAGGTCTCGCGCATCGAGCCGGGGCACGCCCGAGCGCGTGACGGCGACCACGCTCAGCCGGCCGGGCTCCTCGAGGTCCGACAGCCGCCGGCCGGCCCACGAATCGGGCAGCGAGCGGTCGAGCAGGGTGAGTTGCCCAGAGGGGTCGGACCAATCGCCGACGTCTTCGTCGGGCAACAGGCGCCGCCGCACCTGGTCGATGGTCCAGGTGACCGTGGCCACCGTGGGTATGCCCAGGCGCTGGTAGATCTCGGCCCGTCGCGGGTCATAGATGCGCGCCACCACGTTCGGTATCAGATAGGTCTCGCGGGCGATGCGCACCGTCAAGATGTTGGTGTTGTCGCCGCTCGTCACCGCAGCCAGCGCGTCGGCACCGACTGCGCCCGCCCGCTCCAGGTCGTCCCGATCGAATCCCGAGCCCACGATGCGCGGTCCCTCCCACTCCTTCAAGCGGCGGAAGGCCCGGGCGTTCTTGTCCATGATGGCGACAGAGTGGCCCTGAGCCACGAGGGAAATCGCCAGGCCGGAACCGACCCGGCCACATCCCACCACGATCACGTGCACGCCACAGCACAACACGCGACGCGCCGTTGTGCAAAGGGGGCAGCCTGAGCATGTCGCCGTTTCCTTCTACGCTGGCGCGGTGGCGCCCAGCTCAGGTCCCCGGCCCCCGGTTGCGCTGGCGGGGCTGGCGGCCGACAGCATTCCCGAGCGTCGGCTCTACCGCCTGAAGAACAGGCTGCTGGGGCCGCCCCTGGTCACCGAGCAGCTGAGCTCGGAGCGCCTGGGCCGGCCCACTGCGCTGGGTGTGCTGGCGCCCGACTGCATCTCGTCCTCCGCCTACGGCACCGAGGAGATGCTGACCCAGCTGGTGCCGGCCGTCGGGCTGGCCGCCTTCAGCCTGCTCGTCCCCATCACGCTGGCCATCCTCGGCGTCCTGTTCTTCGTGACCTTGTCGTATCTGGACGTGATCCAGTACTACACGAAGGCCGGGGGGGCCTACGTCGTGGCCCGGGACAACTTCGGGCCGCGGGTCGCCCAGATCGCGGCGGTGGCCCTGCTTATCGACTACACGGTCACGGTGGCCGTGCAGACGGCGGCAGGGACGGCCGCCCTCACGAGTGCCGTCCCGAGCCTGGCCAACACCTTCGACACCGTGGCCATCACGGTCGGCGTGGTGCTGCTCCTCCTTTACGGCAACCTGCGCGGCATCCGCGAGGCCGGGAGATTCTTCGCCGTCCCGATGTACTTCTACGTGGCCGCCCTGGGCACGGTGGTCGTCACGGGCTACGTGAAGGAGGCACTGGGCACGCTCCACCACATCGCGCTCCCGCCGCACCACGAGGTCTTCGGAGGGGGTCTCGGCACGCCGGGCCACGGCTGGTTGATGGGGCTGGCCTTCATCACCCTGCTGCGGGCGTTCGCCAACGGCGGGTCCTCGCTGACCGGGCTCGAGGCCATCTCCAACGGGGTGGGCAGCTTCCGGCGCCCGGCGTCCGTGCACGCCCGCCAGACCCTGATCGTCATGAGCTCGATCCTCGCCTTCCTGGTCCTGGGCACCACCTTGCTGGCCCGCTGGACGCATGCCGTGCCGTACGCCCACGGCTCGCCCACCGTCGTCTCCCAGGAGGTGCAGGCCATCTTCGGCCGGGGCTTCATCTACTTCGTCGTCCAGCTGGCCACGCTGCTCATCCTCTACACCGGTGGCAACACCAGCTTCAACGGCTTCCCGTTCCTGGCCAATTTCGTGGCGGGCGACCACTACCTCCCCCGGCAACTGACCCGGCGGGGTCACCGCCTGGCCTTCTCCAACGGGATCCTGGTGCTGGCCGGGGTGTCGATCGCGTTGGTTCTCGTGTTCAAGGCCCAGGTCGACGGGTTGGTGTCGCTCTACGCCATCGGTGTCTTCACCGGGTTCACCATGGCCGGCGCCGGCATGGTCAAGCACCACCTGACCCAGAAGGGACGGCACTGGCGGCGCAGCGTGGTGGTGAACGGGTTCTCCGCCTTCCTGGCCGGCGTCGTCGTGTTGATCTTCGCCGTGGCGAAGTTCAAGGAGGGGGCCTGGGTGATCGTGGTGGTGGGGCCGCTGCTCTATGTGGGCCTGATCCGCCTTCACCACGAATACGAGACGGAATCCACGCTGCTCGAGACGGGTGCGGTCGAGGCGTCGGAGGCGCCCATCCTGCGCCGTCACGTGGTCGTCGTCCTGGTCGACCGGCTCGATATGGCCACCGCCCGTGCGCTGCAGTACGCCCGCACCCTGACCCCCGACGACCTGCGCGCCGTGCACTTCGACATCGACTCCAAGGAGGCCCGCGAGCTCGAGGAGGAATGGGGGCGGCTCGGGCTGGCCCGGCTCCCACTCGACATCATCGAGTGCCCCGACCGCCGGTTAGGCCGGGCCGCCATCGAGTTGGTGGCCGACGCCACCCTCGACGGCGACACCGAGTGCACCGTCTTGTTGCCCCGACGCAGCTACTCCCGCGTGTGGCAGCGCTTCCTGCACGATCGCACGGCCGACAAGATCGCCGCCGTGCTGTCCCAGGTGCCGCACGTGAGCGCCACCATCATCCCGTACAACCTCCCCGGGCGCTACGGCGAGAAGGTGCGCTCCTACGGTCGTTCGGTGCAACACGCCCGCCTGGTCAGTACCTCGAGCGAGCCCGGGGCACCGAGAGGCGGCCGCCAAGGCCCGCCCATCGATGCCGACGGCCGCTCGGGCATCGATCGCCCGGTGACCCGCCGCGACGGTGCGCGCAAGGCCAATGCGGTGGACGAGGCCGACCGGGCTCTGGCCCGTCGGGCGGGGGCCACCACGCCCATCGCCGCCGTCGCCGTGCGGCAAAGGGTGAAGGTGGCGGGGCGCGTCAAGTCGGTGCGGGTGCAGCCGCGGGCGGGGAATTCCAACCTCGAGTGTGTCCTGAGCGATGGCACCGGCGGCTTGCTGCTGGTCTTCCAGGGGCGCCCGAAGATCGCCGGGATCGAGCCGGGTGCCCGCCTCGTGGCCGAGGGAATGGTCGGGACCTGGGGCCGTCGCACGGCCATGCTCAACCCCGCCTTCGAGCTGGTCGCCGGGGCCGAACAGGACTCGGGTGGGGACTGACCCCGGCCAGCGTTCTTGCCGGGTCACCCCACGGTCGCCTAACGTGCCCCCCGGCCCGTCGACGGGTGCATCGCCACGCGCGCCTTCGACCCGGGACTACCGAAACGCCATGAAGTGGGCTGTACCCAGGCGGACCGTGAGAGATACAGAAAGGGCACTCTAGGCATGATCAACCTCCTCGCTGCGGGCAACGGTGGATACCAAGCGTTCCACCTTGGTGGAGCGGATAAAACGTGGCTGTACATCTGCCTGGCCGCCGGCGTGGTGGGAATCGCGGCCGGTCTGCTCCTGGCGCGCAACGTGCTGGCCGCCGACACGGGGACCCCGAAGATGCGGGAGATCGCCCTGGCCGTGCAGGAGGGCGCCGAGGCGTTCCTCAAGCGCCAGTTCCGCACCATCGCCATCATCGTGATTCCCCTCGCCATTCTCATCTTCTTCACCGCCACCAAGGTGGTGAAGCCGAACGGCGGCCTCGCCCTGAGCTTCCAGCAGGACGGCCTCTACCGCGTCATCTGCTTCCTCTTCGGCGCCGCCTTCTCCGGCCTGACCGGCTTCATCGGCATGAGCATCGCCGTGCGCGGCAACGTGCGCACGGCGGCTGCGGCCGCCAAGGGTGGCGGCATGGCCGGCGCCCTGCGGGTGGCCTTCCGGACCGGAGCCGTGACGGGCATGCTCTGTGTCGGCCTGGGCCTGCTGGGCGCCACCGGCATCGTGCTGATCTTCCAGAACTCGGCCACCGCCGTCCTCATCGGCTTTGCCTTCGGCGCCTCGCTCCTCGCCCTGTTCATGCGAGTCGGTGGCGGCATCTTCACCAAGGCGGCNNACTGCGCCGGCATGGCGGCCGACCTCTTCGAGTCCTACGAGATCACCATCATCTCCTCGTTGATCCTGGGCTACTCGGCCTTCAACACGCTGCTCAAGAACGGCCACCACGTCAATCCGACCCCGGCCGTGCTCTTCCCCCTCATCGTCCCGGCCATCGGGATCCTGGCCTCGGTCATCGGCGTCCTGGTCGTCAAGGCTCGTAACAAGGACCGCAACGCCCTGGCGCCCATCAACCGGGGCTTCTGGTTGGCCGCCGTCCTGACCGTCATCGGGGCCTTCCTGGTGGCGCAGTACTACGTGCACAACCTCAAGGTGTTCTGGGCCGTCTTCACCGGCGTGGTGCTCTCCTTGGTGGCCAGCCAGATCACCGAGCAGTTCACGTCGACCGAGCGGGGACCGGTCAAGGAAATTGCCGCATCGACCCGGACGGGCCCGGCCACGGCGGTGCTCTCGGGTATCTCCATCGGCCTCGAGTCCTCGGTGTGGGCCATCATCGCCATCGCCATCGCCCTGGGTGTGGCCATCGGGATGGGTGGGGGCAACATCGAGCTGACCTTCTACCTGGTCGCCCTGATCGGTATCGGGCTGCTGGCCACCGCCGGCATGGTGGTGTCCGAAGACAGCTTCGGACCGGTCTCGGACAACGCGGCGGGCATCGCCGAGATGTCCGGGGAGTTCACCGGCGAGGCCGAGCGCATCATGGTCAGCCTCGACGCCGTCGGCAACACCACCAAGGCCATCACCAAGGGTGTGGCCATCGGCTCGGCCGTCATCGCCTCGGTCGCGCTCTTTGCGTCGTTCATCGAGACCATCGGTCAACAGATCCCGAGCCTGCATGCCACGGGGAAGGAGCTGTTCTCGATCATNNGCCATCCGGGCCGTGGGCCGTTCGGCGGGAACGGTGGTCCTCGAGGTACGGCGCCAATTCCGCGAGCACCCCGGGATCATGGACTACTCGGAGAAACCGGAGTACGGGCGGGTCATCTCCATCTGCACCGCGGCGGCCCAGCGCGAACTCGCCACCCCGGCCCTGCTCGCCATCCTCGCCCCGGTCATCGTCGGCTTCGGCATCAACTACCTGGCGCTCGGCGCCTTCCTGGCCGGAGCCATCCTGACCGGGCAGCTCATGGCCAACACGCTGTCCAACTCCGGTGGGGCGTGGGACAACGCCAAGAAGTACATCGAGGACGGCAACGAGGGCGGCAAGGGCTCCGACGCCCACAAGGCGGCTGTCATCGGTGACACGGTGGGCGACCCCTTCAAGGACACGGCCGGCCCGGCGCTCAACCCGATGATCAAGGTCATGAACCTGGTCTCCCTCCTGATCCTGCCGGCGGTCATCTCGCTGCGCCATCACAACGGCGAGCGCTATGCCGTCGCCGCCGTTTCGCTGGTCATCCTGCTGGGTGCGCTGGCCTTCTCCAAGCGCAAGACCGAGGACATGAGCGCCAATGCCACCGCCATCGAGCCGCCGGCCGCCGTCGCTTCAGCATCCGGCGACTGACCTGGTCAGGGCTACGAATAACCCCTGTGTCGCGGTGCGCCGCCTGCGACGTGCTCTTGACAGGCGGGTGGCGGGCCTTCAACCTGTCGGGACCATGCGGACCGAACGAACCCACAATTTGAGACTGGCGCGGGCAGGCCGTGGGTAAGGCACTGGTGATCGTCGAATCGCCGGCCAAGGCCCGCACGATCGGCGGACTGCTGGGTCCGGACTTCATCGTCGAGTCCTCGATCGGTCACATCCGCGACCTGCCCCGGGGGGCGGACGAGGTGCCAGCCGCCTACAAGGGCGAGAACTGGGCCCGCCTCGGCGTCGACGTCGACAACGGGTTCAAACCCCTCTATGTCGTGTCGGCCTCGAAGAAGTCCGTCGTGGCCAATCTGAAGCGTTTGCTGAAGGATGCCGACGAGCTGTATCTCGCCACCGACGAAGACCGCGAGGGCGAGTCGATCGCGTGGCATCTCTACGAGGTGCTGTCGCCCACCGTCCCGGTCAAGCGCATGGTCTTTCACGAGATCACCCCCGAGGCGATCACGCGGGCGGTCGAGGAGTGGCGGGACCTGGACCGTCGCCTGGTCGACGCCCAGGAGGCCCGGCGGATCCTGGACCGCCTCTACGGCTACGAGGTCTCCCCGGTCCTGTGGCGCAAGGTCATGCCGCGGCTCTCGGCCGGACGGGTCCAGAGCGTGGCCACCCGTATGGTCGTCGAACGCGAGCGGGCCCGGATGCGCTTCCGCTCCGCCACCTGGTGGGGCATAGAAGGGACGTTCACGCACACCGAGGCGGCTGCCGATGCGCCACCCCGGTTCGGCGCCACCCTGGTCTCGCTGGGCGGCACCGCGGTGGCCACGGGCAAGGACTTCAACGAGGACGGCGTCCAGACCAGCAAGGCCGTGGTGCGCGTCCTGGTCGAGGAGGAGGCGACCTCGGTCGTCGCCGCCCTGGCCGGACAGTCCTTCACCGTCAGTGCGGTCACCGAGAGGCCCTTCCGGCGCTCCCCGGCCGCACCCTTCATGACGTCCACCCTGCAGCAGGAAGCCGGCCGCAAACTGCGCTTCAGTGCCCAGCGGGCCATGCAGGTGGCCCAGCGCCTCTACGAGCAGGGCTACATCACCTACATGCGGACGGACTCGACCACACTGTCCGACCAGGCACTCACGGCGGCGCGCGCGCAGGCCCGCGAGATGTACGGCGACGCCTACGTGCCCGACACGCCACGCCGCTACGAGCGCAAGGTGAAGAACGCCCAGGAGGCGCACGAGGCGATCCGCCCGGCCGGTGAGACGTTCCGCACGCCCGAGCAGGCCGGACGCTCGTTGTCGGGGGACGAGCTCCACCTCTACGACCTGATCTGGAAGCGCACCGTGGCCTCCCAGATGAACGATGCCACGGGCACAAGTGCCCAAATCAGGCTGGTCAGCGAGGTCCCGGCCGGGGGGCCCGGCAACGCCGCCGCCGGTGAGGTGGCCGAGTTCTCGGCCAGCGGCAGGGTCATCGCCTTCCCCGGGTTCCTGCGGGCCTACGTGGAGGGCCAGGACGATCCCGAGGCCGAGTTGGCCGACCGCGAGGTCGTGCTGCCGGCACTGGCCGTGGGCGACGTGGTCGAGGGCACCGCCTTCGAGCCCGGGTCGCACAGCACCCAACCTCCCGCCCGCTACACCGAGGCCTCGCTCGTCAAGGCGATGGAGGAACTGGGTGTGGGACGCCCGTCGACCTACGCCAGCGTGATCGCCACCATTTTGGACCGGGGGTACGTCTGGAAGAAGGGCACGGCCCTGGTGCCCAGCTTCACCGCCTTCGCCGTGGTCGGCCTCCTGGAGCGCTACTTCGGTGAACTGGTCGACTACGGCTTCACCGCCAGCATGGAGGACGACCTCGACGAGATCGCCTCGGGCCGCGAGGAGTCGTTGCCCTGGCTGTCCCGCTTCTACTTCGGCACCACGTCGCCGGGCGTGACGTCCCCGGGCGGCACCGACGGCGCCTCGCTCGGGCTCAAGGCCAGCGTGGCCACCCACATGGGCGACATCGATGCCCGGGAGATCAACTCCATCCTGATCGGGGCGGGGAGCGACGGTGTGCCGATCGTGGCGCGCGTCGGCCGCTACGGGCCCTACCTGCAACGGGGCGACGACCGGGCCTCGTTGCCCGACGACATGGCCCCCGACGAGCTGACGGTGGCCCGCTCCGAGGAGTTGCTGGCCGCCCCCACCAACGATCGGGTGCTCGGCGTCGATCCCGAGACGGGGCTCGACGTGTCCGTCAAGGCCGGCCGCTTCGGGCCGTACGTCCAGCTCGGCGAGGCGGGCGAGGGCTCGGCGAAGCCGCGCACATCGTCGCTCTTCTCGACCATGGACCCGGCCACACTCACCTTCCCCCAAGCCCTCGAACTGCTCAAGATCCCGCGCACGGTGGGCACCGACCCTGAGAGCGGTGAGGAGGTGGTGGCCCACAACGGCAAGTTCGGGCCCTACCTGAAGAAAGGGACGGACACCCGCAGCCTGGCCAGCGAGGAGCAGATCCTGACGGTCACGTTGCCCGAGGCGCAGGCGATCTTCGCGCAGCCCAAGCAGCGGCGCGGGCGCACGGCGGCGGCGCCCCTGCGCGAGCTGGGAGCAGACCCCGCGTCCGAACTGCCCGTGGTGGTCAAAGAGGGGCGCTTCGGGCCCTACGTCACCGATGGGACGACGAACGCATCGCTGCGCAAGGGTGACGACGTCGAGTCGATCACGATCGAACGGGCTTCCGAGCTCCTGGCCGAGCGCCGGGCCGCCGGTCCTTCGACCCGCAAGAAGGCCGGGGCCAAGAAGGCCGGGGCCAAGAAGGCCGGGGCCAAAAAGACCGGCGGGGCGAAGAAGGCGGGAGCGACCAAGAAGGCCGCTGGGACGAAGAAGGCCGGCGGGACGAAGAAGGCGGGGGCGGCCAAGAAGGCCGCCGGGTCAAAGAAGGCCGCCGTCGCATCCGGGGCGGCGGCGAACGCGGCTCTGCTCGAACCGTTCTGACGTGGCGCCACGGGGTCGCCTGCTCGCCCTCGAGGGGATCGACGGCTGCGGCAAGTCGACCCAGGCCCGGGCCTTGGCCGCTGTCCTTGGTGCCCGCCTGACCCATGAGCCGGGTGCGACCGAGCTGGGCACGGCGTTGCGGCGCCTCTTGCTGGCTCCGGATGCGCCGGCCATCTCGCTACGGGCCGAGGCCCTCCTGATGGCGGCCGACCGGGCCGAGCACGTCGCGCTGGTCGTCGAGCCCGCTCTGGCCGCCGGGGAGTGGGTGGTGAGCGATCGCTTTTCCGGGTCGACCCTGGCGTATCAAGGCTACGGGCGTGGGCTCGATACGACGGAGCTCCGCCGTGTGATCGACTGGGCCACTTCGGGCCTGATGGCGGACCTGTCGATCCTGGTCGACGTGCCCGTCGAGGTGGCCCAGGCCCGCCTGGGGACGACCGCCCGCGACCGGCTGGAACGGCTGGGCCCGGCGTTCGCCGGGTTGGTGCGAGATGGCTTCCTGGCGCTGACCGCGGCCGACCCCGCGCACTGGGCCGTGGTCGACGGGACCACCGATCCGGCTGCGCTGACCACCCGTATCGTGGCCATCGTGCACGAGCGCCTGGGTCAACCTCCGCGAGCAGCCCCATGAACACGGAGCTGCCGGCGGCGGCGCCCCCGGTCGCCGCGCTGTTCGAAGAGGTGGTGGGGCAGGAGCAGGCCGTGGCCGCTTTGCGCCGCGCCGCCATCCAGCCGGTCCACGCCTATCTCTTCCGGGGCGCCTCGGGCAACGGCGGCCTCGTGGCGGCACGCGGGTTCGCGGCCGCGCTCCTGTGCCCCGATGGTGGGTGCGGAACCTGCCGGACCTGCCGGGCCGCCCTGGCGGGAAGCGATCCCGACCTCCACGTCATCCACCGCAGCGGGGCCATGCTCAGCGTCGATGACATGCACCGCCTGGTCACGGTGGCCCAGCACCGACCGTTGCAATCGGCCCGGCAGGTGGTGATCGTGACCGACGTGCACCTCGGTGGCCGCGCCGCCCCGGCGTTGCTCAAGACCCTGGAGGAGCCACCGGGCGCCACCGTCTTCATCCTCCTGGCGGACGACATCACCCCCGAGCTGGCCACCATCGCCAGCCGGTGCGTCGAGATCGTGTTCCCGCCGGTGCCCCGTACGACCATGGTGGAGTGGCTGATCGGGCGGGGCATGACCGCGGAGGTGGCCGCAGTGGTGGCGGACAGCAGCGGCGGGAATCCGACCCGGGCCCGTGTCATGATCGAGGATCCCGAGGTGGCCGAGCGGGCGGCGCTGTGGTCGTCGGTGCCCGATCAGCTGACCGGAACGGGGGTCGTGGCGGCGGAACTGGTCCGGGGCCTCCTGGCCTCGGCTGAGCGGGCCGTGGAGCCCTTGCGCGCCGAGCACGCCCGCGAGCTCGAGCGCCTCACCGAGGAAGCGGCCGCCTTCGGCGAGAAATCCCTCCCGGGGCGCAAGGAGATCACGGATCGCCACCAACGCGAGGAGCGCCGATGGCGCACGGACGCCCTCCGGGCCGGGTTGGGTGCCCTGGCCCGGGCCTACCGGGACCGCATGACCACCCAGGCCACGGGCCATAGCGCCGTCGCCGACATCCACGCCCAGGCGGCAGCCGAGGCCGTGGCGCTGATCACCGAGACCGCCCGCGCCCTGCCCCGGAATCCCCAGGAGTCCCTGCTGCTCCAGGCCCTCTTGGTGCGGCTGGGCGCCCTGGCGACGTGATCGGTCGGGCGGAGCCTCACTTCGCGCCGTCGCAACCGTGCGGTGTAAGCTGTCCCGCCCCGTGCAGACCCGCTGCGTCTGCCGGTCTGGGTAGGCAAGGGGTAGGTGGTAGCTGCACGCGGTAGCTTTCAAAAGTCCTGGTTGCCAGGCACTACATCGAGAATGCCTGGGTAGCTCAGTCGGTAGAGCAGCGCACTCGTAATGCGCAGGTCAGGAGTTCGAATCTCCTCTCAGGCTCCAGCTCAGAAGGGGTGCACCAAGAAAGTCATCCCATATCCATCCCGAAGGGCGTGTCGAGAACGCCGGTCGTGGGCGTGGCACCCGGCACAATCGGATGGCTGCGCTGACCTGTGGGGAAATGGAGGGCATCCCTCCTAGCTTGCATATGCTCTGGCGCTATGCCCACGCGCAGAGCCACAGAGCGCAGGAAGCGCTCGGTCGAGTCAAAGTTCACGAATCTGTACTACGACGACCCGTCCACCTGGCGAGCCACCTACTGGTTTGGGGTTCATACCGCCAAATGCCCCCTTGACCTCTGGATATTCCAAGAGATCATCAGCGAAACTCGGCCCGACCTCATAGTCGAAGCGGGCACCCACAAAGGGGGCAGCGCACACTTTCTCGCTTCGATATGCGACATCTTGGGAAATGGAGAGGTCGTGACGATCGACGTGATCGAACAGCCAGATCGTCCGCAGCATCCGAGAGTGACCTACTTGAGAGGCTCCTCGACGGACCCCGAAGTCGCGGCCCAGGTCAGACGACGTGCCGAGGCAGTCGAGCGGGTCATGGTGATTCTCGACTCAGATCACTCCGAAGCCCACGTTTTCGATGAGCTGTGCCAGTTCGGCCCGCTCGTCACGCCAGGTTGCTACCTGATTGTCGAAGATACGATCGTGAACGGCAATCCGGTACTGCCCGATTTCGGGCCCGGTCCAGCTGAAGCCGTGGACCGATACCTTGCTCAAGAGCCATCGCTCTTCGTTGTCGATCGCAGCAGGGAGAAGTTCCATCTGACGTTCAATTCCGGCGGCTATCTGCGCAAGATTGGTTAGAACACCCGAGCGAAATCTAGGCGGCATCCTCTGGCGTGGCTGGTGGGGGTCCGTGGCTGGCTGGACCGTGGTTGTTGGGGTCAGTGAGGTCGTCCGATTCCTGACAAGCCCGCCGGAACGGCCGGAGGTGAAAACGAGCAGCGAGGGGGACGCGAAATGACCCCGGAAGAGAGGGTGCTCTCGGTGTTTGACCGTGTTCGCCGCTCCGACCCCTCCGTCAGTGAGCTCTACGCCATCGATGCCACGCTCCGATCGCGCGACGAGCTGCATGAAGGGCGGCCGGCGATCGCCCGGTTCTATGAGGAACGTTTTCGGACCAGTCCGGTCCGGCCGCACGTCGACGACTTGTTCGTGAGCCTGCCCCTGATAGTCGCATTGCTCAGCGTCACGATGAGCAATGGTGACATTCGTCGCTTCGCCGATGTTTTCGAGGTTGACGAGGAGGCCATCCGCTCGCTGCGCGTCTGCCCACTTGCGTCGTGATCCCAGGTCAGTAGCTACGGGCTACTTCCGCGCGTGGCGGCCCCGAACCTCCGGGGTCGTGTCGGTCAGAGCCTGAAGGGCCTCGGCCATCAGGACGACGAGCTCGTCTTTGGGCACCGACCGCACCTCCTCGAACCACGCGAGCGACCGCGAGAGGCTGATGCCCAACATGGCCGCGGCCGCAATCTCCGCCCGCAGTTCGGGGCGGTCGACACCGCGTTCGGTCATGTCGGCGACCAGGGGCTCGATCAGGCGTCGCTTCACCCGCTGGAGGGCGGCTCCGCGGATGTCGTCGGAGGCGTCAAGGCGGATCAACGCCTGCATGATGGGCCCCGGCCCGTGATCGTCGGCCCTGGACACCACGGCGTCTGCCATCTGCTCGAGCCCTTCAAAACCTCCGGGGTACTGCTCACCTGCATCCTCCGCGGCGACCGTGGCGACGTAGAGGTCTGCCTTGCTGCCGAAGTAGCGGGCAATGAGGGCAGCGTCGACTCCCGCCCGCTCACCAATGTCACGGATCGTCGTGCGCTCGAATCCCCGTTGACCGAAGAGCTCCTGCGCAGCCCGCAAGAGCGCTTCCTTGCTGGCCCCGGCGTCCCGGGAACGGGCTGTCCTGGGGGCAGGGTCGGTGACGGTTTCCTCGTGCGAGATGCTCATTGCGCTCCCTCCTCTGACCTGGGGGGATTCTGGGCCTCGGCCAATACCAGACCGGCGCCGGCCAGCTCGGCTTCCTCCACCATGATCTCTTCGAGTTCTTCTCGTTCACCGGCCGTCTCTGCGGGACGATGCTCCGCCGCCCGACCCGGCAGGACGAAGCTGATGATGGCGGTGCCCGCGCAGATCGCCGCAGCGATCAGGAGGGTGTCGCGAAAGCCCGCGACATCCGGAAGGGCCTGCCCGCGCGGCGTGTTTGCCATCAGCACCGCAGCGCTCACCGCGCTGCCGAGTGTCAGTCCGATGCTCCGCGCGACCTGGTAGAAGCCCGTGGCGCTGCCGGTTTCGGTCCGGGCCACCGCCCGGATGATGAACCCGGGCATGGCCCCCGTGGTGAAGCCGATGGCGAGTCCCGACAGTGCGGCCGTGACGAACGCCTCCCAGAGCGCCCGATGCTCCAGCGCGAAGAAACCGTCCGAGAAAGCGAATACGAGGGACCCGAGCGGGATCATGCTCCTGGCCCCGAACCGCCGCTCGTAGACGATCAGGAGCCGGCTGGCCAGGTAGCTGCACAACGAGAGAGGCACCAGGACCAACCCCGCCACCACGATCGACACCCCGAAGCCATAGCCCCGTGAAGTGGGGATCTGGACGAACACCACCAGGCTGGGAAGGAGGAGGTACATGGCGATGCTCACGAAGAACCCGGAGACATCGGCGGTGAGCACGGAACGGTGCCGCACCTGTCGCAGATCGACCAGGGGGTCGGCGAAGCGCAACTCGTGAGGGATCCAGAGGCCGAGGAGAACCAGCGTCGCCGCCAAGATGCCGAGCGAGCGGGCCGACGTCCAGCCCCACCCGCCGCCTTCGCTCAAGACGACCGAGAGACCGATGACGACCAGGCTGAGGATGCCTGCGCCGAGGGTGTCCAGCGGGCGGGAAGCGACACCGGAACGGCCTGGTAGGACGAAGGCGGCAAGCACGAGGGCGCAACCGACCATGACGGCGCCGAACCAGTAGGCGGCTCGAAAGTCCCAAGCTTCGGCGATGAGCCCGGTGATGGGGTACCCGAGGCCGACGCCGATGGCGGTGGTGACCGACAGGGTGGCGATCGTCCGGCGGGCTTCCTCGGCCGGCAGGTGCCGCCGGGCTATGGCCATGGCGACGGGGAGGATGCCGAGGCCGAAGCCCTGGAGCCCCCGACCGACGACCAGTTCGGCGAAGTCGTCCGACACCGCGGCCACCACGCAGCCGGCGACCACACAGGTGAGGGCGAAGAGGATCACGTCCCGCTGCCGGGGCCCGTCGGCCAGCCGGCCCATGACCGGCGTCACGAGCGCCCCGGTCAACAGGGTGATGGTGAGCAGCCATTCGCCCGTACTCAGGGACACGTGGTCGGCGTGGGCCAGCGTCGGGATGAGCGGAGCGCCCAGGCTGGACACGACCGCCATCAGGGCGCCTGCGGCCACCAGGGTGGGCACGAGGAGGCGGGCGTACCTCCCTTGCACTTCGGCGCCTGCTGCGCTGATCTGGGGCTCTGCGTCCAACCGTTCTACTTCCTCGACGTGATAGTCGTCATTGATCGATGTCATCAGATGTTGTCATCCGATGATGTCATCCGTCAATGATATTGGCAAGCGCGTCCGTCCATGCTGGTGGGGATCTTCAGCCCCAGCGGATGACGGCCGCTAGACCCAGTCCGAACGGGACCAGTACCCAGCCCCACCGGACGGCGACATTCACCACCCCGGACCGGAACCCGTAGAGCACGGCTTGTTGGATCGGAGTGAACGAGGGGGCACTCAGCGCGCTCAAGGCGGCCACGATGGCGAGCGGCGTCGACGCCGTGCAGACGACGATCAGCAGGAAATAGCCGACGCGGAGCGCGGTGAGGCAGCCCCATCGGCGGACGGCACGGCTCGAGGTGGGCACCGACAAGTTGTGGGGATGGACGACGGAACCGGCAAAGAGGGCTGCGCCCGAGAAGGCCAGCAGGGGACCCGCCAGCGTCAGGACATCCTTGGTGGAGGAGGGTGCACGACCGCCCAGATGGAGGAGCAGCCCGACGACCAGCGCCAGTATCGGGGACTGGTCGACCCAGGTGGTGGAACGCCGCTGGCGTATGGGGGCATCGCGGCGCATGAAGTGGACGCAGACCGCGTTCTGAGCCACGTTGGCCGTGTTGGCCAGCACGGCGATCATGGCCCCCGCCGATCCCGCGAACGCCGTCGCCACCGGCACCACCCAGAACCCGCTGTTCGGACCGACCGCCCAGGACTCCAGCATTGCCTCACCGGGGCTGCGCTCAGCCCTGGTCACGACAGCGATGACCAGAAGGAGCCACATGGCCCCGGCCAGGACGAGGGGGCCGACGACCTGCCCGAGTGCGGTCAGGCGCCAGGCCGCCACCAGCGAGAGCGTGGCCGAGGTCAAGAGGATCTGGATGCGCAGCACGATGGGCCAGGCCTTCTGGATCCACCCGCCCTTGCGGGAGGCGAACCACCCGATCAGACCTCCCACGACGAAACACAGGAGGCTGAGCACGAGCATGATTGTGCCCCCTCCCGACCGCGGCAAGATGCGGTTGCGCCGGCGAGCCGGGATATTGTGCGCCCATGCACACTGAGCAGATCCGAGACGCGCTGGCCGAGGCACTGGCCGGGCGCCAGCTCCTGACCCACCCCTTCTACCGGCGCTGGGAGGCCGGCACGCTGGCCGAAGGGGAATTGGCCGCGTACGCGGAGCAATACCGGCTCATTGAGCGCGCGCTCCCGGCCACGCTCAACGACATCGCGGCAGGCCTACCTGACGGGCGGGCCCGCGACCTGGTCGAGTCGAACCTGGCCGATGAACTCGGCGTGCCCGCGCCCCACACCGCGCTGTTCGAATCGTTCGCCCGGGCCGCCGGCGCGGCGTCCGAGGCCGAAGCGACGGCTGCCACTTCGGCTCTCCTGGGTGCGGTTCGCCAGGCCTCACTGGTCGGCCCGGTGGCCGCTCTCGCCATGGTGGCGGCCTACGAGGTACAGGCCGCCGACATCGCGGCCTCCAAGGCGGAGGGGCTGCGCCACCACTACGGCATGGACGCGGAGGGCACACGATTCTGGGACGTGCACACCTCCCAGGAAGTGGCGCATGCCGATTGGTCGATCGAGGCCCTGGCCGACCTGGAGGCCGACCCGGCCGTCGTGCGAGCGGCGGCGCAGGTTGCGGCAGACGCCTGGTGGGACTTCCTCACCGAGCGCGAGGAACTCGCCCCTGCCGCCAGTACCTGCTGAGCGGCCTGTACCTGCTGAACGGCCTGGGGTAGCCACGGGCGTATCCCTGAGGGGACGCACGGGAAACGTTCAGGTCAAGGGCCCGCACGTAGCGGCGGCCTCGGCGAAAGCCCGGGCCCGCTCGCGGTAGTCGGCGTAGCGGCCGAAGCTGGGCGCGGCCGGCGACAGCAGCACCACGCCGCCGCTGTTGCGGGTCCAACCCCACGCAGTCGCCACGGCTTCCTCCAGCCCGGTGGCATCGATCACTTCGACCGCATCACCCACCACCTCCCGGATGGCGCTCCCGATGCGCGGCCCGTTGTTGGGCATGGTGACGACCAGCGTGGGAACGGTGCGCCGGGCCACGGCCTGGCCCAGAGGCGCATAGTCCAGCCCGCGGTCGTGACCGCCCACGAGCAGGGCGACCGGGCGATCGCCGTAGGCCTCCAGGGCAGCCTGGGCCGGGAGCACATTGGTCGAGAGGCTGTCGTCGACGAACTCGACCAGACCGACGTGACCGATGGAGTGGCATCGGCTGGGGAGACCGCGGAACCCTTGGGCAGCTGCCTCCATCTGGGCGGCATCCTCGGCCTCGGTAATGCCCATCGACTGCAACACGGCCCGGGCCATGGCGGCGTTGCGGATGTTGTGCTCGCCCGGCAGGCCGAGAGCCCGCACCCATGGACCGCCGAACCTGGGGTCGCCGGCATCCACCCATTGCACCTGGGGGCCCAACGCGACCGCCTGCTGCCGCAATGTTGCATTCGAAGCATCGGCGATCGCCGTCCGGACACCCTTTTTGGTACAAAGGGCCAGCTTGTCGGTATAGTAGCGCTCGACCGACCCATGCCAGTCGAGGTGATCCGGCGACAGCGAGGTCACGGCGACGACGGGCGGACCGTTCGTCAGATCGGGCACCTGATAGCTCGACGTCTCGATGACCCAGAAGTCGGGTTCCCCGGCAGTGGTGGGCTCCCAGGGCGGCTGGCCGATGTTGCCGCCCACTTTGGCGTCGTAGCCGAGCTGGCTGAGGAGGTGGCCGGCGATGGCTGTGGTGGTGCTCTTCCCTTTTGTGCCGGTGACGCACGTCACCCGTTCCAGGGGGACGTCCTCCAGCCAGAGCCCGAGTCCGCTCCGCACCGGGATGCCGGCCTGCTCGAGTTGTACGACTTCGGGCCGGTAACGGCTGATGCCGGGGCTCTTGATCACGACGCCGCAGGCCAGCAAGGCTTCCAGACCGCCCCGATCGGTGGCCAGGACCTCAAGGCCGCCGAGAGTGGTCTCAGCGGGCTTGTCGTCCACCAGGACAGGGATGAGGCCTATCGACTCGAGACGACGGAGGCTGGCTCTTCCCTCGACCCCCAGGCCCCACAGGCCGACCGACGCGCTAGTGAGCGCGGACCAGGAGGTCAGGGGGCGCATAGCGGTCGGGTATGGAGTGGGAACCGATGGGTGACAAGAGCTCGGTCGCCCCGGGAAAGTCCGAGCTGGGCGTGGCCCCGACGGCAGCGCGGAGTGACTGGAGCAGGACGGCGCCCTGGCGATCAGGCCTGGTTGCGGCCAGTTCGACGGCGGCGCGGCATTCGCCCACGTCGCCCACGCACTCGAACGGGCGTATCTCGGGTGCGAGTCCCAGCAACGTCACGAAGCGGCCCTCCAGCTGGGCATTGTCCAACGGCTCCCTGCCACCGAAGATGCGCCCGAGGTCGTCCGCCTTCATGAAGGGGGACAAGATCAAATCGATGAAGCAACATTTGTCGCACGTACCGCACCACTCGCCGAGGCGGTCGGCCGGGTCCTGGTGGAACGCACGATTACAGCTCCAGAATACCCCATGGTATTCCTTGAGCTGGGCAAACTGCTGTGCAACCCACAGCTCGCTCCGGCTCCGCAGGTAGGAGAAGACCGAAATCTGCGGCCCCAGCGAGGCGCCCACCATGTGCGCGAAGCCCTCCTCGAACTCGGCGCTCTTGGACCATTGGTGGTTGATCGCGCGTCCGTCCCGCTCGAGCGTGGGTGCCGACGCGGACCACTCGTTGGACAGCACCACTGCATCGCGCCGATTGAGCACGGCTGCGACCAGCGAAGCCGCCGTGATGACCGCCGTGATGGGGACGTGGCCGTTGAGGAAGCCGAGTTTCTCGGAGCGCCGGAGCAGGGGATCGATCTCGCGGGCGATGCGGACGACAGGCAGCCCGGTCACCGCGACAGCCTCTTCGATGGCGGCAAAGCGATCGTCGGGCGGATGGACGACACAGAGGGCGGGATCCGAGGCGCCCTGCCGCAGCGCGCTGACCGTCACGATGGAGTCGATGCCGCCGCCGAATGGGATCAGGGGGCGCAGGGCGTTCGGGGCGTATGTCGGAACGAGTGGTTCGGTCTTCTCGAGTCCGACCACTGCAACATCGCCCAGCTCAAGCGCATTGCGGAAGGCGAACTCACCCAGGCCATGCACGAAGTACTGCCGGAGGAAGGAGCGTTCCTCGGCCGTCGTCGTGGTAGGGCCGAGGTCGATGACATGGGCCGCCCTGGTCTTGTAGTACGACACGCCGGCCATGAGGAACAGGATGCGCACGGCGGCTTCGACCGCTGGTTCGCTCCAGTCGCCTTCGGGGCCGAAAACGTATCGCTCCGTGAAGGAGTAGCCACCGGTCGAGTACGTGCAGTGGACCTCACCCCTGGTGGGGTCGATCGTGTAGCCGTCGTAACAGAAACTTTCGGCTCTTCGGGGGGAAGGTGGCATGGGGCGTCCTCATGCTACGGGGCGAGTGGTACTGCGGAGTCATCAGGCGCTGAGGGGCTCCGTGAGGCGCGCCAGCAGGGCAAACCGGCCGCACGGACGCTCCGCCCGATCACTGAAATAGTCGTCGTCCGCGGTCGTGACGCCACAGTCGAAGATGCGGGTGGGTGCGACCCCGGCCAGGACGAGTTGCTGGTGGTTGGCCGCCATCAGATCGATGCGCCAGCGCCCGCTCCCGGCCGGCCGGGCGACTTCAGACGTGAGGTCGCTCGGGGCAACGGCCTGGGCGAGGGCCTCGTAGACGTCTTCATCCACCTGGTAGCGGGCCGGGTGCACGCCCGGCCCAATGAAGGCGACGATTCGCTCAGGCTCCGCTCCCAATGCGCCCATAGCCTCGAGTGCCCGGAGGCTGGCCCGGGCCGCCGTCCCCCGCCATCCGGCGTGGATGGCGGCCAGCACGCGCGCCTCGGGGTCGAGCAGGGCTACGGGGACGCAGTCGGCGACAAGGATGGCCAGCGTCGTATCCAGGGTGCTCGTGACCAGGATGTCCGTGGAGGAGATCGCATCGTCCATCCGCCATGCTCCCCGGCCGCGCTCGGTGTGGCCGACGACGGTCGCGTCCGCACCGTGCACCTGCTCGGCAAAGACCACGCTGTCCAACTCGACACCGAAGGCCTGCGCGGCGCGCCGCCGATTTTCGATGACACGGTCCGGATCGTCACCCACGTGTAAACCCAGGTTCAACGATGCGTGAGCCCCTTCGGATACCCCCCCATGCCGGGTCGTGACGGCTACGGCCACACCGAGTGCCGCAGCTTCGGGCCAATCCAGAAAGGGCACGCCCTGGTCGGTGTCCACGCTCGTCCACGCTACCGATCCGAGGGCTCATCAGCACCTGGAACCCTCGAAGGCCGTCGCAACCTGCATGTGACGTGTTCTTGTTTTGGATCCCCCCGGTACGGGCATGGACCTGGCCGAACACCACTGCAGTTGAAGTGTCGGGGCTCTGAACCTGAGGTCCTTCTTCGAGAGGAGACCTCACTATGCACATCCGTTGGGTTCAGAAGGCCGCGCTGGGAGCCATTCTCGCGCTCGGTGCCTCATTCGTGGTCATGACGCCCGGAGCGTCGGCATCCAGTGTCTCGGGCGTGACTGCCTCACCCAGCCCGACCACAGCGGGAACTCTCGCGGCCTACACCGTCGGATTCACGACGAGTCCATCTGGACCGCTGACCACAACCGACACCATCACGCTGAGTGGGCCCACAGGCACGGTGTTTCCTATCGCCCCCGGGGACTACACCGTGAATGGCAATACCGTCATCACAGCGACTCAGGCTTCGGCCACGAACGTGACCATCACATCGCCTGTCGCTGTGTTGGGGTCGACCCCGGTCACGGTAGTTGCCACCTCTGTAGTTAACCCGACCCTCGCAGGTCCGTATTCAATAGGGGTTTTCACCTCATCAGACCAGACCCAACTCGCAAGTAGTCCGACCTACTCGATTATCGCAGGAGCTGTAAGTGCGACTACGACAACCATTTCGCCCAGTCCAACGACACTCGTGGCCAACGGATCCTCACCGTCGACCGTCACGGTCCAGGCCAAGGACAGTCATGGCAACAACCTGACGGCGTCGGGCGGTGCTGTCACGCTTGCAACCACGCTGGGCAGCATTGGAACCGTCATTGACAACGCCAACGGCAC
Source organism: Acidimicrobiaceae bacterium (assembly GCA_003160635.1). GTDB lineage: Bacteria > Actinomycetota > Acidimicrobiia > Acidimicrobiales > RAAP-2 > Bog-473. Next base: position 15,322 of record PMLV01000265.1, on the reverse strand, counting down.
ATATACGGCCATCCTCTCCGCGGGCACCATAACGGGCACAGCCACCATCTCCGGAGCGATCGGAGGGATTGCGATCACGACGACACTGCCCACGGTTGCGTTCACCCCAGGAGCCGTCAGTGCGACCACGACAACCATTTCGCCCAGCCCGACGACACTCGTCGCCAACGGAATCTCGACGTCCGCGATCACAGTCCAGGCCAAGGACGCGAATGGCAACAATCTCACGGCGACCGGTGGCGCCGTCACCCTTGCCACCACGCTCGGCAGTATCGGCACCGTCACCAACAACGCCAACGGCACCTACACAGCCACGTTGACGTCGTCCACCTTCGCCGGAACGGCCACCCTTAGCGGCACCATAGGTGGCACACCGATAACCTCGACCTCGCCGACTGTGGCGATGACTTCATCTGGGTCCCCGCCGCCCGCACCTACGGCGCCGGCGCCACCAGCAGGAGCCACGAGTTCGGCGAATGCGACGTCCAGCAGCTCGACAGGAACGGCTACGGCAACCAATGGCGGCACGACGGCTAGCGGGGCTGGGGTGGGTGCGCTCACCGTGGCGCAATATGGGTCGGACCCGGTCCTCGCCTCTACGTTTACCTCGACAGGGGAATTCTTCGATGTGGCACTCTCCACCGGCAACTCCTTCTCCGCCGTCACCGTCACTGACTGCAATCTGAGTGGGGGCAACAGCCTGGAGTGGTTCAACCACGCCGCCAACAGCGGGATTGGGGCCTGGCAGGCAGTTACGCCAGCACCCACCCTTGCGATAGGTCCTCCTCCGTGTGCGTCAGTGACCCTGAACGCGAGCAGTAGTCCGACCCTGGCCCAGCTCACAGGCACAGTATTTGCCGTGTCATCCGTCACGCCAGCTCCGACACCCACACCCACACCGACACCGACACCCACACCGACGCCTAATCCCACGCCTACGACCGGTTACTCCATAGTGGCCTCCGACGGTGGCATCTTCAGCTTCGGTGACGCCGCTTTCTTCGGGTCCGAGGGCGGCACCCATCTGAACAAGCCGATTGTCGCCATGGCCTCCACGCCCAATGGGCTGGGCTACTGGCTGGTGGCCTCCGACGGCGGCATCTTCAGCTTCGGTGACGCCACCTTCTTCGGCTCCGAGGGTGGCACCCACCTCAATCAGCCCATCGTCGGGATTCAGTCCACCCCCGATGGCCAGGGTTATTGGCTCGTGGCCTCCGACGGCGGCATCTTCAGCTTCGGTGACGCCACCTTCTTCGGCTCCGAAGGTGGCACGCACCTCAATCAGCCCATCGTCGGGATCGGTTAGCCATTCCTGTCGTCGGTGAGTTGATGGTCTATGGCGGGGCAGTCCCCGTGTCGATACTGCACGCCGAACACAGGCCGAAGATCTCGACGGTGTGGCTGACCTCGGTGTAGCCCAAGGCGTGCGCCGTCGACTCAGCCCACTGCTCGAGGTCCGGTAGCTGGACTTCCGTACCTCGCCTGCACTGACGGCATACCACGTGGTGGTGGTGCTGACTGCTGCGGCATCGGCGGTAGACGAGCTCGCCGTCTGCTGTCTGCAGTGCGTCGAGCTGGCCGTCCTCCGTGAGAAGTGCCAGGTGACGGTATACCGTGGTCAGGCCGACCGCTTCGCCAGCGGCGCGTAGTTCGGCGTGGATGTCCTGCGCGCTGCGGAAGCTCTCTGAACTGTCCACGACGCTCAGTACGGCCTGACCTTGGCGTGTGATGCGCGAGGGTCGGGCCGACGGTTCAGTCACCTTGTTACTCTGCCAAACCTTGAGCGACACCGTCAGCCACGCCCCTGAGGGCCCGCTCTCGGTGGCGTGCCACCAGGGTTGGTCCAGCCACACGAGCCACTACGTAGAGGAGAAAGCTGATCGCCACAATGAGCACGCTTGGCTTGACCGAGGCGAACTGAAAGCTCAAGAGAAGCCCTCCTTCGGCGGAGACGACTGCGAACACGACGGAGAGGACCGCCACCACGGTGGGACTCGCCGAGAGCCGTTGGGCCGCAGCCGCTGGAGTGATGGCCAGGCTGAGAACGAGGAGTGTTCCCACCAGCTGCGCCGCTTCGGTGACGGTGATGGCCAGGACGAAGAGGAAGATAAGTCCGAGTAGTCCGGTTCGGACCCCGCGGGCTTGGGCAACGTCGGGATCGACCGATGCGAAAAGAAGCGGGCGCCACAAGACTCCCATGACCAGCGCCACCCCCAACGCGATACCGGCCAGCAGGATGATCTGTCCGGTGCTCACCCCGAAGATGTTCCCGAAGAGGATGTTCAGCGCCTCGCTGGCAAACCCGTGGTAGAAGCCCAGCAGATAGACCCCAAGTCCGAGACCGGCGGCGAGGATCACCCCGATCGACGAATCGCGCTCGGACGGCCTCTGCCCCATCGTGCCGATAAGCCCGGCCACAACGATTGCGCCGACGAGGGCGCCGACAAGCGGGTTGCCTCCCACCAGAAGTCCGCCGACCGCCCCGGTGAAGGCCAGCTCGCTGGTGCCGTGCACGGCGAAGGCCATGGAACGGTTGATGACGAATGGTCCGATGAGACCGCAGCTCGCAGCCACCAGGAACGCTGCTTCGAGCGCATGTTGGGCAAAGCCGAACTGAAGGTAATAGCCGATGCCCATCAGCGCGACTGTCCTTTGTCGTGGTGGGCATGACTCCCGGGCTCCGTGGAGGTCGAGTGCTCTGCGCTGAGAACGATGAAGCGATCCCGCACCTTGATCACGTCAACGGGAATGCCATAGAGCGAGCTCAGTCGCTCGCTGGTCAGGATTTCGGTGGGTGTGCCGATGGCCCATCGCCCTCGTACGAGGTACAGGATCCGATCCACGTACGGGAGGACGGGATTCACTTCATGAGTGACGAAGACAACCGGAGTTCCGTGGCTCCGACGACGTTGGTCTATGAGCTCCGCAACCGCGTCCTGGCTGGCCAGGTCCAATGCCAACAAGGGTTCGTCGCATAGCAGCACCAAGGGGTCCCCGAGGAGTGCTTGGGCAATCCGCAGGCGTTGCTGCTCGCCTCCGGACAGCAGGCCGACCGGGGCATTGGCGTACGAGGTTGCGCCCACCGCCTCCATGACCTGGTCCAGGCGCTGCCGATAGGCCCGGGAGTGCAGTGGGAGGCCCCACCGATGGCCATCGAGCCCGAACCGCACCAGGTCTCTCGCTCGGATGGGGAGGCCCTGGTCGAAGGCGCGCTGTTGAGGGATATAGCCGACCTCGTCGTTGCCCCGTCGCGGTGGGGAGCCGTTGGTCAGGACTTCGCCCGATGAAAGCGGGACCAGCCCGAGCAACACCTTCAATAGAGTCGTCTTGCCCACGCCGTTTGGTCCGAGAACAGCCAGGAACTCACCCGATTGCAGCGAGAGGGTGAGATCGGACCACAACGTGCGAGTCCCTAGCCGCACAGCGGCTTCCCGTAGTTCGACCAACGGTGGTGAGAGGGGGCTCACCGCTTGGACGTAGCGCCTTGGAGTGCGTGGAGAAGGGCTGTCAGCTGCGACAATTGCCACTGCTGATAGGTGTGATCAGAGGTCGGCATCGTTTCGGAGACGCCCACGATGGCGATGCCGCTCTTCTGGGCCAGGGCACGGACCAGCGTCGTCACTGGGGTCACGGTTTGGACGTTATAGAGGAGTACATCGATGCGGTGCTTGGTGAGCAGTTGCTCCATCGCCTGGGTGTCGGCCGGACCCGGGTCCTCCCCGTCTTCGATCGCCCGGGCGAAACCTTCGGGCGTTTTCACCGCCAGGTGGGCAACGGCCAAGGCATATCCCGGCACGCGCTCGGTGTAGGCAACTGGGGCACCTGCGAACCGGCTCCTAATCGAGGCCAGCATCGCAGTCAGCGGGGACAGGGAGTTATCGAATCGACGCAGATTGGAGCGAAAGACGGAGGCATCCTTCGGATCAACCTTCATGAAGGCTGCCGATATGGCTGCCGCCACCTTGGGGACCTTGGGGATGTCGTACCAGAGGTGCGGATTGGGATCGCTGCCCGTGACACGAAGCACGGTCCCCGCATTGACAACCGTCGGGTGCCCACCACCGGCGTTGAGCAGAGAGCTCATCCACCCGTCGTAACCGGCGCCGTTCTCTATAACTACCCGCGCTGAAGCCAATTTCGCTGCATTGGCCGCGTTGGTCTCGAAGAGATGCGGATCGGCATTTGGATTGGTGATCAACGATGTCACCGAGACGTCCAGTCCGCCCAACTGGCTGGCGATGTTTCCCCAGAAGTTCTCTGCCGCCACGACCTCGATGACGCTTTTCTGTTCTGCTGCCACCGCTGTTGGGGGGGTTACCGCCATCAAGACGGTCGCGCTGATCACCGACCCTACAAGTGCGCCGATGGACCACACGACGGCGGGGCGAATTCGGGCAAGACGGTAATGACTGCGCCAAGTGCCTCTCATAACCGTAACCGTAACGGTTGTGGATAATACGGGCAACCCGATTTTTCATGCCAAGCCGCACGGAAGTAAGCCCTGTCGGTCCCCTCTATCAGTAAGGACACCAAACCCAGGAGTAAGGACACCCACATGGCCCACGCGGCAGAATCGATCCTCATGTGTGTGCATCAGCAGCTCGACTTCTGAACAACGGTGCGGCTGACTGAGGGAAGCCCTCCATCAGGCCCACCGCGCTGTGTGCGCAGACCTCGCAACGTCCCGTGTCCACACTCATAGTTCGATCCACTTCGACCGCAGCGCAACACTGAGAAATAACAACTGAGTGACAATTCAAGACAACAAGGCGACAACCTTTCTCCGAACCCTCGCCCACAATTCCGCTGACATTTCGCCGTTATTGGCGTTTAGACCCCGGTCACACACACATTGTTTCCAGAAATCAAGAAAAGAAAGGCCAATCGAAGCGCTCTTGTCCAGGGATGACGTCCACTTCAGCGGCTGAACAAATAGTTGACTCCCAACTGGCAAAACGTTAACGTGCCCTGGGCACTCCCCCTCTGGGGGCTTTGTGTCATGTGCAGATGTACGAAATACCCGAGTCGCGACCCTTTTGTGGTTTAGGCTCTCACCGGCACCCAAGAAGCAACCCTATGGAGGAATCTGAATGCACAGGAAGCACACGACAGCGGAGGACGGCATGCAGAGTGCTCGTTCCGTGAGTCATTCTGGCAAAACGCTGCGCTCGTACCTGAGCTTTCGCCCAGTTGCCGTCTTGGCGGCTGCATTTGCAGCGCTCCTCACAACCGGCCTCGTTGCCGGCCCGCTCGCCGCCGAAGGTGGCGCGGTCACAACGCATGCGACATCGCACGCGCTAGCGACTTCGGGTCTCGGCTACACGGCGCTCACTTCCCCGGTCCGCATCGCGGACACGAGGACCGGTGCGACAGACCCCGCGACCTATGCCGGCAAGACGCTGGCTGAGGGCACCGGACTGACCGTCGACATCCCGTCGTCGTCAGGCGTGCCGTCGAACGCGTCGGCTGTCGTCGTCAACATCACCGCCATCACCCCGGCAGCAGGCGGCTTCCTGTCGGTGTACCCCGGCGGCGGTACCAACCCCGGTACGGCCAACGTCACGTTCACCAATGGCCAGACGGTCGGCAACATGGTGACCGTCGGACTTGGACCTGACTCCGCCACCAGCGCGACCCAGAGCTTCACCGTCTATGACGGTCCCGCCACCGGCGGTGGCACCGTCGACTTCGCCGCCGACGTGATGGGCTACTACGGGCCCAGCGGCAGCTCCTACGTCGGACTCACCCCCTCACGCATCTACGACTCGCGCACGAGTTCGGGTGAGCCCGGCGCCGGCACCACGCTTACCACCAGCAGCGAAAGTGACACCGTCACAGTTGCCGGCGGTACGACCGGTGTCCCCGCCAGCGCCACTGCAGTGGTGCTCAACGTGGCCATCACCAACCCCAGTGCATCCAGCTTCATCACCGCCTACCCGACCGGCACGAACCTGCCCGGCACGGCCAACCAGAACTTCCTGGCCGGTGAGACGCTCTCCAGCCAGGTTGTCGCGGGCGTGGGCACCGGCGGTGCCGTGACGATCACTAACCACGCCGGGAGCGTAGACATCGTCGTCGACGTCGACGGCTACTACACAAGTTCTGGCGCCGGCTCGCTCCTCACGATCCTCGGTACGCCGGTCCGTCTCAAAGACACCCGCGCGAACGGTAACGTCCTCACCGGCAGTGGTGGTGTGGCGGGCGGCGCCTCGACGACTGCAGTTGTCCAAGGCACTGGCGCCACGGCTGGCGTGTTGAGCCTGGCCGACATCACCACACCCGGCGACGGCAACTTCCTCACCGCCTACCCGACTGGTGCCGCAGCCCCGTTAGCGGCCAGTGACAACTACGTGCCGGCTGACACCTACAACATCGTGGAGAACTCCGCCTACGCCACCACCGGCACCGGCGGTAGCGTGAGCATCCTCAACGGTCCGTCCAACGCCTCCCCGGCCAACATCGTGGTCGACGAGTTCGGATACTTCACGTCAGCGAGCGCTTCCATCTACGTCGTGACACCGGGATACGGCTTGCCAACGATTACGGGGGCCAGCACGGCTGGGGCCCCCAGCGGCGGCGTCGAGTCCTACTCGGTGAGTGGTCTGCCTGACTCGGGCTTGGTCAACATCGCCCTGTTCCCCTGCTCCGGCACCGCTCAGACCGGCAACGGTCCGACCAACGGCGCCCCGACAGTGAGTGCATCGGGCACGACCTTCACCGCCCCAGGTGGGACTTCCCCGACCGAAGGCAACGCCGTCGGTCAGGGCACCAGCTCGGCCAACGGAGCACCAGCCACTGCCGGGTACTCAACCGGCACCGTGGGCGCATTCGATGCCACTGCCTACATCGAGTCGGTGAACGGTGTCACCACGTCTAACGACCTTCTCGGCAACGGGCCGACCCAGGTCTACGGTGACGCCGCTACCAGCACGGGGACGATGACCTTCGTGGTCAACAGCTTCGAGCTCGACTGCACAGTGCCGGTCGTCTACACGGCGCCGTCGTCGGCTGGAAGCACGCCACCCCTGCTGGTCACGGCCAGCGGAGCGCCACAACCGGGCTACGCCACCGGAATCGGCGACTTCACGGTGTGGAATGCGGCACCCGCCCCAGCCACGACAGGAGCTAATCCGTACTTCGTCTCGGTGGTCTCAGTCGACACCGCTACCAACACCTTCAGCGCAGACGTGCTCCCCGGTAGTCCAGCAGCGACTGTCGGTAACATCTACAGCTTCAGCTACGGGACGGCCGGGTCGGCGTACGAGTACACAGACACCACCCCGATCACCGAGGCGACGTTCTCCGCCGATCTGAGTGCATTTGCCACCCAGGTCATACCTAACTCGACTGCCGCCGGAGCGAACGTCAATGGCGACGGAATTGAAGTGGGTCTCGGGACCGGGTACGCCAGCGGTGTACCGGCGGCCTTCGCATTTGACCCCGCCGTCGGTGGTGACGTACCAGCGGCCGCCACCAGCGCTAATGCCACCTACAACGGATGTGCGTACGAAGTTGGGGCTGTCTGCCAAGCTGGTGTTGTGGTTACCTGGACGCCACCGGCCAACGCCGACGTCTCCGGTGCACAAGCGGTTCCGGGTGGTGCGACGCTGGTTGGCAACGCCTCCTACAACCTCTGGGCCTCCGTCCTCTCAAGTGGGACCTTGGGTGAGGCGCACTTGGTCGGCACGGTCACCGTGTCGTCGAGCAGCACCGTGAACAACGGTGACGGCAACCTCGCTGCCGGGTGCAATGCCAGTGTTGCTGCCTGCACCTACATAGGGGCGCCGGAGTTCATCGACACCACAGAAGCCCAGGGTGCGGTGGTTGCGTACTACGTGACACCAACCGCAGCTTTGGCGAGTGGTGGTGGAACCGGTCCTTACTCATCGGGGAGCGCGCAGGTGACAGTCGGCGCAGCGGCAACGACGCCGACGATCGACTCCATAGTCATCACACCGAGTACGTGCACGACAGACTGCACACCGAACTCCCCAGCCGCACCAGGAACAGGGGGTGCTGCAACAGCAGGTTTCGCGACGATTACCTACAACGAGGCCGTTAGCTGTGGAGCACCTGCTGCGGCTGACTTCAGCTACAGCAACGGGTTTTCGACATCGGGCTCCTTTGGGATCAAGGGCGCCAGTTGTGCCGTCGGTGGGGCCCATACCTTGGTGATCACGTTCCCGTTGGACACGACGGTGTTTTCGGCCCCGAACACCTTCTTCACCTACCAAGATGTAGCGGCTCCGAATGTCGGCGACTCGATGGGGTACGCTCCACCGGCGACGAACACCCCGACGTTTGCGGTGTACGCCGGATCGGCCACCAGCCCGATCTATGAGGGGGCGCAGACGGTGACCGACAACGGGAACCCGAACGCCACCACCAATAGCGGTACTGCGACGAGTCCGAGCAACCCGCTGATCTAAGCGGTGAGACACCTCGTTGACTGAGGTGTTGGTTGGAGGCCCGGTCCCCTAGGGGACCGGGCCTTCGGCGTTGGTGGATGGATATGTGAGGTTGGGCAGAGATGAGCAATGAGGAATCCGACTCGACCATGACGCTACGAGGGCGGCAGATTGCCCAACTTTTCGACGGTGTCGATGAGGACTTTCCGAAGGATTATCTGGAAACCTCTGGTCATCTGGACCCAGCGGTGGCCGTCCGGTTGCACGATCTTTGTGTGTCGCTCTACGACGGGCGGAGGAGTGTGGTCGCCGCTTATACATTTTGGGTGGATTGGTACGGCGTGTTGGAATGCTTTGCGGAGGGTTACGGCCTCGGTTCCCTGGTCGAACTTCTATCCCTGGCGACAAACCTTTGTGAGGTTGCGGGGCCAGTCAATTCCCTTGCTCCCCTCGACCGAGAGGCTCTGTCGTCGGCAAAGGACTGGCTGGAGGCGTACATCGTCTATTACTCAAACGCTGATGTGGAGGACGGCTTTCAAGACGATTCGGTTGAGTTCGCGCAATATTGGGTGGATGCCGGGTTGGAGAGGATTTCTGGGGATTTCCGAGACTCTGAGGAGAGAATGACCGATGAGGAATCGGTGAGAGCCACCGAGGAGTACGTCGATGAGCTACTTAGGGAATATCGGACCGTGGACGTTGTTTGAGTTTGACCGCCGATTTGTGCGGCGTCGGCCTCAGTGATGGGGTGCTTGGAAATCCCTGAGTAGTTCTAGCGTGCTGAGAAGGTTGGTCAAGGCCATTTCCGCGTGAATCCCATAGGCGGTGAGTAATGGATCCACGGGAATAGGTAGATCATGGGTCCAACTGAGGACCGCCGCCGCCGTTGCGATTGTCAGCTCGATGTCGGGGGAGGTGGTGCTGCATGTGCCGAGCGCTGCTTCAAGGAGCCTTTCCGGGGTCAGACGGTTTAGCAAGTGAGCGGGAAGCATTCGTGCGATTTTGATGGATTCACCAAGGAGGTAATGGCAACGATCCTTCAGATCACGGTCGGGCGGGAATGTATCGAGCTGTGGGGATTTGAGGATGGGGGGAATGTCTTGAGCGCCTGGTTCGGCATGTTCAAGGTGATATCGCTCAAGGGTACCGGTGGCACTTAAGGAATTGTCGGGTCTATTGGTGAGGTCTCTCCGTGTGGCGACACTTTGGGGGACGAGTTCAACTCGATCTGCCGCATCGTGGTGGTCTTGAGTGTTTGGATGAACATAGAGACTCGTTGTTGCGATGTCGGAATGACCTAGAAGTTCCTTGTCCACCTCCATATTGTTCTGTCGCACGATCATCGTCCCGTATGAGTGGCGAAACCGATGCGGATTCATCTTTCCAGTGGTTCCCGTCTCCGTGATGAGGTCTCTAGCGAAGATGACGAGCTGGTTCAGAGCCACGTCTTTGTACATTGACTCCCTGTTGACGGAGTACCGAGTGGTCGATGTTGCCCAGTGAGACGGGCTGGTCCTAGGGGTTGGGCGGATCGAGGCCGCTGAGCAGTCCGAGGGTGGTCCGGACCTCGGTCAGTGCGGCGGCGACGTGGGGGCCGTAGGTGGCGAGCAAGGCATCGAGGGGGAGGGGAAGGTCGTGTGCCCAACTGAGCACCGCTCCCGCTGCCGCCAGGGACACATCAGTATTGAGGCCGGTGGTGATGCACGAACCGAGTGCGGCCTCGATGAGTCGCTCGGAGTTCAGGTGAACGAGTAGCCGTGGTGGAAGACGCCGCGCCACATTGACGGCTTCGCCCAGCAGCTCGTGACAACGATTCCCGAGGTTCGCGTCGATGGGCAACCGATCAGCTCGTATGCCGGGACGGTCGTTCACAGGTAGTGGTGGCGCTGGGGGTTCCAGGGGAACCAGCTCGACGGAGCGGCCCTCGTCGTCGAGTGGCTCGGTCGTGTCGGTCGGCGGGAGCCAAGGACCGACCGGCGCAGCCTTCTCGGGCACCTCCGAACGAGGTACGAGGTCGACCTTGTCCGCGGCATCATGGCGGTCTTGGGAGTTCGCGTGCACGTAGTGGCTCGTCGTCTTGATGTCGGTGTGACCGAGAAGTTCCCTACTGACCTCCATGTTGCTTTTGCGCACCACCATCGTCGCGTAGGAGTGGCGGAAACGGTGCGGGTTCATGGCGCCAGCGATCCCGGCTTCGGCCAGCAGCGACCTCACGAGCGCTCGCAGCGATCCCTCGCCCATGCGTCCAACATTGTGACCTTCCAGCGAGGCAGGGTTCACGATGAAGTACGCCGAGCGTGCGAGATGCGGCCGCAGTTCCTCGGCGTAGACCTTGAGGACCTCGGCTGCTCCATCTCCAAAGCGATTGATGCGCTCCTTGGAACCCTTGCCGAGTACGCAGCTCACGGCGGGCGAGGTTGACGTTCTCGGTGAGCAGGGTCCGCAGCTCTGCGTTGCGCAGCCCGGTACTTGCGAAGATTACGAGGATCACGTAGCCGACCCAGCGCCGCTGGTCGCCAGAGCGTTCGTAGTGCTGCGCGAGGTTCAGCATCTGACGAACCTCGTCCTCAGTGAAAGGATCGGTCGGCACTGCGATGATCCTCGGCCCCTTGACGCCTTTGGCCGGGTTCGCCCGTGTCGGGGCGTCGAGGAAGAGAAACTCATAGAAGCTGGGCAGTCCTTGCAGTGGATTTTGAACGAGGCCCGTCCGCCACCGCGTTGGCCGGCCGGACAGGTCACGCTGTGTGTCGCCAGGTCGACGCTGAAGCGGTCCTTGGTGAAGCCCCCCGTGGCGTTGCGCACCGGGGGCACCTTGGCTACTACCTCGAAGCCCGCATCGCGAGCGCCTTGCGGGTGGCCCCGTCTGTCGGCATAGGCCGAGTCGCCGAAGATCTCGGGCTTGTCCTCCAGGCCCTCGAGGAGGTCGTCAATCTTCGATGTACCGTATTTCAACTGGTAGAGCTGGTGGAGGATACCGATGCAGGAAGCGCACCCGACAGCGGAGGACGGTATGCAGAATGCTGATTCCCTCGGTCACTCCGAGAAACCAGCACGGTGGTGCCAGCGCATCCGCCGGGCACCCTTGTTCGCTGTGGTCGTTCTGATCGCTGGCCTCATCGTCGGACCCCCCACACTTTCGGGAGCGGAGGTAACCGCGCACGCCGCGGCGGCGACTGCCGGCACCTACGTCCCTCTCTCACCGGTGCGGATCACCGACACCCGTGCCGGATCGGGCTCCCCCAACGCCGGGAAGACGCTGGGTGCCGGGATTACCATCAACGTCCAGGTCACAGGGGTAGGAGGCGTCCCCGCGAGCGGTGTCTCCGCCGCTGTGATGAATGTCACGGCGGTCAACCCGACCGCCTCGAGCTTCCTCACCGTGTTCCCAGCAGGTGCGACCCGACCGGTTGTGGCTAACTTGAACTTCGTTGCCGGTGAGACGTTGGCCAACCTGGTCACCGTGCCCATTGGCACTCAGGGAGCGGTCACCATTTACAACCACATCGGCAGTACGGACGTCGTGGTCGACGTGGAGGGCTACTACACCACGAGCCCGCAAGCGACCGGCTTGTACAACCCGGTTAACCCCAGCCGCGTATTCGGCACCTTGCAGGTGGGTGGGGCCATCAATGCTGAGTCGTCCCAGGCCGTCACCGTGACGGGCGGCACTACGGGTGTCCCTGTGGAGGCGAGCGCGGTGGTGGCCAATGTGACGGCTGCCGGATCGACCGGACCCAGTTTCCTTACTGTCTACCCCGCTCCGGCCACCGGATCCCCGACCCCACCGACGGCGGCCAACGTCAACTTCGTGACGGGCCAGGTCATCGGTAACCGGGTCACGGTCCCTGTCGGTGCGAATGGCCAGATCGAGGTCTACAACCACACAGGAAGCGTGAACGTGGATGTGGATCTGTACGGCTACTACACCGGCGCGGCGGGAGAACTTGGCAGCGCCTTCACCCCGCTTGCCCCGACCCGCTTCACGGACACACGCGTCGGGACAAACGGCACACCGATTTCACCCCACTCCAACCAAAGTTTCAACTTTCTCAGCGACGATATTCCCGCGACGGCCACAGCATTGGCTGCCAACGTGACGGTGGTAGCCGGAGCAGCACCCGGATACCTGACTGTCTACCCGACAACGGACTCTTCGCCACCCGTTGTCGGTGATGTCAACTTCACTGCCGGCACCGTCGCTCAGGACTTCGCCTTAGCCCCCCTTAGCGGAGCAGCTACTGAGATATTCAGCAGCAGCCCAGATTCGGTGAACGTCGTCATCGACGCCTTCGGGTACTTCGCCCCGCCACCACCGGCCGTCCGCGTAGTGGCCAGCCCCACCAGTCTGCCGGCTGACGGGACGAGCACTTCGGCGCTCACGGTCACGGTGACCACTGGCTCGGGTGTGGCCTTTGATGACCCCTTGTCGTTGACCACAACTCCGAGCGTTGCCGGGTCGTGCGGGATCGCTTCGGCGACGGGAAGCACCAATGCTTCGGGTCAGGTGACCAGCACCTACACGGCGTCGGTCACCGCCGGCACCTGCACTATTACGGCCACCGAGGCCAATGGTGGGACTACCGGTACGGCCGTGATCACCCAGACGGCTTCTTCCTAGGCTTTCGGGCGAGCGGTCGTCGGTCGGGGCGCCCCTTCAGGGCATAGCCACGCAGGCGTTCTTGATCGCTCGGGTTGAGTAACTCGACGAGGTCGAATACCGGGCCACCGGGACGCCGGAGTGCCTCCAGGGCGGCGGAGCCGGCACCGCCTCGGGTCGGGGCATCGGTCGTGAGAAGGACCAGAGGAAGGTCCTTCCCTCCCTGGTGAAGGACGGCGGCCTTGCCGAGGGCTTTCCACAAGGCATCAGTGCGTTTCAACCCGGCTCGGCTGGAGGAGAAGGTGCCCGAGACGTCGAACGCCCATTCATGGCCCGTCTGGTCGGTGGCGACGAAGTTGAGCTGGATGCCCAAAAGTGGGAATTTGACGGTGGAGCGGATGTCGGCGAACTCGCAACTCTCCAGCACGATGCGCGCCAGGTCCTTGGCCTGTCTGCCTTCTCGTACGGCGCGTCCCTGGAAGTCCACCCCCTCATTGGTGGGTCGGATGGCGGGGAGATTGACCCGGAAGGTGGCGATGCCCTCGGGCCGGTCCAGCCGCGCCGTCTCCTCGGCGATGCGCGTGTTGGCGCGCGCGACATAGGACCGGTCGGTGTCGAAGCCGATGTAGTGGCGGTGTGTCCGCACGGCGGCGACTGCGGTCGTGCCCGATCCCATGAACGGATCGAGCACGACGTCACCTTCGTAGGTGTAGAGCTCGATCAGGCGCTGCGGGAGTTCGACGGGGTAGGGGGCGGGGTGGCCCACCCGGGTGGCGCGCTCCGGCGGCATCTCCCACAGGTCCGTGGTGGCTTCGAGGAATTCGTCCCGTGAGATGGTGGCCGTCGAGGGCAAGCCGAGGCCGTGGCGCTGCTCCGGCGGCAATGCCCGGTCGAAGCGGCCCTTGCTGGCGATCACGATCCGCTCCGTCACGTCCCGCAACACCGGGTTGCTCGGCCGCTGGAACGTTCCCCAGGCACACGAACCACCGGCGGCCTTGCCCTTCCACCAGATGACCTCGCCCCGCAGCAGGAGCCCGAGGTCCTGGAGGATCTCGGTGACGTCGCCCGCCAGTGACCGGTAGGGCCGCCGACCCAGATTGGCCACGTTGACGGCGATGCGCCCACCCGGCTCGAGCACCCGCTTGCACTCCTCGAACACGTGGTGCAGAAGGTCGAGGTATTCGAAGTAGGTGCCGGGAACGCCATTTTGACCGAGAGTCCGCTCGTATTCCTTGCCGGCAAAGTACGGCGGAGAGGTGACCACGAGCGCCACGGAATTCGACTCGACCTTGCGCATGTCACGCGCGTCCTGCTTGTAGATGACGTCTACCTTCTTCGGCGACACCACCGTCGAGTCGTTGGAGAGATCGGGGGCAACGAAGCGGTCGTAAAAATCGGTGGCGTCATGGCTCTCCCGCCGTGAGGACCCGAATCGGGCGGTTGCCGTGGCTCGGCGAACCCGGCCGGTTCCAGGTCCAGGTAGGGGTTCAACGCTCACGGCGATGCTTCCTTGCCTTTTTGAGAACTCTTGGTTGGCACTTCGCGATCCATCTCCGGCCCCGCCGACGGGAGCTGAGCCAGGAACGTGGAGACGGCTCGAGTCACGAGAAAGTTGACGGATACGTCACGTGCGGAGGCGGCCGACTGCAGTTCATCATGGAGAGACGTGGGAAGGCGGATGGCTGTCGCCACTCGTGGTTCGTCGTAGACCCTGGGACGGCTCATGGACACGACCGTAGTGATCGGGTGTGACAAAGTGGCGGATACCGCGCGCAGAAATGCGCGGAAACGTGTAGGCGTGCCTTTTGGGGGTTCGTTCTCTATTGCTCTGGTCTCTATTCGAGGGTGCGGGCCCTGGGCGTGAAGGCAACGGGCATCTCTTCGATCCTCGAGATGAGGTTGACGGCTCGCCGCGGCGGCGCGGTCGACGGCGAGGTGGAGGTCGGGTAGCCGAGCCAACAGGCGCTCCGTAACGACCTTGAGCTCCAGCCGGGCCAGCTGGTTGCCCAGGCAGAAGTGGGCGCGGAAGCCGAAAGCCAGGTAGGGGTTGGGGGACCGGTAGGGCAAAATCAGCTCCGGGCCTGCGGTGATAGTGGCGCCATCCAATTCCACATCCCGGGTGGCAACGCGTGCCATGTTCTTGATGGGCGAAACCCAGCGCAGCATCTCCTCGACGGCGCTGGTGAGAAGGCCAGGATTCGGCAGCCAGCGCTTCATCTGGTCCGGATGGGCCGGAAGCTCCTCCATCCCGCCGCTGATCACGTGGCTGGTTGTCTCATCTCCCCCGATCAGGATAAGTCCCCATGACCTGGCCGGT
>PMLV01000062.1 GCA_003160635.1 Acidimicrobiaceae bacterium | reverse complement strand
GGTCCCTAGAGGGTGCCCCATACCGGCCGGGAGTCACGTGTGCCTCGCCCTCTCAGGGAGCCGTCGGACACGAGGGCCACCGCCCTGGAGACCTCCGGGCTTAAGTGCTGGCGTGGCTGGCCCGCGCCCTGTCCAGACGAACGCCGGCCGAGCAAAACCGCGCCGATCACGATGCAGGCGACTCCAGCCACGGCGGACAGCTCACCGTAAATCGTGAACGCCAACAGGAACGTGAACACGATCAGCACTGCGCCAATACTGATCAGGGCCGCGGGCACGGAATCACCCTATGTCTTGGCGAGGAAGTGCCCGCTAACGCTACGCCAACTCAACCGAGTCGGGACGCCCATGCCGGGACGGTGGGGCATGATCGGAGGGTGACCAACAACATCAGGGACCGACTCATCGAGAGACTGACCCCGCTCATGGCATCGGCCGACGGTGTCATCATCCTTGAACGAGTCGCCCGTGCTGCCGGTGCAACCCGCTGGTTCTATTGCCGCTCGATGGCTGAGGTCGAAGAACTTCTTCCAAGTTTTCGCTGGGGTAGTCGAGTGGGGTTCTTCTTTGACAACCGAATCCGTCGACAACCCTTTTCCGAAGAAGTTGGCGAACAGATCACCGACATTGCCACTGTGACTGGTGAGGTGCTACTCGGAAGGGAAGGGCCTGCGGAGCCTGAGCTCGAAATGGATTTCCTTTCCCCCGACGAGCTTCCAGAACGCTTGGCGGGCCTGCGAGTGGACGAGGTGGTCTATTACGGTGCCTTCCCAGCGATGGATGAGGACGGAGTGTCAGCCGTGAGCTACACGCCGCCGGACGACGATGGCATCGTCAGGCCGCAACCGGTCTGATCCCTTGGGTGCCCCCGTGCGCCGGCACGGAGCGCGGCCAAGCGGCGCTTCGGGGGCATGCTCCACCTTGCTGACAACACTGTTAAAGCGAGTACCTCGAATCGATCAGAATTTGAATTTCTGACCGATGAATGAATTCGCGGGACCTGCAACGTCCAACTGTATGAAACCGCTGAGGTGCGCTCGGTAGAGCAGACGCAGAGTGCAGAGGCAGAGAGAAAGAGAGGACTGGACCATGGCAGAGGAAAGCAAGCCGGTCGAAGTGTCACGTAGAATCGACGCACCGGCGGCCCTCATCTTCAAGATCCTGGCCAATCCGCAACGTCACATCGATTTCGACGGATCCGGCATGCTCCGGGGAGCCGTCCTCGACCGTCCCATCTCCGACGTGGGCGACACCTTCACCATGAAGATGCATCGGCTCGGAGACGACTACCTCATGCTCAACTATGTGGTGGAGTTCGAGCCAGATCGGCGCATATTTTGGGAACCGGCTCCCGGTGACCCTTCTCGGGCTGAGGATAATGATCCATCCAAAGTCGGCATTCCTGCGGGCTACCGCTGGGGCTACATCCTCACTCCGGACGGTGACGACGCCACCGTCGTCACGGAGGTATTTGACTACGGCCCCTTGTCGGAGGAGATCCGCCACTCCTACGTGATGGTGGGGCGTGGATCAACGGGACCAATTCGGTGCTTGAGTCCATGGCGGGCAGCCTGGAGAGGCTCGAGAAGATCAGTACCGAGTAGGGCCGCTGCCGGAGCATATCTATGAATCGGTCTTCAGAGCGTTGGAGTAGGCGGACCCCTGTCCCATATCGGTTAGTCGACGCCGAAGAAAAGTAAGACCGCCTCCGTCTGCATCAGTGGGGCAGACTCTATAGACGATGGCTGCAGAACACACACACCCAGAATCTGAGGTTGACGCCCGGGGGCGCATTCATGCCGGGAACCGTGAGCGACGAGGTGACAGCGACTTCGATTGGGATGAGCGGTACTCAGAGGCCGACCAGATGTGGAGCGGTGAACCCAACGCATCCCTCGTGTCAATAGTGCGCGGCCTCGAACCAGGCACAGCACTCGACGTCGGTTGCGGCGAAGGGGCAGACGCGATCTGGCTGGCCGGGCTTGGCTGGCAGGTCACGGCGATCGATGTCTCGGAGGTTGCCTTGCGCCGCGCTCGAGCAGCAGCAGGGCGGATCGATGTCGAGTTGGAATGGCTGCACGCTGGTCTACTCGAAGCGACGCTCCCACCGGGTGGATTCGATCTCGTCTCTGCGCAGTATCCCGCCTTGTTGCGCACAGCGACCCACGATGCTGAGCGTTCGCTGCTTTCAGCCGTAGCCCCTCACGGCCATCTTCTCGTTGTTCATCACGCCGATGTTGATGTTGAAGAGGCACGGTCACATGGTTTTGACCCGAATGATTACGTGTCTCCCGCGGATGTTGCGACGATGCTCGACGATGACTGGGAAGTGGTCGTCGATGACCGGAGGCCGCGGCATGTGGTCGCCGGTGCCGGGGCCGGCCATACGCATGACGTCATCCTCCACGCCCAGCGCGTGCGATAGGAGACTCCTGCGGTGCTCGTTGCAGCAACGGGATTGATAGTGCCTCCTATCGCCGGCTCGAAGCTACGCTCGCCGACCGACATAGGCGAGAAACTTGGTCTGGTCGTCGGCGTCGGCGGAGACCTCAATCGGCGGTCCGAACATACCGTCGGCCCGCAGGGCCTCCTCGGGCATCGCTCCTATGGCAACGATCATCAGTTGGAGCTGGTCGGGGTCGAGCGTCTCGTCCTGCCCGGTGGCGCGGGCGAGATCCCAAGTATGCGTGAACACGTCTCCGGTGACGATCATGTCTACGGTCTCAGCCAGCGACTGCGTACTGAACGGGGTCTCGACGGTCCTCGCGGCGAGCGCCGGATCGATGAGTGCCTTGGCGAGCGTCGCCTGCACGGTCTCCCACGCCGCCACGGGATCATCCTGGACAGACGGCACAGGTGGAAACTCGATGCCGTGGGCGCCGAAGAATCCGGGGATCCAACCAGTGAGGTGACCGACCACATCACGAGCTGTCCAGCCCTCACAGGGTGAAGGATTGTCCCACGCGCCCAAAGGCACTGCGCGGACACAGGCAGTGAACTGACCTGTAATGCGCTGGTATCGCTCGTCAATGTCTCCCATTGAGCAACGGTAGAGCGACTGACTCCTCATCTCAAGCGCTCTAGCCGCCAAGTGCCAGCTACTCGAGAGGGAACGCCCGGCGGCCCACGCACTGGCGGCGCCCCCGTGCGCCGGGAGGATGACGTTGGCGCGCTGACTGATCGGCAGAGTGTTGGGCGATGCCCGATCCGGGTAAGGCCTTACCGTGGGTTCACGGGACAGAAGGTCACAATCCACATTCGCTGGTCGCCACTATCCTCTGTGGGTCCTGTGGTGCCTCAGCATCGCGGCGTCCGGGGTTTTTGATCTGGACGCCAAGGGGCACGGGTTCTCCGACTTTGCCCAGACCATTCGTATCGCCCTATTCGCGCTTTTCGTGGTTTCGTCGCTGTTGCTGATTTGGGCATGGTGGGCCGACCGGAAATACGAGGGCTAAGAGGGCGCTTTGCGTGGATCGTCGGGCACTCTTGACTGTCCCAGTGCGCCGGCCTCGTGACGCTTCTTCCCAGTCAACTGCTGGAACTGCTGCTTCTCGACGAGGTAGCCGCAGGCGGGCGTCAGCGGTGAGATCGGCGCGGCTAAAAGACAGGTCAGCCGATCCGCTCGGCCAGGGACACGATGATCCCCTCCGGACCGCGCACGTAGGCCATGCGCCAGATGTTCTCGTACTGGCCGATGTGGCCGACCAGCCCGTAGCCGTCCGCGGCCAGTCCGTCGACGACCGCCTGGAGATCGTCGACCTCGAAGGCCACGTTGCGCAGCCCCAACTCGTTGGCCATCGCGGTGGGCGATCCGGGCTCATGAGCGGGCCGGACGAAGCTCGAGAGCTCCAGCCGGGTACTTCCGTCGGGCGGCCGAAGCATGACGATCTCAGTGCGGGAGTCGGGGATGCCGATGACTGTGTCTAAGAACTCGCCCTCTACGAACGTCCGCGTGCCCTCGACCTCGAGACCCAGCCCGACGAAGAACGCCGTCACCGTGTTGAGGTCCGCAACGGTGATACCGACATGGTCAAAACGTCGTACGTGTGACATGGGGTCCACCTCCGGTGTTCATTCTTGTCGATCGACCCGAAGGACGGAGCCAACCGGGGATCTCGACATGAATCGGCGAACTCTCTCAGGCCCGCCCTGGCGCCGCCTATCAAGAGCTGTGGACCTGCCACATGGTCGGAGTCGACAAATGGTCGATCAGATCTGCTGCGGACTGCCCCCATAAGTTCAACGGTTGCGGTACCCGGGGTCGCCCCTACCGCCGGCTCGAGGTCGGGCTGTTCGGCACTTACACCGACCCACCAAATCGAACGCGATTGCGATGTCTGCAAGTTCCGAGCGGTCATTCAGATGAAGAGCCGGGACTACTTATAGCTGCTCTCCGCCACTGGTGGATTGCGTGCATCCCAATGGGGTCAGGCGACGTGTGGTAGCGAGTTCCGGCTCGTACGCCCGCCGCGTAACCGTGAAGCTCATCAGCGTCTTCGGCCCCCCATCCATGAGCCAGGGCCCAATCCCGCAGCCGATCGGGCGGGAAATCGTACCCATGGTGCCTCAGGTGCTTGCAGGTGTGGATCACCGCCGCACGGTTGCTCGGGTTCTTCAGGTTCCGCTCCCATTTGCCCTGCCCGTAAACAAGTCTTCTCATGCGTTCCCGCAGCGGTGGATAGACCCACCAAGTGAGGCTAGTCATTGCCGCTTGCACTATCGGGTCCAATCTTGAGGATGTGACCGGCTCGTCACCTCGGCTCAGCCTCACGGGCCAAGGGTAGCCCTAGCGACTGTTCACAATGTGCGGTTACGGGCCGTTCCAGGGGGGGCCCCAATAACGCCAGCTATGCGGCAAGCTCTCCGAGGACCTCGCCCAATGCCGTCTCGACGGCTGTGGCCTGATCTCTCAATAGATCGGCGACTACCACGGTCCTTCCGGTCCAGTTCTCCGGATCGCTCGCGTCAAACGACATGACGCGGATCACTGTTGGGTCATGAACGCTCCCGCGGTCGTGGAAATGGCGCCACACGGTTCCATCGACATTTGAGCGCAGCGGATGACCGGCAACAATGTGCCTCGTAACTAGTGCCCCATCAGGCAACGTTTGCGCGTTTTA
>PMLV01000336.1 GCA_003160635.1 Acidimicrobiaceae bacterium | reverse complement strand
CGCTCAGGGAACGAAGGTGGGGAAAGATCCCATCCTCGAGGCCGACGACGAAGACGGCCGGGAACTCCAGGCCCTTGGCCGTATGCAGGGTCATCAGCGAAACCCGGGTGCCGTCGCCATCGAGCTCGTCGGAGTCCGCCACCAGGGCCACGGTCTCGAGAAATCCCACGACGTCGTCGAACTGCCCGGCCACGCTGCCCAGCTCGGCGATGTTCTCGATGCGCCCGTCCGACTCGTGGGTGTGCTCGGCCACCAGCTCGGCCATGTAGCCGGTCCGGTCGGCAACCAGTTGGATGAAGTCCGCCGGGTTGACGGTCGAGACCAGCGGGCGGAGCTCGGCCAGCGTCTTCGAGAGTTGCTCGGCGCCGCGCAGGGCCTTGCCGGCGAGCCCGGCTTCCTCGGCCCGGTCGATGCCCTCGCTGAACGACACCCTGTGCACCTGGGCCCAAGCCGCCAAGCGGGCCACGGACGTGTCGCCGATGCCGCGCTTGGGCACGTTGACGATGCGGCGGGCGGAGACCTCGTCGTCAGGATTGGCCAGGACCCTGATGTAGGCCAGCACGTCCTTGACCTCCCGCCGGTCGTAGAACTTGGCCCCTCCCACCACCTTGTAGGGGATGCCGGTGAAGATGAACGAGTCCTCGAGCGCCCGGCTCTGGGCGTTGGTCCGGTAGAAGATGGCGATGTCGCCCCACGCCAGCGCCTCGGCGGCCCGTAGCCGCAGGATCTCGCCCGACACCCACGACGCCTCGTCACGCTCGTCCTCGGCCCGGTAGCGCAGCACGGGATCGCCGGCATCCCCCACCGTGAAGAGTTGTTTGGGCGGGCGGTCGAGGTTGTTGGCGATCACGGCGTTGGCCACGCTGAGGATCGTCTGCGTGGAGCGGAAGTTCTGCTCCAACACGATGATCGTGGCGCTCGGGAACGCCTGCTCGAATTCCAAGATGTTGCGGATGTCGGCTCCCCGCCATTTGTACACCGACTGGTCGGAGTCACCCACGACGCACACGTTGCCGTGGACATGGCCCAGCAAGTGGACGATCTCGTTCTGGGCGTGGTTGGTGTCCTGGAACTCGTCCACCAGGATCTGGCTGAAGCGCTCCTGGTAGGACTCCCGCACATCGTCGCAGGCCGCCAGCAGGTTGGCCGTCACCATCAAGAGGTCGTCAAAGTCGAGGGCGTTGGCGGCCAGCAGGCGCTGCTGGTACTCGGCGTAGACGTCGGCGATCTTGCGCTGGAACGGATCGGGCCCCTGGCGAGCCGACTCCCGGAAGGTCTCGAAGTCGATCAGCTCCGCCTTGGCCTGACCGATCACGGCGGCGACGGAGCGGGGCGGGAGACGCTTCGTATCGAGCCCCATCTCGGCCACGATCATCTCAATGAGCCGGCGCGTGTCCGTGTCGTCGTAGACCGTGAACGAGGGCCGGTACCCCAACCGGTGCGCGTGACTGCGCAATATCCGCAGGCACGACGAGTGGAAGGTCGAAACCCACATCTTCTCGGCGCGGGGGCCGACGAGCTCGGCGACCCGCTTGCGCATCTCCTCGGCCGCCTTGTTGGTGAAGGTGATGGCCAGCACGCCCCACGGGGGTGCGTCACCGGTGGCCAACAAATGCGCGATGCGGCGCGTCAGGACCCGCGTCTTGCCCGATCCCGCTCCGGCCACCACGAGGAGCGGGCCCCCGCGATGCACCACGGCGGCCCGTTGCGGGAGTGTGAGCCCCTCCAAGAGTGCGGCCGCGGCCGCCGCCGATACGCCGCGACGGGGGGTCGGCACGTTCTCGGTCTCGCGGTCGATGTCCACCCCGGCCGCTGCCGCGACATCGGCCGCGGCCTCGGCGCCAGCGGCCGCATCGTCGATGTCGCCGGAGATGATGTCGTCGGGGATCCCGCCCGAGGTGTCAGGGTCAGCGGTGTCAGGGTCGGTCGCGAACAGCTGGGGAGCACTGCCGTTCTGCCGTGCCGCGCTCACTCCCACTCGATCGTGCCGGGGGGCTTGGAGGTGACGTCGAGCGCCACCCGGTTGACCCCCTCGACCTCGTTGATGATGCGCGACGACATCCGCTCGATCAGGTCGTACGGGAGCCTGGCCCAATCGGCGGTCATGGCGTCGTCGCTGGTGACGGCGCGAATGACGATGGGGTAGGCGTACGTGCGACCGTCGCCCATGACGCCCACGGTCCGCACGGCCGGGAGCACGGCGAAGCTCTGCCACAGCTCGCGGTAGAGGCCGGCCCGCCGGATCTCCTCGACCACGATGGCATCCGCGTTGCGCAGGATCTCCGCCCGCTCCGGGGTGACCTCGCCGATGATGCGCACACCGAGGCCGGGCCCGGGAAACGGCTGACGCCACACGATGTCATGGGGCAGGCCCAGTTCCTCACCGATGGCACGCACCTCGTCCTTGAACAAGAGGCGCAGCGGCTCGACGAGGTCGAACGACAGGTCGTCGGGCAACCCGCCGACGTTGTGATGCGACTTGATGTTGGCGGCCGTGTCGCTCCCCGACTCGATGACGTCGGGGTAGAGGGTGCCCTGGACGAGATACTTCGGGCCTGCGCCGGTGCCGTCACCTTCACCCGCGCCCAGGTCGCGCGCCACCTCTTCGAAGATGCGGATGAACAGCTCGCCGATGATCTTGCGCTTNNCGCTCGGGATCGGTCACTCCTTCCAGGGCGGAGAAGTAACGGTCGGCCGCCTTCACGTGCACCAGGTCGATCTTGAACTGCCGCCGGAACGTGTCCTCGACCTGATCCGCCTCTCCGGCCCGCATGAGCCCGGTGTCGACGAAGACACAGGTGAGCTGGTCCCCGATGGCCTTGTGCACGAGCGCCGCCGCCACCGCCGAGTCGACCCCGCCGCTCAGGGCACAGAGCACCCGCTCGGTGCCGACCTGCGCCCGCACGGCGTCGACTTGCTGCTCGATGATCGAGACGTGCGTCCACGAGGGGAGGCAGCCGCACGCGTCGAGGAGGAAGCGCTCGAAGACTTCGCCGCCCCGCTCGGTGTGGACGACCTCGGGATGGAACTGCACGCCGAAGATGCCCCGGTCGGCATCGTGCATGGCGGCTACCGGCGCACCGGCGCTGGTGGCGGTGGCCACGAATCCCGGCGGTACGTCGGTGATCGCGTCACCGTGGCTCATCCAGACCTCGGACGTGGTGGGCCAGTCGACGCACAGCGGAGAGGGAGAGGTCAATGTCAACCCGGTGCGCCCGTACTCACCGTTCCCGGTCCGCGACACGGTCCCCCCCAGCTGCGTGGCGATGAGCTGCGCCCCGTAGCAGAGGCCGAGGATCGGTATACCCAGCTCGTACACGCCCGGGTCGATGGTCGGCGCCGGGGTGGCATAGACCGACTTCGGGCCGCCCGAGAAGATCAGGCCCTTGGGCTGGCGGGCGCGTATCTCCTCGATGCTGATGGTCGAGGGAACGATCTCGGAATAGACGTGGGCCTCCCGGACCCGGCGGGCGATTAGGCGGGCGTACTGGGCCCCGAAGTCGACGACGAGGACGGTATCGGTCACCGAGTCCGACTCAATGGCCCATGCCGACACCCTGTGACCGTTGGAAGAACTTCCCCTCGGTCTGCAGGCTGGGCGCGACCATGACCTCTGCCTTTTGGAATTCCTTCACCGTCTCGTACCCGCACGTGGCCATGGCCGTGCGCAGGGCACCGAAGAGGTTCATGCGGCCGTCGTTCTCATGGGCCGGGCCGAGCAGGATCTCACGGAGGCTCCCGCGGACCGAGGTGCGCACCCGCGCCCCACGGGGGAGCGTGGGGTGGAAGGTGGCCATGCCCCAGTGGAAACCGCGCGCCGGGGCCTCGAAGGCCGAGGACAGCGGCGAGCCCAGCATGACGGCATCGGCACCGCAGGCGATGGCCTTCGCGATGTCGCCGCCTTTGGACATGCCGCCGTCGGCGATCACATGGACATAGACCCCCGTCTCGTCCAGATGGCGCATGCGCGCCCCGGCCACATCGGCGATGGCGGTGGCTTGCGGCACGCCGAGACCGAGCACGCCCCTGGTGGTGCAGGCATTGCCCGGGCCCACCCCGACCAGGACGCCGACCGCACCGGTCCGCATGAGGTGAAGCCCGGCCTGGTAGGACGCACAGCCGCCGACGATCACCGGGAGGTCGAACTCACGGATGAAGCGCTTGAGGTTGAGCGGCTCGACTGTCTTGGACACGTGCTCGGCCGAGACCACCGTGCCCTGAATGACCAGGATGTCCAGCTCCGCCGCCAGGCAGGCCGGCGCGAGCGATTCGGTGCGCTGCGGCGTCACCGAGGCCGCGGTCGTGATGCCGGCATCTTTCATCTGGCGGATGCGGGCCGTGACGAGTTCGGGTTTGATCGGCTCGCTGTACATCTGCTGCATGCGCGCCGTCGCCTTTTCGTCGTCGAGCTCGCGGATCTCGTCGAAGAGGTTGCTGGGGTCTTCGTAGCGGGTCCACAGTCCCTCGAGGTTCAAGACACCCAACCCGCCGAGCTTGCCCAGCTCGATCGCCGTGGCCGGGCTCATGACCCCGTCCATGGCCGAACCGAGGAGCGGTAGCTCGAAGCTGTAGGCGTCGATCTCCCAGGAGATGTCGACGTCCTCGGGGTCCCGGGTCCGCCGGCTGGGCACGATGGCGATGTCGTCGAGGCCGTAGGCCTGCCGTCCGGACTTGTAAACGCCGATCTCGATCTCAGCCATTTGTTCGCCCTCCGGCATTCGATGGGGCCGGTACGGCTCTCTCGGTCCACACCGGCATGGCAATAGCGAACGCCGGGCCGACACGCCGACGATCCGCCACTTTACTCTCTCCAGGTTGCTCCCCCGGCCATTTTCGGCTCGTGCAACGGCGCTTTCGAGGGAAATCACCGGAGCGGGGAACCGCCGGCGGGCCGGTTCGCTCCGGCGTCAGCGCGGCGTGACCAGGACGAGGCTGAGCAGCTCGTGGATCATGCGGGCGGTGGCCCCCCAGATCATTTCGCCCTCCACCTCGAAGAACCAGACGGTGAAGGAATCGTCGATCGTTCCGGGGGTGGTGCGGCCGGCGATCCTCCAGTGCTCTTCGTGAAAGTTCTCGAGGTCCGCCAGGTCGCGCAGCGCCACATCGAAGACGCGTTCGACTTCAGCCGGGCTGGCCACGACGTGGGGGCGCGACGCGGTGGTGGCCACGATCGGCATGATGAGCGATCCCGTCACCACGGTGACGACCGGGTGGATCCATCCTTCGGGCGTGACGCGCGAAGGGTCCAGCGCGATCTCCTCGTAGGCCTCCCGCAAGGCCGCCGTGGGTGGGTCCTCACCCGGATCGATGCGGCCACCGGGAAAACTGACCTCGCCCCTGTGCGACCGCAACGTCGTGGAGCGCCGGGTGAAGATGAGCCGCGCCTCTCCCTCCTCCTCGAAGAGCACAGCGAGCACGGCTGCGTTCACGACCCGGTTCGCAAGTGGGGTGGACTCGTTGACGAAGATGGACGGTCCCAGGACGTGCTCCGGCCCGATTCCCTCGGGAACCGGTCCACGTTGCCCCTGTGCCGCCAGTGCCTGGAGAACACGGGCCAGGGTGATGCCGCACCGGTCGCCGGGCGGGGTGTTGGCCCACGGCGCCTCCTCACCGATGCGCCAGTCGGCCGGGCGGGGGATCACCTGCGGCGGAACCGGGCGGGGCATACCCGTCACGATATGTCCCTCAGGTGATCCGGCCATCGCTCCATCCCCGCCATTCGCCGCCGCTCAGCTACCCTCGGTCCGTGGACGAGCGGGAAGAACTCCAGGCGAGGACGGACGAGCACATCTGGTTTCACACGATCGATCTCGGTCAGGGCGTGGTGACCAAAGGGCTCGGAGGCCATTGGCACGGCCCCGACACGTTTCCCGACTTCGCCGGACGCAGCGTCCTCGACATCGGCGCCTGGGACGGGTACTACTCCTTCCTGGCCGAACGCCAGGGAGCGGACCGGGTGGTGGCGCTCGACCACTACGCGTGGGGAGTGGATTTCGGGGCGCGCACCGCGTACTGGAACGACTGCATTGCCCGGGGTGCCCTGCCCGACCATTCACGGGACCTGGTCGACTTCTGGGCTCCCGAACTCCCGGGCCGGCGGGGCTTCGAGTTCGCGGCCTCCGTCCTCCATTCGAAGGTCGAGCCCGTACTGGCCGACTTCGCCACCATGGACCTGGCGGAGATCGGCCGCTTCGACGTGGTGCTCTACCTCGGCGTCCTTTACCACATGAAGGAACCGCTCACCTGCCTCGAGCGCGTGCGCGCCGTGACCAAAGAGATCGCGGTGATCGAGACGGAAGCCGTCCATATCGAGGGCCTCGAGGGATCCAGCCTGGTGCAGTTCCACGCGGGCGACGCGCTGCGGGCCGACTTCGGCAATTGGTACGTGCCGACCATAGAAGCGCTGCACTCGTGGTGCCGCGCCGCCGGATTCTCCTCCGTCCGCACGATCCTGGGCCCGCCCGCCGGCCCCCCGATCGAGTCCGAGTCACGACGCGACCGGCTGGGGCGCAGGATCTCGGGCCTGCCCCGGCGCACGAAGCTCTCGGCGCCATCGGCCAATTACCGGGCCGTGGTGCACGCCACTCCCTGACCGGGGGCGAGGGGGACCCCGGGGTGGGAGCGCCCCGGACAGCGGCCCGGACAGCACTGTGGCCGGGTCCGAAGACCCGGCCACAGCCACAACCAAACAGCCCATCGCTGGTGCGAGGGGCGGAGTTACATCATGCCGCCCATGCCGCCCATGCCGCCCATGCCACCCATGGCGGCTGCCGCGGCAGCGGCATCTCCAGCCTTCTCGGGCTTGTCGGCCACCAACGCCTCGGTGGTGAGGAGCAGCGCCGCGATGGAGGCCGCGTTCTGCAGGGCAGAGCGGGTCACCTTGGCGGGGTCGATGATCCCGGCCTTGACCAGGTCCTCGAGCTCGCCGGTGGCCGCGTTGAGCCCAACGTTGCCCTTGGCTGCCTCGACCTGACTGACGAGCACGGCACCTTCGAGTCCGGCGTTGAAGGCGATCCAACGCAGCGGCTCTTCGAGTGAGCGGGCCACGATGCGGGCTCCGGTGGCCTCATCACCCTGCAGGGTCGCCGCCAGCGCCGTGACCGCCTTGCGGGCCCGCAAGAGCGCGGTACCGCCACCGGCCACAATGCCCTCCTCCACCGCAGCGCGGGTGGCGGACAGTGCGTCCTCGATACGGTGCTTCTTCTCCTTGAGCTCGACCTCGGTGGCCGCACCGACCTTGACCACGGCCACACCGCCGGCCAACTTGGCCAGGCGCTCCTGCAGCTTCTCGCGGTCCCAGTCTGAGTCGGTGTCCTCGATCGCACGCTTGATCTGCGCCACCCGGCCCTTGACGTCCTCGGCGCTGCCTCCGCCCTCGACGATGGTGGTGTCGTCCTTGGTCACGATCACCCGGCGGGCGTGGCCCAACAGGTCGATCGTGGCGCTCTCGAGCTTGAGCCCGATCTCCTCGCTGATGACCTGCGCACCGGTGAGGATGGCCATGTCCTGCAGCATCTCCTTGCGACGCTCACCGAAGCCCGGCGCCTTGACGGCCACCGACGTGAACGTGCCACGGATCTTGTTGACCACCAGGGTGGCCAGCGCTTCACCGTCGACGTCCTCGGCGATGATCAGCAGTGGCTTGCCGGCCTGCATGACCTTCTCGAGCACCGGGACCAGGTCGTGGACGGCGCTCACCTTGGAGTTGTAGAAGAGGATGAGCGGATCGTCGAGCACCGCTTCCTGGCGCTCGGCGTCGGTGACGAAGTAGGGCGACAGATAGCCCTTGTCGAACTGCATGCCCTCGGTGAGCTCGAGCTCGATACCAAAGGTGTTCGACTCTTCCACCGTGACGGTGCCATCCTTGCCGACCTTGTCGATGGCGTCGGCCAGCACGTCACCGATGGCGGGGTCGGCGGCGGAGATCGATGCGACCTGGGCGATCTCGGTCTTGCCGTCGACCTCTTTGGCCTGCTTGGCCAGGTCCTCGACGACGGCCCTGACGGCCTTTTCGATGCCCCGCTTCAGCCCGGTCGGGCTGGCACCGGCGGCCACGTTGCGCAGCCCTTCGGTGATGAGGGCCTGGGCCAGGACGGTTGCCGTCGTGGTGCCGTCACCGGCCACGTCGTTGGTCTTGGTGGCGACTTCCTTGACCAGCTGGGCACCCATGTTCTCGAACGGGTCGTCCAGTTCGACTTCACGGGCGATGGAGACGCCGTCGTTGGTGATGGTGGGCGCGCCGAACTTCTTCTCGATCACCACGTTGCGACCTTTCGGTCCCAGGGTGACCTTGACCGTGTCGGCCAGCTTGTTGACGCCGGCCTCCAGCCCACGGCGGGCGGCCTCGTCGAATTTCAGAATCTTGGGCATGACTGTTGGGAACTCCTCTCGAGTCCTTTTGCTTCAGGGAATGGGGTGAGCCACCGCCGGCTGACCGAACGAACGGCCAGCTCGGCGATGTCGTCGGGGAACTCAGGCCAGCTTGGCCAGAACGTCCCGGCTGGAGAGGATGAGGAGGTCCTCACCTTCCACGGTGATCTCGGTTCCTCCATACTTGGAGTAGACGACGGTGTCGCCGACCTTGACATCGACCGGGATGAGCTCCCCGGAGTCTTCTCCACGGCGTCCTGGGCCGACGGCGAGAACTTCGCCCTGCTGGGGCTTCTCTTTGGCGGTATCGGGGATGACCAGGCCGGACGCGGTGGTCTCTTCAGACTCGCCGGGCCGGACGACGATCCGGTCTTCGA
Organism: Acidimicrobiaceae bacterium; assembly: GCA_003160635.1. Lineage (GTDB taxonomy): Bacteria > Actinomycetota > Acidimicrobiia > Acidimicrobiales > RAAP-2 > Bog-473. Next base: position 32,758 of record PMLV01000336.1, on the reverse strand, counting down.
GCGGGTGCAGCTTCATCTGAACGGGCCTCCTTGGCACTCATTAGCACTCTCGGGTTGAGAGTGCCAACGATAGCGGGCCTGAGGCCGAGGGGCAAGAGCGGGCGGTACGACCGATCGTACGTGAGCCGGGACCATCGTGCTCCCGAAGGAGGGGTCTTCGTCGGGTGCTCGACGATCCCGTATTCTGGTGCCGACCACCGGGTGGATGGCCTCCCGTGAAACGTACTGGAGGTCTGATGCCCCTACCCCTCTTCGCCGGCCTCCGGGGCCTGCGGCCGACGAACGTCCTCGCGGCTGCCCTCATCACTTCGGCCCTCGTTGCGGCAACCCAGACGACGTGGGCCGGGGCCAGCACGTCGTCCGACAAGGCTCAGGCCAAGAAGTACCTGCTCACCCTGTCCGACATGCCGGCGGGCTGGAAGACGGAAAAGAACTCGGCCAACAACGGGTCGGGCACCTTCCCGGGCGCCAAGCAGCTGGCCGGCTGTATCGGGGTCCCGTCCAAGCTCATCAACGCGAATCCGCCCGAAGTCGACAGCCCCTACTTCGCGACCAAGAGCGGATCCCTCGAGGTTCAGGACACGGTGTCGATCTTCAGCTCGGCCAAGGTGGCCCGGACCTCGCTGGCCGCCATGGCCAACCCGAAGACCCCTTCGTGCATGGCCGCCCTCATGAACGGCGCCTTCAAGTCGAACATCGCCGCCTCGGCCGGCAATGGCGCCAAGGTGGGAACGATCAGCGTGAGCCGGATCGACCCGGCGGAATTCGGACGGGGCACGACGGGTCTCGCCTTGTCACTCCCGGTGACCGACCAGGGCGTCTCCATCACCGCCGTCATCCAGGCCGTCTTCTACGTCAAGGGGAAGTTCGGCCAGCAGATCACCTTCAACTCCTACGGGCCGCCGTTCCCCGCTGCGACCGCCAAGTCCCTCACGGCGACCGCCATCAACCGGTTGTAGAAGGCCTCGCCCGTCGGTTACGCAACGCAAAGACCAGAGCGGTGTCGGCGGCGGGCGGGCGCGAACGGAGACCCGACGTGCCGATCGGTGCGCTCCACGTGCAGTCCCGGCCCAACGAGCCCGGAAGGGGACGTCATGGCGGCAGTTGACAGGAGGGGGCCGACCTCCCCGATCTCACCCACCTCACCGGGGTCGCCGACCTCGACCCGGCGACCCCGGAACTCGCCGCGCGTCGGGACGGGCACGGCAACGTCGGCTCCGGGGGCCCGTCGCGCGCCGCGCGCGGCGCGGCGCCTGGCCCATCGGGATGGGCCTCCGGCGCCCGATTCGGGCGTTGTGATCACCGGTGGCGCCTCAGGCATCGGATTGGCCAGCGCGCTCGCGCTGGCCCAGGTCGGGCGGCCCGTGGCGATCTGGGACCGGGACGGCACGGCGGCCCGTCGCGCGGCCACCCGCTGCAGTGAGGAGTACGGCGTACGCGCCGTCGGCCTCACGGTCGACGTGACCAAGACGAGCACGCTGAAAGCCGCGGTACGGCGGTCGCTGGCCGAGCTCGGCCCCATCGGGGGCCTGGTCCACTCGGCCGGGATAGGAGGCCCGGTTCCGCTGACGCACATCGACGACGCCGCATGGGACGAGGTGCTCGATGTGAACCTTCGAGCCGGAGCGACCGTGACGCGCGAACTGCACCCGGCGCTCCTCGACGCCAACCCCGGCTCGGCGATCGTGTACATCTCGTCGATCGAGGGCTGGATCGGCAGCCCCTTATTGCCGGCGTACTGCGCCTCCAAGGCCGGACTGCTCGGGCTGACTCGATCGGCCTGTGCCCTCCTCGGACCTGACGGCATACGCGTCAACTCGGTCTGCCCGGGCGCCGTCGACACGCCGTTGATCGCTCCGCTCCTCGAAATCCCCGGGGCCAGGGACAAACTGATCACGCGCACACCGCTCGGGCGGCTGGCCCAACCTGAGGACGTCGCGTCGGTGGTCAGGTTCCTGCTCTCCGACGAGGCCGCGTACGTCACGGGAACCAGCATCGTCGTCGACGGCGGCATGACCGCGATCGGACCCCTCTGATGGCTGCGGGCCCCGACGAGGACCGGTGGTGGCGGGGCGGGGTTTTCTACCAGATCTATCCGCGTTCCTTCGCCGATTCCAACGGGGACGGGTACGGAGATCTCCCGGGCATCATCAGCCGCCTCGACTACCTGGCCGACCTGGGTGTGGCCGCACTGTGGCTCTCGCCGGTCACCGTCTCGCCGAACCGTGACTGGGGTTACGACGTCGCCGACTATTGCGACATCGATCCCGACTTCGGCAGCCTCGAGGATCTGGACAGATTGGTCAGCGAGGGTGCGAGGCGTGACGTCCGCATCCTGCTCGACCTCGTCCCCAATCACACCAGCGATCAGCACCCGTGGTTCGTCGATGCCCGTCGCGGTCGCGACGCCGCGCACCGGAACTGGTACGTGTGGGCCGACCCAGCCCCTGACGGTGGGCCACCGAACAACTGGATCAGCGTTTTCGGCGGGTCGGCCTGGGAATTCGACGAGCCCAGCGGCCAGTACTTCCTCCACAACTTCGAACTGCAGCAACCGGACCTCAACTGGTGGAACGGGGACGTGCGCGACGCCTTCGATGCAATCGTGCGCTTTTGGTGGGACCGCGGGGTTGCCGGCTTCCGGATCGACGTCTGCAACATGATGATCAAGGACGCCCGGCTGCGGGACAACCCACCCGCCACCGAGGACGATCCGCTCGATCAGCAACTGATGGGCGTCAGGTCCGTGTACAACAGCGACCGACCCGAAGCGCACGACATCCTCCGCCGCTGGCGGGCCATCTCCGATCGCTACGACCCACCGCGGCTGCTCATCGGGGAGACAAATGTCGAGCAGCTGGCCACCCTCATGCAGTTCTACGGCAACGGGCACGACGAATTGCACGGGGGGTTCAACTTCGTCTTCATCAATGCCGCGCTCGACGCAACCAGCATGCGCGCCATTGTGGAAGAGGTCGAGGCCACGCTCCCCGACGGGGCGTGGCCGCTATGGACGGGATCGAACCACGACGTGTCGCGGTTGGCCACCCGATGGGCGGGCGGTGAGGGGGCCAAGGTGCGCTGCGCCCTCATGATCCTGCTCTGCCTGCGCGGGACGCCCTTTCTCTACCAAGGTGACGAGATCGGCCTGACCGACGGCCCGATCGACCAGGCGGACCTGCGTGACGCGGTCGGCATCCGGTTCTGGCCGTACTACAAGGGCCGCGATCCCCAACGGACGCCGATGCCCTGGTCGCACGCGCCGGGAGGCGGGTTCAGCCCCGCAGGAGTGCGCCCATGGCTCCCCCTGACCGACGCGGCGCGCCGCAACGTGGCCGACCAGGTCGAAGACCCCGACTCCGTGCTGTCCTTCACCCGCCGGGCGATCGCGCGGCGGTCGGGCAATGAGGACCTGGCGCTCGGGTCCTACAGCTCCCTCGACTCGCCCGAGGACACCTGGGTCTTCCAGCGTGGCCGCGGGACGGTTGTCGCCCTCAACATGTCCGATGCCGCCCGCGAGACCAGCGGGTTGCGCGGATCGATCACGTTGGCCACCGACCGGGAACGGGAGGGCCATCAGGTGGACGGCGTCGTGACCATGGCGCCGTGGAGCGGGCTCGTCGTCGAGACGTAGCCTCCGTCGTCCGGTGCCTGCTACTCGGCGATGGTGGAGACCCGGCCCACCGTGTTCGCCGCGTCGCCGCGGTGGCGCGACCCCTGGTAGCGGTTGGCGTACATGACGCTGTCGGCCCGGGTGATCAGGTCCGCCAATGAATCGTCCGACTCCAGCTCGGCCAGGCCGAACGCGACCGACGCCTCTTCCGTGGCGGCCAGGTCCCCGTTGATCCTCGCGAACCTCTCCGCGGCATCGTTCACGTCGAGGGCGGGGAACCCGCACACGAACTCGTCGCCGCCGTAGCGCACGACCAGGTCGTACGAACGGACATTGGCCCGCAAGGTATCGGCGATCTTCCGCAGGAGCCGGTCCCCGGCCAGATGGCCCAGAGTGTCGTTGCAAACCTTGAGATTGTTGACGTCGACGAAAGCCAGCACAAAGGTGTCGCCCGTGCGTCGGGCCCGGGTGACCTCGTGCTCCAACTCGAGCATCCCGGCGTCGCGGCGGTAGGCCCCGGTCAACCCGTCGATCGACGACTCCACCCGCTCGATGGCCGACACGACCCGATCCAACCGGGCCGCGGCGCGGTCTGACTTTGCATGAAAGCGATCCCGGGCGGCCGCGTAGCGGTCCCGCCGCGCCTGCACCAGGGCCGCCACCATTTCGGGATCGGCCCAGCCATGCGCCGCATCGCGACGACTCGCCGCTTCATCGCGGGTGCGGGCGAGGGCATCACGGTCCGCCGCCCGCGCATCTCGCTCGGCCGCGCGGGCGTCGCGGGCCAGCGCCCGGGCGTCGCGCGCCGTGGCCCGGGCATGACGGGCCTGGGAGATGCTTTCCTGCTCCTCGAATGTGGCGACCCCCTCCTCGCCATGGGGCTCGTTCAGCACTGGCACCACCCGCACGGCCGGGTTGCCGCTCACCTCTTCGCGGTGCTGGTACTCGATCGCCCTGGTCGCCATCGCCGCGAAGGCCACAGCCGGCGTGAGGAGGTTCCCCTCCCTGGTCGAGGGTCCCCAGTAGAGCGTGAGGGCACCCCAGATCGCGCCATGCCGCAAGAGCGGCACGGCGCGAGCCCCGACCACGCCATAGGGCGACGAGTGGTCGGCCAAGCCTGACCCGGTGAGCCCGCGCTGACCGAGCCCGTCCCCCTGGGTTGCCTTTGCCGTCTGGCAGCACTCCCAGGTGGGACCGGCCTCTTCACTCAGCTGGAAGTCGTCGAGGGCACACGCCCATTCGGCCGAACCGGCGGCCGAGAAGAATCCGAAGGGCAGGTCCTTGAGCACGATGGAGCACGCCAGCACGCCGGTGAGTTCCGCACATTCACAGCACAGTGCCGAGAGCACCCCCGCCAGGTCGGCGCTCGACCAAGATTCCGCGCCACTCTCCTCAACTACCGGCCAAGCACTCGACACGTAGTCGCACCCTTCCGATCACATGCGCTACAGATGCCGACCCATCTGATTCGGTACTCCCGCTTCGCGTGGTAGCGAGAGACTACAGGTCGTGGCACGGCGCGCCATTCGCCCTTTTTGCGGGCACGTGACGCCGGCTACCGAAAGGGCCGATTGCGTGGGTATCTCCTTCTGCGCGCGAGCCGCGCCCGGCCTCATGATTGCGACGGAGTCAGCTCCTCCAACCGTTCGGCGTACTCCGGGGTGTCGATGTCGTAGGCCCACATGACGAGGGCATCCTCGCCCGTCACCGGGTAGTAGTTCTTCCGCACTCCGACGGGGGCGAAGCCGAACCGGCGATACAGCGTCTGCGCCGGCTCGTTGTTCGCCGCCACCTCGAGTGAGAGGTGCCTCACCCCCAGTGGCAGCAGCGAGTGGATCCCGTCGATGAGCAGCGTGCTGGCCACCCCGCGCCGCTGGTAGGCCGGGGCCGTGGCGATGGTCGTCACATGCGCCTCGTCGCCCACGATCATGAACCCGATGTAGCCCGCCATGTCGTCCCCGTGCCACGCGGCGCGATAGAGCCTGCCGTGCCGAAGCGCCAGTTCCGAATGGAAGACGCCGACACTCCACGGCTCGGGAAAGACCACGGCCTCGATCGGCAGGACGTGGCGGAGGTCCTTTCGCTTGAGCTTCTCGATGCGCAGGTCCATGGCGACGGACTCAGCCCGAAGTGACCCGCGCGAAATTGCTCTTGGCGTCGGCCTCACGCATGTAGACAGGAACGACGAGTTGGGGATCGAGCGGCGACGCTCCCGCCTCGACCAGGGCGGCCGCCCGAGCCAACAGGGTGAGCGGAGGGGGGAAGGCAAGCGCATCCATGAGGCAGGCCACACCCGGCACGGCGCCGAGGATCTCGGAGTAACGCTGCACCCCGTCGCCAACACCCACGATGGGCATTCCTCCCAACTCGAGCAACGCCTCGGCCAACTCCTCGGGCGCAAAGAGGCCGGACGGAATGACATCCTGTGTCTCGTCATGGCCGGCGCGCAATTCACGCACCGAGGCGAAGACCTCACCGCGCCGGGCGTCGACCGCCGCCAGGAGGTATCCCCCGTGACCATGCTCGACGGCGGCGCGGGTGAGGATATCGAGACTGGAAAGCCCCACGACGCCGATCCCCAGGGCCTGGGCCAACCCCTTGGCCGCCGCCACCCCCACCCGCAGGCCGGTGAAGAGGCCGGGGCCCAGGTCCACCGCCACCAGATGCACGTCGCTCGGCGCCAGCTCGAGCTGAGCCAGCAGATCCCCCAAGGCAGGCACCAGGGTTTCGACGTGGCGGCGCCGGCCGCTCAAGCTGAAAGCCGCGAGGGCTCCGCTCTCGGCGCGCGCCGCCACCCCGATCGTCTCTGTGGCCGTCTCGATGGCCACAATGTTCATGTGGCGTGTCCATCGGCGTGGGCGGGCTCCGGTGACGGGTGAGACAGTGCACCCGCCACCTCGTCGACCCGCTCCACCCAGCGACCACGACCGCGGATGGTGATGATGCGGCGCTCCGTCCCGGCGTCGGTCCCGGCGCCGGCCTCGGCTTCGGCTTCGACGGCATCGGGCAGCTCGAGCAGCACGTCGAGCGCATCGTTGCCCAGGGCGGGGGCGGCGAGGTCTCCCCATTCGATGAGGGCGATGGCCCGTTCTTCGACCAGTTCGCCCAGCGCGAGCTCGACCACTTCGCCCAGGCTGCCCGTCCGGTAGACGTCGGCGTGGATCAGCGTGGCGACCGGAGCTGTGCCGGCGCAGCGGTACTGGCGGACAAGTGCGAAGGTGGGACTGGTCACGGGACCTTCGACCCCGAGCGCGGCTGCGAACCCCTGGGCGAACGCGGTCTTGCCGGCCCCGAGATCGCCGCTCAGGAGCACGACGTCCCCCGAGGCGCACAGGCCGGCTAAACGACCCGCCACGTCCTTGGTGGCGGCCGGCGAGTCAGAGCGGACGAGGAGGGGCCACGCACTCATAGGGCCATCAGTCGCTTGGCCCGGACCAGGTCGGCGCGCATTTCAGCCAACGCCTCCCCGCCGGCCCGCAGGACATAGGCCGGGTGGTAGGTCGGCACCAGGTGGCCCGCCCGGAACGGGTAGACGGACCCCCGCAATTGACGGATGCCCTCGCTGCTCTCGAGGAGCAGGCGGGTGGCGAAGTTGCCCAAGGTGACGACCACCGCGGGATTGATGTGCGAAATCTGCGCTTCGAGATAGGGGCGGCAGGCTTCGATCTCGTCAGGGGCCGGATTCCTGTTCTGCGGCGGGCGGCACTTCACCACGTTGGCGATGTAGCACCGCGATCGGTCGATCCCGATCTCCTCGAACATCAGCCTGTCCAAGAGCTTGCCCGAACGTCCGACGAAGGGCTCGCCAGCGAGATCCTCGTCGCGGCCCGGAGCCTCGCCCACGAAGAGCAGCGCAGCGTGTGGATCCCCTACCCCGAAGACGACCTGGGTCCGCGTGCCGGCCAACGCGCACCGGGTACACGCGCACGCCGTGGTGCGCAGCTGCTCCCAGGTCGAGCCAGCGCTGGCAAGCGTCATTCCGCCGTCTTCATTCGCCTCGTTGCCTTCAGGGGATCGGCGGCGTGATGGAACCGCCCGTGGGCTCGGGTGCGTTGATCACGACCCGGGGGACCCTCGGTCCGATACCACAGAGGATCTCGTAGCTGATCGTACCCAAGAGCCCGGCCCACTCGTCGGCCGTGATCTCCTCGTCGCCCTGGCGACCGAGCAGCACCACCTCGTCGCCCGGCTGCACCGAGGTGTCCTCCTCGCAGTCGACCATGATCTGATCCATCGTCACCATGCCGGCCAATGGGCGGCGCCTTCCACCGATCAGCACGTGGGCGCCGTTGGAGAAGAGCGCTCTCGGCACCCCGTCGGCGTAGCCGATGGGCACGGTCGCCACCACGGAGCGCTGCGGCAAGGCCCGCATACGCCCGTAGGAGGGCCGTTCTCCCTCCGCCAACGTGCGCACCGAGACGACGCGGGCCCGCAGCGAAAGCGCCGGGCGCAGGTGCTGACCGCCCGCCGCGGTGGAGAAGGCGGCACCGACCGTGTCCCCGGGCAGGTAGCCGTACAGCCCGATGCCGCACCGGACCATGCCGTAGCGGGCCTGGGGAAAGACGATTGCACCAGCGGTGTTGGCGGCGTGGATCACGTCGGGGTGGACGTCGGCGCGCGCCAGGTCGGCGATGGCACCATCGAAGAGCGCAAGTTGCCGGACGGTGAACGCACGATCTTCGGCGCTGTCCCCGTCGGCCACCGGGAAATGGGTCCACAACCCTTCGAACCGCAGGAGGGGATCTTCGACGAGGGCCCGCACGAGTGCCGGCACATCGGCCGGCGCCGCCCCGACGCGATGCATCCCCGTGTCGACCTTTATGTGGACCGACGTCCGCTGCCCCAGCATCCGTGCCGCCTGGGCAAACTGCGCAATGCCCTCGGCGGTGTAGACGGTGGGCGTGAGCCCATAGGCCATCGCCGCATCGACGGCGTCGGCTCCGCACTCGCTCAGCAACAGAATGGGCCCGTGCACGTTGTTCTGCCGCAGCTCGACACCCTCGTCGACCAGCGCGACGGCGAGTCCGAGCGCCCCTCCGGTCAGTGTGGCCCGGGCCACACTGACCGCGCCGTGCCCGTACCCGTGCGCCTTGACGACGGCACACAGCGTGGCCGGGCGCACCAGGCGCGACAGCACCCGAGCGTTGTGGGTGATCGCGTCGAGGTCGATCTCCGCCCACGCCCGGCGTGAACGGGCCTGGGTCACGACCCCCACGGTCCCATCGGAAGGGACCTTGGGGGCCTTGGGGGGCGTCGGGCCCTGCATGCCCGCCCGCAGCCGCTTGAGCGTGCCATCAGGCATCCTCACGCACCTCGCTGAGCAGCGCCGCCGCCAGATCAGGCAGATCGCCCGCCACCAGGCCTTCGCTCCGCCCGCGCGAGGCGGCCCTCCCGTGGACGTGGGCCGCCAACGCGGCGGCCAGGTGCGCCGGCATTCCCCGGGCCAGGAAGCCCCCGATCATGCCGGAGAGCACGTCGCCGGTGCCCGCCGTCGCCAGGGCAGGGACGCCCGCCGCGACGAGGTACACGTCGGGTGTCAGATCCCCCGGAGAGGCCACTGCGGTCAGCGGCCCCTTCAGCAGGACGATGGCTCCGATCGCCCGGGCCAACGCACGGGCGGCAGCCAGCCGGTCCCCGCCGGGGGGCGAACCGGCGAGGCGGGCATACTCGCCGTCGTGTGGTGTGAGGATGGTCGGATGTGTCCTGCCGGCCAGGAGCATCCGGGCCGACTCGACGTCACCGAGGGCGGTGATGGCGTCGGCGTCGACCACCAGGGGATGCGGCGCGGCGGTGATGACGGCACGGATCTGTTCCCGCGCCGCATCCCCGGTGCCGACCCCGGGTCCGATGACCATGGCGCGGCACTTCGTGGTGGCCTCGAGAAAGGGGGCCGCCCAGTGGGGATCCCCGAGGCTCACCCGCACGGCCTCGGTCGGCCAGTTGCCCACCGGATTGCCCGGAGTGCCCAGGCGGATCATGCCCGCGCCGGCCGCCAGCGCGCCCCGCGTGCACAAGATGGCGGACCCCTCCATCCCGACCGATCCGGAGACGACGCCGAGCGCGGTGCTCCACTTGTTGGACTGTCGCGGCCGGGCCGGCAGCGTGGCCGCGATATCGGCGTCTTCGATCAGGGCGGCCCGCGCCGTCGCCAAGGGGATGCCGATGTCCGCCACCTGCACCGTCCCGCTGTGCCCAGGACCAGCGCCTTGCAAGAGCCCGGTCTTGTAGGCGGCAAAGGTGACGGTATGGCTGGCGCGGAACGGAGCGCCGGGCCCTTCGCCCGTATCGGCGTCGACGCCGGATGGGATGTCGATGGACAGGACGGGGACCCCCGGCGGCACCTCCGGCGCGTCATAGGCTCCGCGGAACCCGGTGCCGTACGCGGCGTCGATCACGAGGTCGGCGGGGGCGAGCGCGCGGGGAGCGTCGGCCGCGGCGATCACGCTGACCCGGGCCCCACGGCGGGCCAGGAAGGCTGCGGCCACGCGACCGTCCGCACCGTTATTGCCCTTGCCCACGATCACGGTCACCCGGCGTCCGTACGCCCCCCCGAGGATGTGCACCGCGGCGTGGCCCACGGCGGTACCGGCCCGCGCCACGAGGGTGTCCTCGCTCACACTCGAGAGTGCGGCGGCGTCGGCCGCGCGCATCTCGTCTCTGGTCAGGACGGGGAGCACGAAGGGCGCCGTTCCGCGACCACGAAGGCGATGGCCACCTGCGGCGTGTGCGTCAAGGAGAGGTGGAGCAGTCCGGCGCCGCGGTGCTCGGCCACCGTGGCCGCGGCACCGTGGAGGAGCACCGACGGGGCGTTGCGGGTGGGGCCGACGCCGGCAGACCGGCGCACCTCGACATCGGTGAGGGCAAAGCCGCCGAGCCCGGTCCCCAGTGCCTTCATCACGGCCTCCTTGGCGGCGAAGCGTGCGGCCAGGGACTCGCTCGGATCCGGGGAGCGGCGTGCGTCCGCCTGTTCGGTGTCGGTGAAGAAGCGGGCGGTGAACCCCGGACGGCGTTCGAGTATGCGCCGGAACCGCGCCACGTCGACCGCATCGACGCCGACGCCGACCACCGAGCGCCCGGCGGCGGCAGGGGCGAGGCGCGCCACCACATCGTGCGCGGACCGATGGAGGGCGGCATCAGAGGCGGCACGTGCCGCTGCATCGAGCAGGGCGCTCATTCGACGGTCACCGTCTTGGCCAGGTTGCGGGGACGGTCGACGTCGTGACCGTGCAGGCGCGCCAGCCGGTAGGCCAGTTGCTGCAGCGGAACCACGCCGACCACCGGTGAGAGGAGGGGGGAGCAGGGCGGTACCCACAGCACGTGGTCGGCGACGGCCGCGGCCTCCCGGTCACCGTCGTCCGCCACCAGCACCACCGTGGCCCCCCGGCTGTGCACCTCGGCGATGTTCGAGAGCAACTTCTCCCAGAGCCGGTTGCGGGTGGCGATGCCCACGACGACCGTCCCGGGCTCGATGAGCGCGATGGGGCCGTGCTTGAGCTCGCCCGCGGCGTAACCCTCGGCCCGTAGATAGGCCAGTTCCTTGAGCTTCAACGCCCCCTCGAGAGCCATCGGGTAGCCGACATGGCGTCCGAGGAAGAAGAAGTCGCGGGCCTCGATCAGCTTCCCCGCCACGTCGTCGACGGCGGACGACCGGCGCAACGCCTGCTCGATCAGCTCGGGGAGCCGGTCCATCTCGTTGAGCGCCGACGCGATCTGCTCCGGGGTCAGGGTGCCGTGGATCTGCGCCAATGTGAGGCCCAGGATCTCGAGCGCCACGATCTGGGCCAGATGACACTTCGTCGACGCCACCCCGACCTCGGGCCCGGCCCGGGTGTAGAGGACGCCGTCGGCCTGGCGGGCCATCGACGAGTCGACCACGTTGGACACGACCAGGACCTTGGCCCCGAGGCGTGAGGCCTCCTCGATGGCCTTGGACGTATCGAGCGTCTCGCCGGACTGGGAGACGCCGACACACAGCGTGCGCTCGGTCATCACCGGGTCCCGGTAGCGGAACTCGCTGGCGATGTCGACCTCGGTGGGGAGCTTCACCCAGTGCTCAATGGCGTACTTGGCCACCAGGGCGGCGTGATAGCTGCTGCCGCACGCCACGATGCACACCTTGTCGACCTGGCGCAGATCGGCAGGGCTCAGCCGCATCTCGTCCAACCTGAGCCGGCCGTCGGGGCCACGCCGATCGAGCAACGTGGCGGCGACCGCGCCGGGCTGCTCGTGCATCTCCTTCGACATGAAGTCCTCGTACCCGTCCTTGCGGGCCGCCTCGAGGTCCCACGCGATGTGCAACTCCTCGGGCCGGACCGGCGTGCCGGCCAACGTCGTGACCGAGATGGCACCCGGGGTCAGGACCGCGACCTCGTCGTCGGCCAGCGCGTAGAGCTGACGGGCGTGGCCGAGCAGGGCCGGGATGTCCGACGCCAGGAGGGCCACGCCCTGGCGCAGCCCGAGGACGAGCGGCGTGGAGCGGCGGGCCGCCACGATCGTGTCGGGCTCGTCGGCGTGCACCACGGCGATGGAGAAGGCACCGCGCACCAGGCCGAGCGCGGCACGGGTGGCCTCGGCCAGCGACAGCCCCGCCGCCATGTGCCGCTCAATGAGGTGGGCCATCACCTCGGTGTCGGTGGCCGAGCTCATGATGTGGCCGCCGGCCACGAGATCGGCGCGCAAGGCGCCGTGGTTCTCAATGATCCCGTTGTGGACGAGGGCCAGGCGTCCGGTGCAGTCGAGGTGGGGATGGGCGTTCTCGGCCGTGGGGTGGCCGTGCGTGGCCCAGCGGGTATGGCCGATGCCCGCGCCGTGGCCGACCGGCGGCGGATGGTCCGTCGTCAGCTGGGACAGATCGGCCACCGAACGGGTGCCATCCGCCGCCCGGACCCGCCAGATCCCGCCGTCGGCGACCAGCGCCACGCCGGCGGAGTCGTAGCCCCGGTACTCCAACTGGTGCAGCGCGCCGAGGATGAGGGGGAGGGCGTCGGGCTCACCCGTGACGCCGAAGATGCCGCACATATCCGACCAGGCTACTTGGGGGCTTCACCCGTACCGGTTGTCAGGCCGGTCGGGGTCAACCCCTCACTTGTCCGAGCTCGCACTCGACCACCCCGGCCAGTTGGGCCGCCACGGCGTCTGCCTGGGCTTCCTGCCGGGCCTCGACCATCACACGCACCAGCGGCTCGGTCCCGCTGGCACGGAGCAGGACGCGCCCGTCGTGCCCGAGCTCGACCTCGGCCTTGGCCACCGCCTCCCACACCGGCGCGCAGTCAGCCAGGCGCCCGGGTTGGGGGATGGGCACATTGAGAAGCACCTGGGGTACGCGCTCCACCAGGCCGCCGGCCAAGGTGGCGAGCGGGCGCCCGGCCCGCTGCATGAGGTCGGCCAGGGCGATCCCCGTGAGGATGCCGTCGCCGGTGGTCGAAAGGGTCCGGAAGATGATGTGGCCCGATTGCTCGCCGCCGAGGGCGAGGCCGTCTGCATCGAGCGCGGCCAGCACGTGGCGGTCCCCCACGTCGGTCTCCCGTACCCCGATGCCGTGCGCCTCCATGGTCAGGCGGAATCCGAGGTTGGTCATGACCGTCACCACGACCGTGTTGCCGGCCAGGTGGCCCCGGGCGGCCAGATCCAACGCGAAGAGCGCCAGGAGGACGTCGCCGTCCACCACGGTCCCGCGATGGTCGACGGCGACGACGCGGTCGGCATCACCGTCGAGGGCCAACCCGAGATCGGCCCCGCGCTCGGCCACGGTGCGCGCCAACACGCCCGGATCGGTCGACCCGCACCTGTCGTTGATGTTGGTGCCATCGGGCGCGGCGCACAGGGTGCTGACGGTGGCCCCCAGTTCAGTCAGGATCCCCGGTGCGAAGGCGCTGGCGGCGCCGTTCGCGCAGTCGACCACGATGTGCAACCCATCCAGTCCCCGCCCTTCGGTGGCCCCCAGCAGGTGTCGGCGGTAGACGTCGGCGGCGCCAGGGTCGGTGATGATCTGCCCCACCCCGTGCCCGGTCGGCCGCCGCGGCGGTCGCTCCGCGTCGGCCAGGATCGACGCCAGCTCGCGCTCCACCTCGGACTCGAGCCCAACGGGCAGCTTGGTGCCGAGCGAGCTGAAGAGCTTTATCCCGTTGTCACCGAACGGATTGTGGGAGGCCGAGACCATGGCGCCCGGCATGGCGCGTCGCGCGGCCACCGTCGCCACGCCTGGCGTCGGCAGTACGCCGAGGTCGATGACGTCAGCGCCCTCGGTGGCCAGTCCGGCCGCCAGCGCGGCCGCCAGCATGGGGCCCGAGCGGCGCGTGTCGCGACCGATGACGAACGCCGGAGCCGGCAACACGCGGGCTGTGGCCCGGCCGAGGGCCAACGCCAGTTCGGCCGTGAGCTCTTCGTTGGCGACGCCGCGAACGCCGTCGGTGCCGAAGCGTGCCGACGCCACCTCTACCGCTTGGAGTACTGAGGAGCCTTGCGGGCCTTCTTCAGGCCGTACTTCTTCGATTCCTTCTCGCGGGCGTCACGGGTGAGGAGGCCCGAGCGCTTCAGCGCAGCGCGGTGTTCGGGATCCATTTCGCACAGGCTGCGGGCGATGCCCAGGCGCATGGCGCCGGCCTGGCCCGAGATGCCGCCCCCGTCGATGGTGGCGTCGATGTCGTAGGACTCGGTCGTGTTGGTGACCCGCAGGGGCTCGGTCAACAGCATGCGGTGGGTGGCCGAGGTGAAATACGCCTCGATCGGTTGCTTGTTGACCCGGATCGCCCCCTGGCCGGGGCGGAAGCGGACCCGCGCCACCGCCTGCTTGCGGCGACCGGTGGTCTGGGTGAGGGGTGCAGGCATCAGTGGTGAGCTCCTTACGTCGTTCAGCTGGCCCGACGGGCCGCGGGCAGCTCGAGCGGCTCGGGGCGCTGGGCTGCGTGGGGGTGGTCGGGACCGGCGTAGACGTTGAGCTTGCCCAACATCGCCCGACCGAGTGTGTTCTTCGGCAGCATGCCGCGGACGGAGCGCCGGATCATTTCGTCCGGCGACTTGTCGAGCAGCTCGGCGTAGCTGGTCGACCGCAACCCGCCCGGGTAGCCACTGTGGCGGTAGGCCATCTTCTCGGCTGCCTTGCCCGAGGTGAGGATCACCTTGTCGGCGTTGATCACGACCACGTGATCACCGGTGTCGACGTGGGGGGCGAAGTACGGGCGGTGCTTCCCGCGCAGGATGCGCGCCACCTCGGACGCCAGTCGGCCCAAGACGAGACCGTCGGCGTCGACCACGTACCAGGCCCGTTGGATCTCGCTGACTTTGGGTGAAAATGTGCGCAAGGGAACGGTCTTTCGCTGACGGATGAAACGGGGAGCGCCCACCCGGTGGGTGTGCTCAGGCCCTCGGAGGTCCCGTGGGCCGACGTACCAGGATAGGGCCCCGGAGCGGGCCGGGCAAGCCGGGGCCTCAGCCGTAGTCCACCGAGACCAGGCAGAGGCCCTGGGCCGGTGCCGGATCAGCCGCCCGATGGCGGGAATTGGCCCGCAGGCGCTCGAGCAGGGTGGCCGCATTGGCGCGCCCCCGCCCGACTTCGACCAGGCTGCCGACGAGCGAGCGCACCATCTGGTGGCAGAAGGAATTGGCCTCGATCTCGAAGCGCAGGAGGCGACCGGCGCCGATGTCGTCGAGGTCTCGACCCTCTTCGAGGAACCACTTCGCCCGCGTCACCCTCCGCATAATGGGCTCCTCAGGGCTGGTACCGGGCTTGCGACGGCAAAAGGAGCGGAAGTCGTGGGTGCCCAGCAACACGTCCGAGGCCGCCTCCATGGCGCGCAGGTCGAGGTCATCGCGCACGTGCCAGACCACGGGGTCCAAGAGCGGGTCGGGGGTCGGGGCGTTCCACACCAGGTAGCGGTAGCAGCGGGCCAGCGCGGAGCGTCGGGCGTCGAATTCGTCGGGCACCTCGACGGCGCGCAGCACGACGATCGAAGGCGCGAGCTGGCGATTGAGGGCCCGCGACAGTCCCACGCCGTCGAAGGGCACCGGAGGCAGGTCGACGTGCACGACCTGGCCCCGGGCGTGCACCCCGGCGTCGGTGCGCCCGGCACAGGTGAGGATGGGGGGCTCCGCCATGCGGGCCGTCCGGCCGAGGGCGTGCCGCAAGGCACCGGCGACCGTCGGCACTTCGGGTTGGAGGGCGAAGCCGCGGAAGGCAGCACCGTCGTAGGCGATCAGGAGCCTCCAGCGCTGCAACGCAACGTCGGAGGGTGGCGCGCCCAGATCGATGCCGGGCCTAGACGAACTCAATCCGCGCCATGGGCGCGTTGTCGCCCGGGCGCGGTCCGAGCTTGAGGATCCGGGTGTAGCCCCCGGGTCGTTCGGCGTAGCGCGGCCCGATCTCCTCGAACAGCTTGTGGGCCATGTCCTTGTCCCGGATCAGGGCGACGACACGGCGGTGCTGGTGGATGCCTCCCTTGCGGGCGGCGGTCACGCATTTCTCGGCCACCGGGCGCAGGGCCTTGGCCTTGGCCTCCGTGGTCACCAGGGACTCGGCCGCGATGAGCGAGGCCACCAGGTTGCCCAGGATGGCTTTTTGGTGGGCCGAGCTCCCACCTATGCGACGTCCCCGCTTCGGAGTTCCTTGCATGGCACTCAGTCCCGGGTGCGGAGCGAGAGCCCGCGCTCGTCGAGGCGCTGCACGACTTCGTCGGCCGACTTCTGCCCGAAGTTGGTGATGGCCAGCAGATCGTCCATGGTGCGCTCGACCAGCTCGCCGATCGTGTTGATCTGCGCCCGCTTGAGGCAGTTGCGCGGACGCTCGGAGAGGTCCAGCTCCTCGATGCGCAGGTCGAGATCGGGCGAGCCGCTCGTCGTGACGCCGGTGTCGCCCAGCTCGAGCCCTTGCGGTGCGTCCTCGAGGTCGGCCACCAGTCCCACCAGGTTGCGCAACGTGTCGCCGGCCGAGGCCAGCGCTTCGCGGGGGGTGATGGTGCCGTCGGTCTCGATGTCGAGCACCAGCCGGTCGTAGTTGGTGGACTGCTCCACACGCACCGGCTCGATGTCGAAGGTCACCCGGTGCACGGGGGAGAAGATGGAGTCGATCGGGATGACGCCGATGGTGTTGGACCGCTTGTTCTTGTCCGCCGAGACGTAGCCCCGGCCCCGCTCGACGGTCACGTCGACGGCCAGACGGCCCTTGGCGTTGATCGAGGCGATGTGCAGGTCGGGGTTGAGGACCTCGACGTCGGAGGTCGTCTGCAGGTCGGCGGCCGTGGCGTCGACCGGGCCCCGCACGTCGAGCCGCAACGTCACCGGTTCGTCGGTGTGCAGGCGGACGAGCAGGTCCTTGAGGTTCAGGATGATGTCGGTGACATCCTCCTTCACCCCCGGCAGGGTGGTGAACTCGTGCAGCGCCTCATCGAAGCGCAGCTGGGTCACCGCCCCACCCGGAATGGACGAGAGCAAGGTGCGGCGCAGCGAGTTGCCCAGGGTGGTACCGAAGCCGGGGTCGAGCGGGCCGATGGCGAAACGCTGCCGGTTGTTCTGCTCTTCGTCGACTGCTTCGACTGTCGGTCGTTGGATGATCAGCATCGTGGGGACTCCTGTTGCGTTGCGTGGTGGGTCGGGCGGCGGGGGACGCCGAAGGAATTACTTCGAGTACAACTCGACGATGAGTTGCTNNACCGAGAAGTTCTCGCGGGTACCGCTCTTGAGGGTGACCCGGTCGCCCTTGCGCACCCGGTAGCTCGGGATGTCGACACGCTTGCCGTTGACGAGCACGTGCCCGTGCCGGACGAACTGGCGCGCCTGGCGGCGGCTGGCACCCCATCCGGCCCGGAAGACCACATTGTCCAGACGCAGCTCGAGGTTGCGCAGGAGGTTCTCACCGGTGATGCCGGGNNGCCTTCTGCTTCTCGCGCAGCTGGGTCAGGTACTCGGAGCCCTGCCGCATGCGGTCACGCCCGTGCTCGCCGGGCGGGTAGGCGCGGCTGTGACGATCGGTCACCGCTTCGGAGACGGGGCACTTGAGCGAGTAGCACCGCTCGCCCTTCAAGAACAGCTTCGTCCGTTCACGCCGGCAGAGACGGCAAACGGGTCCGGTGTATCGCGCCATGAAATTCTTTCCTCTAGACCTAGACCCGACGCCGCTTCTTGGGGCGGCAGCCGTTGTGGGGGATGGGGGTGACGTCCTTGATGCCGACGACTTCGATGCCCACGGCAGCGAGCGACCGGATAGCCGTCTCGCGCCCCGAGCCCGGGCCGCGGACGAGGACGTCGACCTTGCGCACCCCGTGCTCCATGGCCCGCTTGGCGCAGGCCTCGGCGGCCAGCTGCGCCGCGAACGGGGTGGACTTGCGCGAACCTTTGAACCCGACATTGCCGGCCGAGGCCCAGGCGAGCACGTTGCCCTCGGGGTCGGCGATCGACACGATCGTGTTGTTGAACGAGCTCTTGATGTGGGCCACGCCGTAACTGATGTTCTTGCGTTCCTTGCGGCGCGGGCGCCGAGCCTGCTTGGTGGGCTTTGCCATCTACTTCTTCACCTTTTTCTTCCCGGCCACGGTCTTCTTCGGGCCCTTGCGCGTCCGGGCATTGGTGTGCGTCCGCTGGCCGTGGACCGGCAGCCCCTTACGGTGACGCACACCCTGGTAGCAGTTGATCTCCATCTTGCGCTTGATGTCCTGGGACACGTCGCGCCGCAGGTCACCTTCGACCCGGAAATTGGCGTCGATGTAGGTACGAAGTCGCGCCACCTCCTCGTCGGTCAGGTCCCGCACCCGCGTCGAGGGATTGACGTCCACCGCTTCACAGATCTGGCTCGAGAGGGTGCTGCCGATGCCAAAGATGTAGGTCAGGGCGATCTCCAACCGCTTCTCGCGGGGGATGTCCACTCCCGAAATTCGAGCCATATCCGTTCCTCTCCTCAGCCCTGGCGCTGCTTGTGGCGCGGGTTCTCACAGATCACCCGGACGACGCCATGTCGCCGGATCACCTTGCACTTCTCACAGATCGGCTTGACACTTGGCCGAACTTTCACGTCGCGTCCTTATCCTCTGGCTACTTGTACCGGTAGGTGATACGACCCCGGTTGAGGTCGTAAGGAGTGATCTCCACCTGGACTTTGTCCCCCGGAAGAATGCGAATGCGGTGCATCCGCATTTTGCCCGAGCTGTGCGCCAACACTTTGTGTCCGTTCTCCAGCTCCACACGGAACATCGCATTGGGCAGTGGCTCGACCACGGTGCCTTCGAGCACGATGGCATCTTCCTTGGGCTTGGGCAGGTGACTCTCCTCAATAATCGATGTCTGGTGTTCCTCCGAGCGCACCGTGGCGCGAGGCCGGAACGGGGCAGTATCGGATGTGGCCCGGCGGCAGGTGACCCCGAAAGGGCCTGACCCAGAACCAGCGAAAGATTCTACCCCAATTGGAGCACAATTCCAACGGGCCTGGTCCGGCACCCCGTCTCAGGCCAACGTGAAGACCTCCGGGCCGTCGGCGGTGACGGCAATCGTGTGCTCGAAATGCGCCGAAAGGCGCCCATCGGCGGTGACCACGCTCCAGCCGTCATCGAGCATCTCGGTCTCGGGCGAGCCGGCGTTGACCATGGGCTCGACGGCGAACACCATGCCGGTCTTGAGGGTGGGCCCCCGATTGCCGGGCCAGTAATTCGGCACCTGGGGTTGCTCGTGCATGGCGGTGCCGATGGCATGCCCGACGTACTCACGCACGACGCTGAACCCGTTGGCCTCGGCCACGTTCTGCACCGCCCGCCCCACCTCATGGAGGGCATTTCCCTTCTTCAGCTGCTCGATCCCCGCCCACAGGCTGCGCTCGGTCACCTCGATGAGCTTGGCCGCCTCGGCCGAGATATTCCCGATGCCCATGGTGAAGGCGGCATCGCCGTGGTAGCCCTCGATGATCGCCCCGCAGTCGATGGAGAGGATGTCCCCCTCCTCGAGCCGGTAGGCCCCGGGGATGCCGTGGACGATCATGCTGTTGGGCGAGGTGCAGATCACGGCCGGAAAATCGTGATAGCCCAAGAAGTTGGACCTGGCACCACGGCGGTCGAGCACGGCCCGGGCCACGGCGTCCAGTTCCGCCGTTGTCACCCCCGGCTTGGCGGCCGCCCTGGTCTCCTCGTGCATCTCCGCCACGACCTTGCCGGCCTTCCGCATTTTGGCCAGCTCTTCATCGTTGCGTCGCACTCCTACTCCTGCCTGAACTTCTGCCGCTGGGTGTCGATGGCACCCACCACCCGGCGGGTCACCGCGTCCGGCGACCCGGTCCCGTTGATGGAAACCAAAAGGTCACGTTCGGTATACCAGCTGATGAGCGGAGCCGTTTCGGCCTCGTAGAGGTCCAGGCGTCGCTGGATGGCCTCTTCGGTGTCGTCCTCGCGCTGGACGACCTCGCCGCCACAGACATCGCAGGTCCAGTTGACCATGGGCGGCGCCGCCGTCGAGTAGTTGGCGCCGCAGTCCACGCACACCCGGCGCGACGCCAGCCGCTTCATCACCAGTTCCGTCGGCACACGGAGGTCGATGACGATGTCCAGGCCGAAGGGGTGCACGATCCCGTCGAGCTCCTTGCCCTGGGCGATGGTGCGGGGACAGCCGTCGAGGACGAAGCCGCGACCCCTGGTGTCCCGCTCGGACAGGCGGGCCCGCACCATCTCCATCACCATCTCGTCGGGGATGAGCTCGCCCTTGTCCATGAGGGACTGGGCCCGCACCCCGAGCGGCGTCTTCGACTTCACCTCGCCCCGCAACATGTCGCCCGTCGAGACATGTGGCACGACATAGTGGTGCGACAGGCGAACGCACTGCGTTCCCTTGCCGGCCCCCTGCTTGCCGAGGACCACGAGCCTGACCCCGGGGATCACAGATCCCTACTTGAGGAAGCCCTCGTAGTTGCGCATCATGAGCTGGCTGTCGATCTGGCGCATGGTCTCGAGGGCCACCCCGACCGAGATCAACAATGTCGTCCCGTAGAAGGGGAACGAGTTGAGGTGCCACAACGCCATGAGGAGGGAGGGCACCACGGCCACCGAGCCCAGGAACACGGCACCCACGACCGTGATCCGGCTGAGGATGTGGGCGAAGTACCGCTCGGTGGGAGGCCCGGGGCGGATACCGGGGACGAAGCCGCCCTGTTTGCGGATGAGATCCGCCTGCTGGTGGGGGTCGAAGGCCACGTAGACGTAGAAGAAGGTGAACATGAAGATGAGGACGAAGTAGGCGCCGATATAGAAGAAGCTGGTCGGCGTGAGGCTGTGCCGCACGAAGCTCTGGAACCAGCCCAGCTGGACCACGTTCGAGACCAGGACCGGTATGTAGAGCACCGACGAGGCGAAGATGATCGGGATCACCCCGGACTGGTTCACCTTCAAGGGGATATAGGTGCTGCTCCCGCCATACATGCGACGCCCCACCACCCGCCGGGCGAACGTGACCGGAATGCGCCGCTGACCCTGGTCGAAGAAGACGATGGTCACCAGCAAGATGATGGAGACGGCGATGATGATCCCGAACTTGAACTTGCCCCCCTCGGCCAGAATCGACCGGAACCCGTTCGGGATGGCCGCCACCACGTTGGCGAAGATCAAGATGGACATGCCCTGCCCGATGCCCCGCTGGGTGATGAGCTCGGCCAGCCACATGACGAAGGCCGTGCCCGCGGTGAGGCACAGCACCATGAAGGCGGCCAGGGCGAAGGTGAACTTCGGGATCAGGTCGATCGTGGTGCCGAGCAGGGCGGCGTCGTGCCCGTGGAAGGCGTAGATCAGGCCGGACGACTGCATGAGGGCCAGCGCGACGGTGAGGTAACGGGTGGTCTGGGTGATCTTCTTCTGCCCCACCGCGCCCTGGTCACGCCACTCCTCCAGCTTGGGGATGACCGTCGAGAGCAGCTGAATGATGATCGAGCTGGTGATGTACGGCATGACGCCCAGGCCGAAGACGGCCAAGCGCACCAGGGCGCCACCGCTGAAGAGGTTGAGGAAGCCGAGCACGCCCGACTTTGAGGCAGAGCCCTCCAACGATTGCAGCCGGCTCCAATTGACGCCCGGAACGGGGACGTTGGCCCCGATCTGGTAGAGGGCGATGATGGACAGGGTAAAGATGACCTTGTTGCGAAGGTCGGGGACCCTGAACACATTGGCGAGCCGCGAGAGCATGTGCGCGTCTTCTCAGTGCTGTCCGGGTTTCGCCACTACCGGTTCATCAAGGCGTTGCCCGATGCCGGAGGACGCCCGTTGCCGAAGGGAAGTGGCATCTTCTCAACGCTACCGCCCGCGGTGGTGATCGCGGCGGCGGCCGAGGCCGAGAAGGCGTGGGCGGACACGCTGATCGGACGGGATAGCGCACCCTGTCCCAGGACCTTGACCAGCGCCTTGGGCCGGCACAGCCCGGCGTCGATCATGGTCTGGACCGTGAACTCGTCGCCCTCCAGGCTGGCGAGAACCCCGATGTTGACCGGGGTGTAGACGATCCGGAAGGGGTTCGTGAACCCCTTGAGCTTGGGGATGCGCTGCATGAGNNTTGGTCCCGCGGCCGGCCGTCTTGTGGCCCTTGCCGCCGGTCCCTCGTCCTACCCGCTGCTTGGCCTTCGTGGCGCCCTTGGGCGGCGCCAGATCGTGGAGTTTCATGTCGACACTTCCTCAACGCTGATCAGATGTGGGACGCGGGCGAGCATGCCGCGGATTTCGGGGCGGTCGGGGAGGTCGTTCGACTGCCCGATCCCCCGGAGCCCCAAGGCGCGCAGCGTGCCGCGGTGCTTGGGCTTGCTCCCGATGGCGGAGCGCGTCTGGGTCACGACCAGGCGTGCCTTGTCGTCTTTGGTGGCCTTGGGCGGACGGGCAGGCATGATCAGCGCGTCTCCGCGGCGTAGAGGTCGGTCTCGCGCTTGCGCTCACGGTAGGCCCGCAGGACACCGCCGGGCGTCACTTCGTCCGCCGCCTTGCCGCGCAGGGCCGCCACCTCGTCGGGACGGCGCAGCGCCTTGAGACCGGCGATCGTGGCGTGCGCCACGTTGATCCCGTTGGAAGAACCGAGCGACTTGGCCAGGATGTCGCGTATGCCCGCCATCTCGAGGATGGCGCGCGCCGCGCCTCCGGCGATGACACCCGTTCCGGGAGCAGCCGGCTTGAGCATGACGCGCCCGGCGCCGCTCTCCCCGATCACCGGGTGCACGATGGTGCTGCCGGCCAGCGGCACCTCGAAGAGGTTCTTGCGCGCCTCTTCGATGCCCTTCTGCACGGCCAGCCCGGCTTCCTTGGCCTTGCCGTAGCCCAGGCCGACCTTGCCGTTCCCATCGCCCACGACCATGAGCGCGGCGAAGGAGAACCGGCGACCACCCTTGACGACCTTGGCCACGCGATTCACCTTGATGGTGCGCTCTTCGTACTGTGTGTCGACCATGCTCAGAACTCCAGTCCCTCGGCCCTTGCCGCATCCGCCAGGACGGCGACACGGCCGTGGTAGACGAAGCCACCACGGTCAAAGACCACTTTGGTGATGCCGGCCACTTTGGCCCGTGTTCCCAACAAGCGCCCCACCGACGCGGCGCCGCTCACGTTACCGCCGCCGCTCTTGCCCAGAGTCGCGCGCAGCTCCGGCTCCACCGACGAGGCGGAGGCCAACGTGCGCCCCGTGGTGTCGTCGATGACCTGGGCCGAGATGTGGCGATTGGAACGGTGCACGGCCAGGCGCGGGCACTCGGGGGTGCCGGTCACCTTGGCCCGAACCCGGGCGTGGCGGCGAACCCGGAGCCGGGTCCGATCGTCTGTACGTGCCATTACTTCGCTGCCTTTCCGGCCTTGCGGAGGACCCGCTCGCCGGCGTAGCGCACGCCCTTGCCCTTGTAGGGCTCGGGCTTGCGGAGCTTGCGGATATCGGCGGCCACCTGGCCCACCTTTTCCTTGTCGATGCCCTTGACGGTGATGCGGGTCGGCAAGGGAACATCGAAGGTGATGCCCTCGGGGGCGTCGACGAAGACCGGGTGGGAAAAACCGAGGGCGAGTTCGAGTGCGCCCGGACCCTTGGCGATGGCGCGGTAGCCCACGCCGACGATCTCGAGGTCCTTGGAGAAGCCGGCCGTGACGCCGGTCACCATGTTGGCGACCAGCGAACGTGAAAGGCCGTGCAGGGCGCGGTGATGCCGTTCGTCGTCGGGGCGCGTGACGACCAGCTCCTCACCCTCTTGCGTGATGGAGATGCCGGCCGGGAGCTCCCGATCGAGTTGGCCCTGCGGACCCTTCACGCTGACGGAATTGCCACTGAGGGTGACCGTCACGTTGGAAGGGACCGGAATGGGCGAACGTCCGACTCGTGACATCAGGCCTCACCCCTCTTGTTCGGCGCGGCTGTTGACGGCACGGCTCTGTTACCAGACATGGCAGAGCACCTCGCCGCCCAAATGCTTCTTGCGAGCTTCGCGATCGGTCACCAGGCCCTGGCTCGTCGACAGCACAGCCACTCCCATGCCACCGAGCACGCGGGGGATGCCATCGGCCCGGGCGTAAATGCGCAGCCCGGGCTTGGAGATCCGCTTGATACCGGCAATGGTGCGGGTACGGTCGGCCGAGTACTTCAAGGAGATCTCGAGCGTCGTGCCCGGCTTGTCCCCGTTCGGCTCGACGTGGTAGCCCGCGATGAAGCCTTCGCGCTCGAGGATGCCTGCCAGGGACACCTTGAGCTTGGAGCCGGGCATCTTCACCGTGTCGAACATGGCGGAATTGGCGTTACGGATACGCGTGAGCATGTCCGCGATGGGGTCGGTCATCGTCATGGTGCGCCTACCAACTCGCCTTTGTCACGCCAGGTATCTCCCCGGCGTGCACCATCACACGCAGGCAGATACGGCAGAGCCCGAACTTGCGATACACGGCCTTGGGACGACCACACCGCTGGCAACGGGTATAGCCCCGCACCTTGAACTTGGGTGTGCGCTGTTGCTTCTCAATCAAAGCCTTTTTTGCCATGATGCTTATCGAGTCTCCTGTCGGAACGGGAAGCCGAACGCAGCGAGGAACGCCCGCCCTTCCTCGTTGGTGCGTGCTGTGGTGACGATCGTGATATCCATGCCGCGGACGCTGTCGATGCGGTCGTAGTCGATCTCGGGGAAGATCAGTTGCTCGGTGACGCCGAAGGTGTAGTTACCCTTCCCGTCGAAAGAACGGGGCGAGAGCCCGCGGAAATCACGGATGCGGGGAATCGCCAGGCTGAGCAAGCGGTCGAAGAACTCCCACGCCCGGTCGCCGCGCAACGTCACCTTCGCCCCGATCGCCTGTCCCTCGCGCAACTTGAAACCGGCGATCGATTGCTTCGCCCTCGTCACGATCGGCTTCTGGCCCGTGATGATCTCCAGGTCGCGCTGGGCCCCCTCAATGAGTGAGGCCTGCTGGGTGGCCCGCCCGACACCCATGTTGATGACGATCTTCTCGAGGCCGGGCACCTCCATGATGTTGCCCAGCCCGAGCTCGTCCTGCAGCTTCGCCCGCAACTCCGTCAGGTAACGCTCTTTGAGCCGGGGCCGTTCCGGCGCGTGCATGGTGGTGCTCACAGTTCGGCCCCGCACTTCCGACAGACGCGGACCTTTTCGCCGTCCTTGTCGACGTTCATCCCCGCCCTCGCCGGACCGTCGTGGCCTTTGCACCACAAGGCCACCGAGGAGACGTGCACCGGCATGAACTTGTCGATCACGCCTCCCTGCTGGGTGGCCCGGGTCGGCTTGGCATGGCGCTTGGCGATGTTCACGCCCTCGAGAATGACCTTGTCCTCGCGCGGAAAGGCCCGCACGACTTCGGCCTTCTTGCCCTTGTCCTTGCCCGAGCGCACGATCACCTGATCGCCCTTGTGGATCCGCATCACAACACCTCCGGAGCCAACGACACGATGCGCATGAACCGCTTGTCCCGCAGCTCGCGCCCGACCGGGCCGAAAATACGGGTGCCGCGGGGCTGCTGCTGGTCGTTGATCAGCACCGCCGCGTTCTCGTCGAACCGGATGTAGCTGCCATCGGCCCGGCGCTTTTCCTTCTTGGTCCGCACGACGACGCACTTGACCACGTCGCCCTTCTTCACCGCAGCACCCGGGATGGCGTCCTTGACCGTGGCCACGAACACGTCGCCGATGCTGGCGTAGCGACGGCGCGAGCCGCCGAGCACGCGGATGCACAGCACCTCGCGCGCCCCGGAGTTGTCGGCCACCCGGAGGCGGGACTCTTGCTGGATCATCGGGCCCGCTCCACTACTTCGGTGAGCCGCCAGCGCTTGAGCTTGGACAACGGTCGCGTCTCTTGCACCCGGACGCGGTCGCCCACCTTGGCCGTGTCCTCGGCATCGTGCACATAGAGCTTCTTGGTGCGCTGCACCGTCTTGCCATAGCGGGGGTGACGGACACGCTCGACCACGGCCACCACCACGGTCGACTGCATGGCGTCGGACACGACGACGCCCTCACGCACCTTGCGCCGGTTCGGGCGCGGTCCGTCTTCGACCGGTGCCACGGCCACCGTGGCCGCAGCAACAGGTGCCGCGGGAGCCGCCGGGGCAGGAGCAGCAGGTGCCACCGGAGCCTCGACGGGGGGCGCTTCGGCCGTCGCGTCGGCCGTCGGCTGTGCCGCCGCCGGAGCCTCGGCCACGACCTCGGGCTGGGCCTCGGGCTCAGTCACTTCGTCTGTTGTCTCTTCGGTCTCGTCGGCCATCAGGCCTCTTCCTCTTCGTCGTCGTCTTCTTCGTCGCCGTATTCGTCGTCGTCATCGTGGTCGTGGTCGTGCACGTGGCCCTCGACGGCGTCCCCGCCCGACTCGGCCTCGGCCGCAGCGGCGCGGGCGGCGGCCCGCTCGATCACCTCGGCGTCCTCGGCGGCCAACTTGGCCAGCGCCTCCTGGTGCTCAGTCGCGGTCGGCGCCACGTAGGCGCCTTCGGCCTCGAGGATCTCGCGGGCACGCAAGACGGTCAGGATGCGGGCCACGTCGTGGCGCACCTGGCCGACACGGGCCGGGTTGTCCAGCTGCCCGGTGGCCAGTTGGAAGCGCAGGTTGAAGAGCTCCCGCCGGGCGTCACCCAGACGGGTGGCCAGCTCGTCGCCGTCCAGCTGTGCCAGGTCGCTCGCACTTGCCATCAGACCGCTACTTCCGCATGTCCGTGCGTTCCCGGCCGCACGACGAAGCGTGCCTTGAACGGGAGCTTCTGAATGGCCCGCTCCATGGCGGCCCGCGCCAGCTCTTCATCGACCCCGGCCAGCTCGAAGAGAATGCGCCCGGGGTGCACGACGGCCACCCAGAGCTCGGGGTTGCCCTTGCCCGAGCCCATGCGGGTCTCGGCCGGCTTGTGGGTCACCGGCTTGTCGGGGAAGACGCGGATCCATACTTTTCCGCCGCGCTTGACGTGCCGGGTCATGGCGATACGGGCGGCCTCGATCTGGCGCGCCGTCAACCATCCCGGCTCCATGGCCTGGATGCCGAAGTCGCCAAAGGCCACGGATGCGCCACCCCTGGCCTGGCCGTTCAGTCGGCCGCGCTGTGTCTTGCGGTGCTTGACCTTCTTGGGCATCAACATGTCAATCCGACTCCTTGCGGAAGTGCGGAGCCTCGTGGTGCTCGTGACGGTTCTGACGTTCCATTTCCTCGTCCTTGGCCAACTGGCGTTCCAGGTCGTCGGGCTCGCTGGGGGCCACCGGGAGCAGGTCGGCCACCGGGACCTCTGCGACATCGTCGACCGCGTCGTCGACGAGCGGAGCCTCGACGATGTCCACCGGTATCTCCTCTTGCCCGGTCGGGGTGTCCAGCAAGAATTCGTCGAGCAGGTCAGGGTCGGGAGCTGCACCATTGGCGGTCGGGGAATCCTCGCCCGGCGCACCGAAATCAGCCTTGCGGCGACCGCCGCCGGCCGTGATGAGGCGACGCGGCCCGCTCTGACCCGAGGTCTCCCCGACGGCCATGGCGGCCTCGCGGGTGATCTTGTCCTCGATGGAGACCTTGTAGGGCAGGATGTCGCCCTTGTAGATCCAGACCTTGACCCCGACCCGGCCCGACGTCGTCCGCGCCTCGCGGAACCCGTAGTCGATGTCGGCCCGCAGCGTGTGCAGCGGCACGCGACCCTCGCGGTACTGCTCCTTGCGCGACATTTCCGAACCGCCGAGCCGGCCCGAGCACTGCACCTTGATGCCCTGCGCGCCGGCCTTCTGCACGGTCTGGATGGCTCGCTTCATGGCACGGCGGAAGGCGACACGCCGCACCAGCTGGTCGCAGATGCCCTGCGCGATGAGTGCGGCGTCCAATTCGGGCTGCTTGATCTCCTGGATGTTCAGCTGAATCCGGTTCTGGAGACCGGTGATCTCCTCGAGCTTCTTCTTGAGCCGATCGGCCTCTGAGCCGCGGCGACCGATCACGATGCCCGGACGCGCCGTGTGAATGTCGACGCGCAAGCGGTCACGCGTGCGCTCCACCTCGATGCGGCTGACCGCGGCCGCCTCCAGCTGCGTCATCAGGTAGTCGCGGATCTTCCAGTCCTCTACCACGAACTCGCGGTAGTGGCGCTCCTCGAACCAACGGGACTTCCAATCGGTGGTGATACCGAGACGGAAGCCATAGGGGTTGACCTTCTGACCCATCTACTCGCCCTTCTCCCCGGTCTCGGCGTCTGCCGTGGCCGTGTCGTCTTCGTCCTCGTCGTCCATGTCGACAACCTCAGCCGCAGGTTCGTCGCTCACGTCGTCCACTTCGTTCTCTGCGCTGTCGTTCTCGGGCGCTGCGGTCTCGGTCTCGTCGACCTCCGCCACGTCGATCACGTCAGGACCGGTCAGCTCTTCTTCGGCCTCTGCCGCCGCAGCCGCCTCGGCTTCGGCCACCGCGGCCGAGGCGCGCCGGCGCGAGAGTCGACCCGAGAGGTCGGCCCGGCGCCGCGAGGCGTCGACCCGGCGGGAGCGGTGCGCGCTGACCGCCTCCATGCGCTTGCGGCGCTGCTCCAGCTTGGCCTCGGGCAACCGGCTCACGATGATCGTGATGTGGCTCGAGCGCTTGCGGATCCGCGTCGCCCGGCCGCGGGCCCGGGGCCGCCACCGCTTGGCCGTGGTGCCCTCGTCGGCGTAACAGGCCGACACATAGAGCTCGTCGGGGTTCTGGAAGTCGTTGTGCGCGGCATTCGCAACGGCCGAGGCCAGGACCTTGCCGATGATGTTGGCGGCCTCACGCTCGGTGCCGATCAGGATCTCGGCCGCCCGATCGACGTCCTGCCCCCGGATGAGGTCGAGCACCTGACGGACCTTGGAGGCCGACAACCCGCTGTGGCGGAGCACGGCCCGCGTCCCGGGACGCTCGTTGGTCTTGGTGGCGGTCATGTCAGCGCCGCGCTCCCCGCTCCTGGCCGGCGTGATACCGGAAGGTGCGAGTCGGGGCGAACTCGCCCAGCTTGTGGCCGACCATGGATTCGGTGACGTAGACCGGCACGTGCCGGCGGCCGTCGTGGACGGCGATGGTGTGGCCGACCATGTCGGGGATGATGGTCGAACGCCGAGACCAGGTCTTGATGACCTTCTTCTCTCCGCTCGAGTTCAACACGTCCACCTTCTTCAACAGGTGGTCGTCGACGAATGGGCCCTTCTTCAAGCTACGCGGCATATCTGCTCAACCCTTCGCCTATCGCCGCGCGCCGCGGGTGCGGCGCCGGCGGACGATCATCGAATCGGACTTCTTGTTGCGCGACCGGGTGCGGCCCTCGGCCTTGCCCCACGGCGAGACCGGGTGGCGCCCACCGGAGGACTTGCCTTCTCCACCACCGAGCGGGTGGTCGACCGGGTTCATGGCCACGCCCCGGGTCTGGGGGCGCTTGCCCTTCCAGCGGTTACGCCCGGCCTTCCCGATCTTGATCAGCTCGGCCTCGGCGTTGCCGACCACGCCCAAGGTGCCGCGGCAGTCGATGGACACCCGGCGCATCTCGGTGGAAGGGAGGCGCAAGGTGGCAAAGGCACCTTCCTTGGCCACCAGCTGGATGCTCATGCCGGCGCCCCGGGCCATCTTCCCGCCACCGCCGGGTCGCAACTCGACGTTGTGGATGGTCGAGCCGACCGGGATGTAGCGCAACGGAAGTGCGTTTCCGGGGCGGATGTCGGCCCCTTGGCCGCTCTGGACCTTGTCGTCGACCTTGAGGCCGGCCGGGGCCAGGATGTAGCGCTTCTCGCCGTCGGCATAGTGGAGCAGGGCGATCCGGGCGTTGCGATTGGGGTCGTACTCAATGGCGGCCACGCGGGCCGGGACGCCATCCTTGTTGCGGCGGAAGTCGATGATCCGGTACTGCTGCTTGTGACCGCCGCCACGGTGGCGCGCCGTCTTGCGGCCGTGGTTGTTGCGCCCTCCCGATCCGGGGTTGGGGGCGAGCAGCGACTTCTCCGGGTGATCGCGGGTGATCTCGGAGAAGTCCGAGACCGTCTGGAAGCGACGGCCGGGGCTGGTGGGTTTGCGTGAGCGAAGTGGCATGGAGGGCGATCCTGTGATCAGCGATCGAAGAGATCGATGGAGTCGTCGGGNNCGCCGGTTGCGCGTCGACTTCCCCTTGCGGTTCAGCGTGTTGACGTTGGTCACCCGCACGTTGAAGGCCTGCTCGACCGCATGGCGAACGTCGATCTTGGTGGCACGGGGGTCGACGATGAAGACGTAGACGTTCTTGTCCATCAGCCCGTAGCTCTTCTCGGACACCACGGGCCGGATCAGCACTGCCATGGCGTCACGCATCGGCGTCGGTCTCCTCGGTGGCAGGAACGGTGGCGGTCCCGGGCGCAGCCGGCGCCTCATCGGGGATGCTCTCGGGCGCCGCGGTGCCGGTGGCGCCGCCGAAGGCATCCGACCCCGGCAGGGTGCGGTCGGAGAACACGATCCACTCGTTGCGCAGGACGTCGTGGGCGGAGAGTTGGCCGAACGAGGTGGTGCTCACCTGCGGCAGGTTGGCGAAGGACTTCCCGGCGATCGTCTCGTCGGGCGCCAGCACCACGAGCACGCTGCCGCTGAGCTTGAGATTGTGCAGCGCGGCAACGGCATCCTTGGTCCTCGGACCATCCCAACCCCACTCGTCGACCAAGGCCACCCGGTGACTCGCCGCCCGGTCACTGAGGGCGGAGAGAAGGGCCAGGCGCACCATCTTCTTCGGCGTGTGCTGCTTGTAGCTGCGCGGCTTGGGCCCGAGAGCGATGCCACCACCGCTCATGGAAGGCGAGCGGCTCGAACCCTGACGGGCCCGGCCGGTGCCCTTCTGGGCAAAGGGCTTGGCGCCGCCGCCACGGACCTCAGAACGCGTCTTGGTCGACTGGGTTCCGGAACGGATGGCGGCCAGCTGCGCGGTGACCACCTGGTGCAGCACGGCCACGTTGGGCTCGATGCCGAAGATGGACGGCTCCAGGTCGACCGAACCCAGGTCGTCGCCGGCCACGTTGCGCCGCTTGACGGTGCGGCTCACGGGCGCCGGACGATCCTTCTTGACCGGTCCGCGGGTCACCGTGTCGGTGATCGTCATCGCGACCCTCCTGGCTTGGTGGTGGCCTTGACGGAATCCCGCAGGACGACGACAGTGCCCCGGGCTCCGGGCACCGCGCCCTTGACCAGCACCAGCTGGCGTTCCGGATCGGCGGAGATCACCACGAGGTTGAGAGCGGTGACTTGCTTGCCCCCCATCTGCCCCGGCATGCGGGTCCCCTTGAAGACGCGGGAAGGGGTGGCACAGGCGCCGATGGAGCCCGGCACCCGGTGGCTCTTGTGGTTACCGTGCGACGCTCCCTGGCCCTTGAAGTTGTGGCGCTTCATGCCACCGGCGAATCCCTTGCCCTTACTGACCGCGATGGCGTCGACCCGATCACCGGCCGTCCACACGTCAGCCGCCAACTCCTGGCCCACGCTGAACTCGGCCACGTCATCGAGACGCAGCTCCACCAGCCCCCGCCCGGGTTCGACACTGGCCTTGGCGTAGTGGCCCATCTGGGGTTTGGTCAAGGTGGAAGCTCGCCGAAAACCCCAGGTGACCTGCAACGCAGAGTATCCATCGGACTCGACCGTCTTGACCTGGACCACGCGCACGGGCGCGACTTTCAGCACCGTCACCGGAATGGCGCGGTTCTGTTCGTCCCAGACCTGGGTCATGCCGACCTTCTCGCCGACGATCGCCTTGCTTGCCACGTGTCTTTTCTCCCTGCGCTGCCCACGGCTTCCCGTGCGCACGCCAACGCTCCGCCCGGGAATCCCGAGCGGAGCGCTCGAATGGTTCGGCGTGAGGTACCGGCATACACCGGCGTTCACGCACTTCTGTTGTAGAGGAAGGCGCCGGAGGCGCCACCAGGTGCCAAATCGGCCCGTGCGACGTTACACCACCCGGNNTCACGAGAGTCCTTGTACTTGTGGGGCGAGCGGATCACCGTGTAGCGGTGCTTGTCGGTGGGCAGCGGGATGGGACCCAGGACCTTGGCCTGGGTCCGCAACACCGTCTGCACGATCTTCTCGGTCGACTGATCGAGGATCTCGTGGTCATAGGCCTTGAGCCGTATGCGAATCTTCTGCTTGGGGCCGTCAGCCATGGTGCCTGCTCTCGTTCCGTTACGTCTCGGTGTGTTACTTGAGGATCTTTGTAACCCGACCGGAAGCAACGGTGCGACCACCCTCACGGATGGCGAAGCGCAGACCTTCAGTCATTGCAATGGGCTTGCCCAGCTCGACCGTCATCTCCGTGTTGTCACCGGGCATGACCATTTCGGTGCCCTCGGGCAGCGAGATGGTGCCGGTCACGTCGGTGGTGCGGAAGTAGAACTGGGGCCGGTAGTTAGTGAAGAACGGCTTGTGCCGGCCACCCTCTTCCTTGTTCAGCACGTAGACGTTGGCCTCGAAGTTGGTGTGGGGGGTGATGGAACCGGGCTTGCACAGCACCTGGCCACGCTCCACGTCCTCCTTCTTCGTCCCTCGCAGCAGCGCACCGACGTTGTCGCCGGCCCGCCCCTCGTCCAGCAGTTTGCGGAACATCTCGATCCCGGTGACCGTCGTCTTCTGCGTGTCGCGCAAGCCGACGATCTCGACTTCTTCGCCCACCTTGATCTTGCCTTGTTCGACTTTGCCAGTGACGACGGTGCCGCGACCCTGGATGGTGAACACGTCCTCGATGGGCATCAGGAAAGGCTTGTCAAGATCGCGGGGGGGCTCGGGAATCCACG
>PMLV01000326.1 GCA_003160635.1 Acidimicrobiaceae bacterium | reverse complement strand
CCGAGTGCCTCGACCATCTCCTCGTGATCTCACGACGACATCTTCAATCGGTGCTCGACGAATACGTCGCGCACTACAACGAAGCGAGACCACATCGCGGCCTGCGTCTCGCCCAACCGATTCCCCACCCGATCAAGGGCCCCGACGGTGGTGCGATCACTCGTCGTGACATCCTCGGCGGCATCATTCACGAGTACAACCGCGCTGCCTGAATACAGATTGCTGCGGGGAGTCTTGACGACACCACTCCGGATAGGAAGTCGAACGCTCCGCTCTCGCGCGGCAATCAGGCCCTCCGCACGCGCCCGGCGGGCCTCTCCTCTGACCCGGTACCCTCCGTCCCTGCTGCACACGCCGCCGCTGCGAGTTTATGGACCCTTCAAGTCAATCCGCCTGATTGCGCTGAAGTTAGAACCCCAAATGCCGCCGAGAAGCCTTCCGATCCAGGTCTTCAGCTCGAATCGAAATTCTTCATGTGGAAGTAAATAAAGTAACTAATCGACGACGGGCAGCTTGCCTTCCTAGCCTGGCTCTCCTCCTGCAGGGATGCGAAACGTCTTCCCGCTGGCGCTTCGCTACCTGATCAGATGATGTGAAGGACCTCGCCGGCCCGTCGCAGCGTCGGGTCGAAAACGAGCTCGCTCCTGGCGGAGAATTTGGGTGGCGACGACCTTCTGCTATTGACCGATGGCTCCGCAGTCGAGCTCGACTTCGGAACGGTCAACGCCCGGCCGATAGACCACACGACCGTCGAGGAATTGCGACGCGCCTCCTTTCCTGCCGCTCTATGGGACCCAAGTTCGCCGCCGCCTGCCGCTTCGTCGAGCACGCCGGGGGCTGGCCGCCATAGGCAGTCTCGGTGCCGCCACACTCCTGCTTTCGGGGAGCCGTTGCCGTTCCGGCCCACGCCCAGGCCCTAGAGGCAACTGGTCGCCGGATGGTTCATCTCGAAATTGGAGAGCCGGACTTTCCCACGCCCTCTCACATCCCGGTGCCCAATCTTTCCATGCACGACGCAAGCTTCATTCTTGGACCATAAGAGCCGTCAAAGGTGGGCGCGTCACAACGGCACCGGGTGCCACGCACCTGACCATCCATACGATGGGCATCCCCAACCGGTCTACGTCTCGGTGACCACGGGGTCCGTGCCGTCGAGCTGAAGACTCGGGCGCGCGTGGCGCTCTCAGCCGCCCGGCGTGCTGGCGTCGGCCAGCCCGGTCCGGATGACGTCGACGATGTGGGCCAGGTCTCGTTCGTTGAGCGACAACGGCAACGCGAGGTCGGCCAACCGCGAGAGAAGGTCGTCCGGGGGCACCCCAGCGACTCGACGAAGCGCCAGTTCCAGAAGCAGCGCGAGTTAGCCGGGTCGAGCCCGAGGACCTGCAGGGGACGCTCCGCGCGTTGCAGTGCTTGACGAAGTCGCGGAGCTGCTCGGGCCCCAGTGAGGGAATCTCGAATTGCAGCGAGTCCGGAACCGGCGTCACGCGTTCGGAGTGGGACGGAAGCCGAACGGGGCACGCGGCGATCCCTTCGGCGACCCGGCGGTAGCGCTCGCGGTAGTCGGCCAGGCGTGCCGGCACCCGGGGCAGTTGTGGGCGGAGCACCGCCGCGGTCAGGTTGGACATGCGAAAGCCGTACACGGGGAGCGAGTTTGAGGCCTCCTCCAGCCAGTCGTGGTCCCCTTCTTCGAGGAAGTGCAAGCGCCAATTGCGGTCGTAGCAGCCTGACTGCAGCAGTGTGCGCAGCGCCACGTCACGATCGTCGGTGACGACCATCCCGCCCTCACCTCCGTCAAGGAGCTTATGGGACTGGAAGCTGAAGGCCGCGGCGCGGCCGAATCTCCCGAGGGGGACGCCGTCCCACTCGACCCCCATGCCGTGGGCCACGTCCTCGACGACCTGCACGCCTCGGCGGCTGCATGCCTCGAGGACCCGTTCGAGGTCGGGAACCCGGCCCCGCATGTACGACAACAAGATCGCCTTGGTGCGCGGAGAGACCTTCCGCTCCAGGTCGTCGGGATCGATCACCAGGTCGGCGGTCGTCTCGACCAGGACGGGCGTGGCCCCGGCATGGACCACGGCGCTCGGCACCGCGATGAACGTGAAGGCGGGCACCAGGACCTCGTCCCCGGGCCCGACACCGCAGGCCAACAAGGCGAGGAGGAGGGCCGAACTGCACGAGTTGACCGCGATGGCATAACGCGTGCCGAGGAAGTCGGCGAACTCGCGCTCGAAGCAGGAGGTGGGACTCGCCTCAGGCAACAGGCAGTCGTACCGAAAGAGCCGGCCCTCCTGCAGAACGGACAGGGCGCTGGCGACGACATCTGGTTCCAACGAATGAGGGCTCGAACCGGTCCGACCCGAGTCGCCGTCGGCCGCTGTGGAGGAGCTCCCTCTGGCGCGCACGGTGCCCATTCTCGCAGTCTCGCGGTGCCCTGTCATGCTCGCCATGCTCGGTGCCTCAGGCCCTGGGCCAGACGGCGCGAAGGCCGGACCGTCGACCCGGTGCGGAGGAGTAGTTTGGGCACCTGTCCGCCCGTACGATGATGGGATGCACGCTAGGGTCGGAGGCGCGTCCGACCCGTAGCATTGGCCAGTGACCCGGAGCTCCGATGAGCGACGAGGACCGGCCGGACGGGGATCTCACTGCAGCACCGGCCCGCGACGCGCTGGACAAGACGTTCGACATCGCTGCCCTTGGCATCGAACCGGTCATGTCGCTGACGCGCCGAAGCCCAGGACCGCGTCGAGGTGCACCTGCGAGACCTATACTGCTTCGGTCGGCCATGCCGGCTGGTGCTCAACAAGCGCCGCTGGAGGTGTCCGACCACCGGGTGTCAGAAGAAGACCTGGACCGAGAAGATCGCCCGCGTCTCGCCCTGCCAGGTGCTGACCGTCCGTGCCCGTGCTGAGGTCACCCGCCAGATCGTCGCGGCGATCAGCCCGCAGCTGTACAGGTTCCAGGACGCCTCCTTCAGGGCATCGGTTGTAAAACCCGCGGACAAGTTCGACTCGATGGTCATCACGAACGGCGCCTTCAAGCTCATGCACGATTGGGCCGATAGGCCGAACCTGCGCAGTGACATTTCGGGAGTTCAGCGGGATTTCGCATCCCACGAAGCACTCAGACGCAGCAACCTTCCTATGGTAATGGCGCACAAACACAGCCATCAACCGGGCAGTCGTTGCGCCGAAGGCGGCCGTCACCGCCGCCAACGGCGATATCGCTGAGCTCAATGCCTACGAGACCCACGCCTACAACGAAGCCGTTGCCGCGGCTCAGGCCGGCAACCGGGCCCGCTCATCAGCGGCGTGTGCAAGATAGGCCGCGGCCTCTTCGACCCGCTTTCCCCCGGACGCGGCTCGGACTTCGTCAACGATGCGACGTCCCTGCTCGAGCGCGTCAGCCCGCAGCCGCGATGCGTCGACGTGCGCAGCAGTTCAATGTTGGCGACCTGCTGCTAGGTGGGCGCGATTGCCGAGAAGACAGGGGCAGCTCAGCGTCGAACTCACGACCACGGTCAGCGGGGACGCCCGCGACACCCGGAGCACCCGGAACGCCGCGAAATCGGAATCGCCCGAGGATATCCCTGAGCGAGGCCATGCCGTCGCTATCGGCCCGGGTCCGGAGTAGGCAGGTTTAAATGATGGGGCGGACCGACGCGCTCACAGTCTTCGTCTTGGTATAACCCTCCCTGAACGCCGGCTTGGCCCGACCGAGCCAGGACTCGTCATGGGGTCCCAGCATTTCCAAGTGCAGACGATCCTCGGCTGCCGCCATGACACCCTCGTAGAAGTCGCGTTCGTCGCTGTCGAGCCGGACGAGAGCGGCCTCCCTGCGGGCGTCCTCTGCGAGGTTGCGAAGGGCAGTTCGCAAGGCGACGGGAGAGCCTCCGCTATCCATATCCCAGCCTCCCTAGACAGAAGTACATGACGCCGACACTAACCCTAAAGGGCGGACCTCACGTTGGTTTCCCCCGGAAGTGGTGTAGAAGCCGGGGTCCACCGGTGAAGTGAGGCACCGGGTGATGTTCGCCGTGTAAGTCCAATTACACATCGAAAGGAAGCACCCGTGTTCCTGCACCAGTTTGAGGTCTTTGAGTTCCTCGAGGTGATCCGCTCCGATGGCAACATCGAAGCGCCGAATGTGCCTTCGATCCAGACGACGATGGACATCCGGCGACCGGAGCTAGTGCCGCATCAGGCAACGTTTGCGCGTTTTA
>PMLV01000193.1 GCA_003160635.1 Acidimicrobiaceae bacterium | reverse complement strand
AACTGGGTCCACCAGACCAGTGGGCATCACGCCTCGATCGGCCAGCTAAAGGCTCAGATCCACGCCCAAGGGCCCGGAGCGTAACCACATGACCGACGTCATCACACCACCACTCACGAACCGGGCATCCGCGGCCCCGAGGTCTTCGAGGTCCCCGAGCACCACGGCCACGAGGAGCACGGGCCGACCGGCGTCCTCAAGTGGCTGACCACCACCGACCACAAGGTGATCGGGACGAGCTACATGATCACGTCGCTCGTCCTCTTCTACATCGCCGGGATCATGGCGTTGATCATGCGGCTGCAGCTCTCGTTGCAACACAGCTCGCTCGTGTCCTTCTCGCAGTACAACGAGCTCTTCACGATGTACGGCAGCCTGATGCTGTACCTGTTCGCGGGGCCGTTCGCCTTCGGGGGCCTGGCCAACTACATCGTGCCGCTGCAGGTCGGCGCGCCCGACATGCGGCCGTCTCAAGACGGGTACCCTCCGGTAGACCCACGCTGACGCTCCTGCTCGCCACGGTTCACTGCCCCACCGTGTCCTTTACCAACGCCAGGCCCTCGAGTAGTTGCGCTGCGATCTGTTCGGGCGGCGGCGGACAACCGGAAATCTGAATGTCGACAGGCACCACCGCGGCCACCCCGCCGGCATGCTCTTCGACGGCGGCGATGATATCTATGCCCAGAGCACAGTTGCCAAGTGCCGCCACCAGCCGTGGCTCGGGCATGGCAGCGTAGGCGCGGAGCAGCGGTTCTCGCATGCGTGACGTCACCGGTCCGGTGATCAGAAGCACGTCAGCATGGCGGGGCGATGCGACGATGTTGAGCCCGAAACGCTGCAGGTCATAGTACGGACCCATCACGGCGTTCAGCTCGTGCTCGCAACCGTTGCAGGAACCAGCATCGACATGGCGAACCGCACAAGAACCCACCACCGGGCGGTCAAGCGCAATCCGGGAGCGCAGGAGCTGGAGCTGGCGGAGCAGGATAAACATGTCAGCGGTCCACGCAGGCATAGCAGAGCTCAAAGCTCTTGTTGATCAACGGGAACTCGGGTAGCAGCTCGCCGTTGGCTGCTAACGCCACTGTCGGCCAGTTGGCGTAGGACGAAGTACGAAGGCGCAGCCGCGTAAGCGCCGCATCGTTGCGTTCTATCGTGCAGAACGTTCGTCCGCGTGGACTTTCCACCGCGGCCATTCCGGTGGCGACAGGTTCTCCCTGTTTCTCGCACTGCGAAGTGGGTATGCCGCCGCTCAGCAGTGAATCGATGATTCCGAATGTCGCGGGTAGCTCCAGTGCACGCATTTCGATCCGAGCGCGGACGTCCCCGCTGGGATCATTTGGCACCGCCGCAACAAAGTTTTGGTAGGCGAGCCGTGGGCTCTCGCAGCGTGTGTCATGTATCACGCCCGAGGCGCGGGCCGACGGACCGACAGTGCCGAGTGACGTTGCCTCATTTAAGGTGACGCGCCCAACGCCATCAAAGCGGTTCTGCACTGAACCCTGGAACAAGATTTCGTGCCAAGCACGAACAGCTCCCTTCTGAATCTCGGCTAGCTGCTGCCGGGCCGCGTCAGCGCCACCGCTCGTAATCTCCAATGTGCTGCAACCGACCGAAATCGTGTGATAGAGAAATCGATGACCTGTGAGATCGGAGTTGATCCGCTGGGCTTGCTCTTTCAGTGCTGAAAAGATCATGTTGCCGGCCGCAAAACCAATCCCGGCACACGCTGCAGAGATGTCGTTCAGGTGGTTGTACAGGCGTTCGAGTTCGAGCAGGACGGTGCGAACGCGCGCGATGTCAGCGCTCGGGACGAGTCCCAGGGCCTGCTCGCAAGCGCCGGCGTAGGCGACGCTGTTCGTCACCGCGCAACCGGCACAAGCCCGCTGTGCAAATGCAACCGCGGAGTTGAGAGGTTGGCCTTGAGCCACGCGTTCAAGGCCACGGTGTTTGTAAAACAACCGCAGGTCGAGTTGCAGGATTCGTTCGCCGACGACGTGAAAACGGAAATGCCCAGACTCGATGATTCCGGCGTGGA
Source organism: Acidimicrobiaceae bacterium (assembly GCA_003160635.1). Lineage (GTDB taxonomy): Bacteria > Actinomycetota > Acidimicrobiia > Acidimicrobiales > RAAP-2 > Bog-473. The sequence goes on along the minus strand of PMLV01000193.1, from coordinate 17,046 downwards.
TGGGTCCGACTGCAACCTGATGTGCGTCGCGCCCATGGACGGGGGTCGTCCACATTTCCAGCGAGTCGACGTGAGCCACCAGCGGTCGAGTTTGATGACCTTCAAAGACCAGCCCGGCCGTGTCGGCAGCTTCGCGCTCGTCCCACGCTGCCGCGGGCACCAGGTCAACGATCGTGGGTGTTTTGCTGGCCGGATCGGGCTCACAGATCAGCATCTGGAAGTTGCTGCTGCGACTGAACGCCGCACGCAGCTCGGGTTTGTCGGCCACCTGCGTCGCGTGCAAGCCACAAAACGTATAGCCACGGCGCAGTACGTGTGCGACCGCGTCCCGCCAGGTGTTTGCGGGCACAGTCCATACCTCTGCTTCGTCCGTGCGCGACTGCAGATGGGAAGCCGTTGGAATGTCGTGTTGCATCATTTGATTCCGAAAACGAGTCGTTGGACAATTTCAGACCCCACTAACGGCCCCGCACACATCGCCAGTGCCGCAAGCCCGATCACGGTGACAAGGGTTGGTATGAGGATGGGGGCTGTGCCAGCCGGTCGATTCTTGACACCCGCGAGTACTGGCGGCTCCGTTTGGTGTTGCGGGCTCTGGAGCGCTTCGAGCAGCGCGTGAAGGAGGCCGATAAACGCGAGCGCCACCAGCACGGCAAGGGTGCCGGCCAGTAGAAATTGTCGAGATTGGATCCCGCCAAGAATGATGAAGAGCTCGCTGAAGAACAGCGGCGTCGGTGGCAGTCCCGCGAGAGTTACTGCCGTGACCGCCATGGCGGCAAAAGTCGCCGGTGAGTCCTTGGCCACGTTGTGGGCAGGCTGCTGCGCCGCGTCTGGTTGGATTTGAAACAGGGGAATCGTGGCGTAGAAGCCGAGCGCCTTGGCTAGCGCATGGCCCGCGACATGGATGAGGACGCCGGCAATCGCTAGTGGAGTGGAGATCGCAATCCCGACTGTGATGATGCCCATGTGTTCCAGCGTGTGGTACGCCATGAGCCGCTTCCAAGGCATCGGCTGCCAAAGAAATGGCACCGCGACCGCGACCGACAAGATGCCGAAGACCACAAGTGGGGCGTTTGCAGTTGTGTGGCCGAGCGGCTGGATGGCTGCATCCCGAAGCCGCCATGCAAGCAATATGACAGCTGGTAAGAGAACTGAGGAGAGCATGGCGCTGATCGGTGCTGGTGCTTCACTGTGTGCGTCAGGTAACCAATTCTGCAGTGGGGCCCAACCGATCTTTGCGGCCAGGCCAAGCATCACCAGCGCATATGCGACGGCGGCTGCCCGATGCGGCATCCGGCTCAAGGTCTGTGGGAGAGCCGACCAGTTGAGTTCGGCAAGGCCCGCCCCATGCGGCGCTCCCGAAAGACAGATGATCACGATCCCGAGGAACGCCAGGCTCAGCCCCAGTGTCGTGAGCATGAGGTACTTCCAGCTCGCTTCTAATGCTCGCGGTTTGCCTGAAAAAGCCACCAGAACCGCCGATGCGCCCGTCGTGGCTTCCACAACAACCCACGCGACGCCTAAGTTGTTCACGACGGGGATGGTGATGAGCGCTGCCCAGAAGAGGTAAAGGGCGAGATAATACGAGCGCACACTGCGCGTCGAAGAAAAGAAGTGCCCCTCGTTATTCCGAAGATATGCGGGTGACAGGAGTGCACTCATGGCTGAGATCACGGTGACAATTCCGACGTAGACGCCCGCGACCGGATCAGTCACCGCCCATCGGATGTGCTGGGAATGGGGAGCCAACATCGCGGCCGCGGCCGCCAGGCCGAGCATTCCCGTCATCACGGCGCATGCCTTGTTAACGAGGTGCGCGGAGTCATCCTTACGGGCGAACTGCAGCAAGGCAGCGCAAAGCAAGGGAGCGATACTGGCTGCGGGAACGAGTACCGCGATGAACTGTTCAGTCACGAAGGCTCCGCAAGTTGGCGCTATCGCTCGATCCAAAGTGGGCGAAGATTCGTTGATGGAATGCCATCGCCACCGTGGCGATCACGAGCAGGTCAAAGATCACTCCCATTTCAATCACTTCGGGAACAGCGTTGTTAGAGGAAGACAGCGCTAAGAGGACAGCGCCATTTTCGGCGACGATGACCCCCATGATCTGGATGACTGTCGCGCGCCGCGCGAGCGTTATGAGGATTCCCAGCACGCCCAATGCAAATGCTGCACGCTGGGTGTTGTAGTCACCAATGCCCAGTGGTGGCACGAGCAGCAGGATCGCCAGTAATGCTGCAAAGGCGATGACCGCACGCGTCATCGGTGCGATGCTGGCTCGCACCGGTCGTGATTCGCGGGTCCGTTTGATGCCGATGCCAAGGATGACTCCGATCGTGCAGGCGCGGACCAACAATCCTGCAGACGCTAGGACAAGTTCGGAATGATCGAATGCCTGCGACATTGCCACACCGGAGAGAATGAGTGACTGAGCACTGATCAGTGCCAAGCAGAGCGAGCGGCGCCGAACTATCAACACCCCGAGGGCGAGGACAACGCACGCAGTTACGAGGAGTGGGCTCATATGCCACCTCCCGCTCTCCACGAAGCGAGACCGATAACACAGACGGCAAGACCGGTACCGAGTAGGGCCGGCACGCGGAGAATCCGCATCTTTGCAAATGAGGTCTCGACCAATGCCAGAACACCGCAGAGCACGGTGACGGCAGCGGTGAGAGCGAGCACATTCCCCGGTGCGGAGGCTGGCAGTGGAATAAACAACTCCGCGGCGAGCACGAGCACGATCCAGTGACGTGCTGCGGCAGTCCACTGCAGCATGGCCAGGTCGCGGCCCGCGTACTCGAGCAGCGGACCCTCGTGCACCATTGTCAATTCCAGGTGCGTGTCCGGGTTGTCGATCGGCTGCCGGCCCGTCTCGACGAGGAGGATTAAGGAGAAAGCGAGCGCTGCCATCCAGTGTGCCGGTGTCCCGATGGTGTGCGCATCGCGGGCTGCACCAACCATGCTCGTCAGGTCGGTGGAGTGTGCGCCGAGCGCAACCAGCACGAGCGCGAGCAACAACACCGGCTCGGCAAAAACGGAAAACATCAGGTCGCGACCAGCGCCCATCAGCGAGAAGCCGCTTCCGGGATCCCAAGCCGCCGCAGTAGTGACGAAACGGGCCAGTGCCAACAACCCGACGAGCACAATCATGTCCGTGCCAAACCAGGCGATGCTGCCGGAGCCGATGGGCACGACGAGCAGCGCGCACGCCATGGCGGCGGCAGCGAGTGACGGCGCGAGCCGATAGACAAACGTTGTGTCCTCAGGTGCGACCACACTCTTGTGCCACAACCGGCGAAGCTCTCGGTACGGCTGGAGTATTGAGGGACCTCGACGACCTTGGAGGCGAGCCTTCAGAGTCTGGATTGTGCCCGGAAGCAAGGGTGCTAACGACAGGCCTGCAACTTGAACCGTTATTGCAAGAGGACTGCCTTGCATCAGGCGACTCCCACGCGGATTGCGATCAGCACTACCGCGAGGCTCACGAGCAGATAGGTCAGATAGTCGCCCAGGCTCCCCGACTGCATGCGGCGCACGACGCGGCTGGCAGCCATCGCGCTTCGCACCAAGGGGCGGTAGAGGAGCTCATCAAAGAGATGCGGTACCTCCGCCTCGTGATCAATCTTTGTGATGAACGCCCCATCGCGTTCGACCGTGACGACGCGCCGCGTTCGCAGGACCGTCTCGAGCACCAGGCGTAAGGACTTGGTGAACCCTGCTGATGTCCATGCCAGGCGACGGTGAGGGAGCTGCCCGCAGACCCACACCGGGCTAGCGGCAGCGACGTGGGCCCGGCGGCGTGCAAGCTGCAATGCCACAGTGCCCAGCACGACAAAGGCGCCGGCATAAAGTGGTGCAAAGGTCCCGGTGCCCGGCAACGACACATTGATACCGCGCGCAATGCTCGGCAGCGGTCCGTACGGCGACAGGTGTTGAATGTGGCCAAGGACTACACCGGGAACCAGCCCGATCGCCAAGCACGCTGCTGCCAGAAATAGCACCGGTCCGGTCATCGAAACCGGCACTTCTCTGGAGTTCGCAACTTTGCTGTTTCGATGCCGGCCCAGGAGCACCAAACCCACGACTTTGACGAAACAGAAGACCGCGAGCGCTGCAGTAGCTGCCAGTGCCGCCGCGGCCAGCGCCCCCTGGGCAGTGTCCGCTGCGGTGCCGATCTGTGCCAGATGCACGAGTGACTGCAGGGTGAGCCACTCGGATGCAAAGCCGTTAAAAGGAGGCACTCCAGCAATGGCCATCGCTCCTACGAGGAAAGCCGTGCCAGTCAACGGCATGGTTCGCAGCAACCCACCAAGCCCGTCGAGGTCCAGGGTCCCTACCTGCTTGTGGAATGAGCCGGCACATAAAAACAACAGCGACTTAAAGAGTGCGTGATTGAGTGTGTGCAACATCGCCGCCGCAAATGCGATCGCGGCAAGTAGACGGTGCCCGGAATTGGCCGCGAGTAGTGATGCCGCAAGGCCGAGAGCGATGATGCCGATGTTTTCGACCGAATGAAAGGCCAGTAGCCGTTTCAATTCATGCTGCATAAGCGCGTAAAGAACGCCGCCCAGACACGACAGTACCGCAGCTGCCAAGAGCACCGGCGCGACCCACGTGGGCAACGGCACGATCCATTCGAAAAGCATCCGGACCAGTCCGTACAACGCGACTTTGATCATCATGCCGGACATCACGGCCGACACATTTCCGGGCGCTGCGGGATGAGCACGTGGCAGCCATGTGTGCAGCGGCATCAGGCCGGCTTTGGTGCCAAAACCCACGAGCGCGGCGACGGCTAGCAGAGATCGCACCAGTATCGGTTGCCCGGCGAGGAGGTGCGAATCCGAGAAGACTCCGAGATGCGCCAGGGTGAGCATGGACAGCCAAACACCCACGCTGGCCAGATGCGTCATTCCGAGATAGACGAGTACCGTTCGGCACGCCTTCGAACTGCGGTTGGTGAGTAGGATCGCAGCCGCTGGCGCGACGCTCATCAGTTCCCACATCGCAAGGAAGGTGGGCGCACTGCGTGCGATGACGACACCCACCATTGCCAGTACGAAGACACCGCTCGCGCACGCGATCCAACCCCTGTGGTAGGCGCCCCGGAGGTATCCGTCCGCGTAGATGAGCGAGGGGACCGCAACGAGTGCAATCCCCACCAGGAAAAACCCACTGAGGGCATCGACGCCAATTCTCGGGGCCAGCCCGTCACCAAAGCTCTGGCCGATGGCACCACCGCCAGCGACAACGATTGCTCCAGCAGCTCCTATCAGACCAACACCAATTGCCTGGAACGCAAGCCCGATGCGGGACAGTCGCAGAACCGGACAAAGTCCGACGCCGATTCCAGCCATCACTATACCGAGAGGGAGCAGAACTGCTTGAGGTGACGTCATCTCGTTTGCTCGTTGCTGGCATCGACCTCGACGATCTCGTCGAGGTCGGCCTCGATCCCGTAGGCGCCGGTGAAGATGCCGCCGCCGATCGCGCAGTCGCCGCGGGAGACGACGATCTGGGGCGCGGGGACTGCCTCGAGGGTCTTTCGGAGCGGGACCACCATGTTCTTGGTCACGACACCGGTGACGAGAAGTCCGTCGGCGTGGCGAGGCGAGGCGACGAGGCGCGCCCCGTCGCGAGACGCGTCGTAGACCGGTCCGAAGGCCGAGGTGATCTCGAGCTCGCAGCCGTTGCACGACCCGACGTCGACGTGACGGAGCTGAAGCGATCCTGGGAAGAGCGCCGTTGGCGGAGGTCCGGGGGGGAGGCGATGGGCTCGGTGACGGGGCGCGCGAACAGCGACCGTAGGATGGAGAGGCGCCGCACGATTGACGAAGGTATCATGCGCTCAGATGATGAAATGATGTGTTACCCCATCTGAGAGACGCGAAAAACGGCGAGAACCGGGCCGCGGTCGTGGATCCCAAGGTCGAGCCCGGTCGTGCGCGACGGGCCGGCGCTCGTCTGCCGCGCCTGTTGGGGGACCGTCGACGGTGGCGTTGTCGAGCGGTGTCGCTGTTGTCCGCGCGGCGGTGAGGACCTTCGCTTTCTGGTCGAGCCGCTGCTGAGATGCGCAACCACTTGGAAAGGGACCGTTGCTGAGCGGGCGATGAGAATCCTCGGCGAATCTCGCCGGGAGACGTTGCCGGAGCCGATCGAGGAGAAGAACCGATGACCGTGTCCCTCACCACTCACCAGCAGCTCCGAACCTGGGCCGAGGAGTTTGCAGCACTCGCCACGCCAGAGTGCGTCGAGTGGCGACTGCGGCCGACTTCCCCGACGCATTGGGCGGAGGGGAATTCATGGCCACCGGTGGACGGTCGGGACCGCTCCTGCTGGTGAACCAGAGCACCCCACTGCCGCCCGAGATCCTCCCCTATCTGGCCACTCTGGCCACTCTGGCCATCGGGACCCAGGGCTATGTATTCGGGGGACCACTAGCCATCGGCGCAGCTGTTCTTGTGGCGTTGCAGGCGGCTGTCGGGTAGACGGCTCCAGTCGTCGCACGGGGCGCCAGGTGGTTCGCGGCCCACACTCAGTCGTGTGCCCCTCCCTAACTCTCGCCGCCCTCTCGTCGCCTCACTGGCTGGCTGGTCCCCGGCGTCCCCGCCTTTGGCCCGCGTGCCGCCCACTGGCTGGACGGACGGGCAGCGAGGGGCACGACGGGCATACTTGGCAGCGTGACAGATAGCGAAACAGACAACGCCAAGCCGTCAGAGGGCGACGAGCGAAGGCACGGTGATCGCAGAGGGAGTGACAACCGCCGCAAGCAGGACGCTGGTCCCGCTGACGGCATCGAGCGACGTAAGGGTGAACGTCGTAAGTCCGCGCGAAGTCAGAACTGACCCGCCGGTACGTTGCACATGGTGCGTGGGAAAGATATTTTGCGCACGTCGGCGCCCCACCCTCCCCTAGTGGCGGGTGTCGGCCATGCCCCCGGGCCGTCCCTGCCGATCGACTCGCTTGGACGGTTGCGGGGGGCTTTCACTTTGGCGGCACAACACCGGTGGCATATTGACGTGGCTTCCGACGAGATACTGATTCAACGGTGGCGCATGTTGGGCGCCCGTTCGGAAGGCGTCAGGTACCACCGAATAGTGGCCGGCGACGACACGACTCGCTGCGGCATTCCTCGAACCGAACTGACAGACGATGGCGTGTCGCTCCGGGACGTCTTCGTATGGACGAGGCTCTGTCTCGTGTGTGAGCGGAGATGTGGCGGAATGCCACAAGCGGCCGCTGCTAGCGGGCGTTTGAGGTAGAGGACGAACCGGAAAAGACGCTGACTTTCCCGGCGGCGGCGGGGGCGCTCGCTCGAGCACTGAAACAGGAAAGCGCCCCGAAGGGAAGTGGTGTCAAGCGGGCTAACGACTACCAGACGGCTCGCATGTGCTCCAAGACATTAAGGAAGCCACCGTGCGCTCGTGTGGTCGGCGTGAGGAGACGTCGAAGGTGGGTGCCTTGCCCACCCCGGCCTCGGGAGCGCTTCGGTTCCGCCTCGCCGATCGGAAGGTCATCGCCCCGGCTGGCTCCACCGTGCTGGTCCCCGCCGGCGTCGCCCACACGTTTGCCAACGCCGGACCCGGACCCTCTCGGTACCTGATCCTCTTGACCGCGACCCTCGACTCGTTGATCACAGAGCTGCACCAGGTCGATGCCACCGAGCACCCGCGAATCTACCGCAAGTACAACTCCGAAGTCCTCGAGTAACCAGGATCTTGTCAGCCCTCCGGTACCAGGCCTTCAGTTAGAGCGCAGGCGGGAGTCGGGACACTCTGGCCTTCGGATGGCTGATCAATCAGTCGTTGACTCGTGGTCAGAAGACGGACTCTTCGGATTTCAACGGGGTCTGACGGTGGCGAGTAGGCGACGCGCCGAGCGGAGCACGGCCTCGTCGATCATCCGGCCGTCATCATCGACGTATGCGCCGCCACCTGCCTGCTCGGCGAGCTCTAACAAGTGAGCAGCCCTCTCCAGATCTTCGGGGGTCGGCGACATTGCTTTGTTAATGATCGACACCTGGGTTGGGTGGATTGCCTGGCGGGCACCGAAGCCGGCTCGACGAAGCGCTTCGGTGGAAGACGCCAAACCCTCGAGGTCTCGGATATCGACCCAGACCGGACCGACCGGCGGAGAGCACCCGTGGGCAGCCGAGGCGACCACCGCATCGAGTCGGATCGGCCAAAGTTCCCTTCCATCGGGTGAAGGCGACATTGCCAGGTCGGCGGCCAAATCCACCTCACCAAGCGCCAGCTCGCTCACCCCATCAAGGCCAGCCATTGCGGCCATCTGGAGAGCACCCAACGCACTCTCGACCAAGGCACAAACCCGGGCCCCACCGACCGCTGAGAGGGCCTCGCCCAGCGATGCGGGCGTCGCCTTCGGTACGAAAACCCCTGTCAAGGCACCGATGGAGGCGATGGCCTTCAGATCGTCCAATCCTCGGGACCCCGTATTGATCCGCACCCACGCTTCGGCCCCAGATCCTCGCTCCCTGCTCAACGCTTCGGCGACCAAGGAGCGGGCTTCGTCCTTCGCCGCCAGGGGGACTGCGTCCTCGAGATCGAAGACAACAGCATCGGCTCCACTTTCGAGCGCCTTTCTGAAGCGGTCCGGTCGATCACCGGGCACATAGAGGTAAGAACGAGCGATCACCGACACACCTCTCGGTAGGCTTGTAACCGGCAAGCACCGGAATAATCCCAAGCCTAGGGGTGGCGTGTCGCGGCGATTGCCGACCGGTTCCACTCCAGTTAGCACCTAACCAAGAGACGAGAACCATGCCCATAACCCCCGATGAAGCCAGTTCCAGGCCCCTCGAAGGGCTCCGCATCGTCGAAGGTTCGGCTTTCGTGGCCGCTCCGCTGGGCGGCATGACCCTGGCACAGCTCGGCGCCGATGTCATCCGTTTTGACAACATCGGTGGGGGCATCGACTACCACCGATGGCCCTGTACTCCCGATGGAGCCAGCTTGTTCTGGGCAAGCATGAACAAGGGAAAGCGTTCATTGGCTGTAGATGTACGCCGACCCGAAGGACAAGAACTTGTGACTGAGCTGATTTGTGCCCCCGGTGATGACGCTGGTGTGTTCTTGTCCAATTTTCCTGAGTCGGGATGGCTGTCGGATCGGACCTTGCGGGCCCGGAGGGCAGACCTCATCTATGTGAACATCTTGGGGAACCCCGATGGGACGACTGCGGTCGACTACACGGTCAATCCGGCATCCGGGTTCGCCTATGCAACCGGCCCCGTTGGCGGGGCACTCCCCACCAACCATGTGCTGCCCGCTTGGGATACTGCCACGGGCCTTCACGCGGCGATCGCGGTGCTGACCGCTGAACGCCGACGCATCCGCAAAGGCGTAGGAGACCTGGTCACCGTGTCGTTGGCGGATGTGGCCTTCGCCATGGTCTCCAACCTCGGCTATCTGGCTCAAGCACAGGTTCTGCACGAAGACCGGCCCCCGATCGGCAACGACATGTACGGTGCGTTCGGCCGGGACTTTCCAACGGCCGACGGACGACGGGTCATGGTGGTGGCGATCAGCCTCCGGCAATGGCGGTCCCTCGTTGACGCTACTGAGATCGCCGAACATCTTGAGGGGATTGAGCGAGCGTTCGAAGTTGATCTTTCAAAAGAAGGTGACCGGTTCAAGGCCCGAGATTCCCTCGCTGCGCTTATCGGGCAGTGGATAACGACCCGCAGTCTCGAGGAGATCGCGAAAAGCTTCGATGAACACGGAGTGTGCTGGGGCGCCTACCAGACGTTCCGCCAGCTCTTCGAAGATGACTGGCGTTGCTCACCGCAGAATCCGATGTTTGCCGACATTGACCAACCGGGCATCGGGAAGGTCCGCGCCGCAGGCACGCCGCTGGCATTCTCGACCTTGGCGCGGGAGGATGCAGAACCAGCTCCCCTCCTCGGCCAACATACTGACGCGATTCTGAGCGAGGTCCTCGGCCTGACCGGTATCGAGATTGGGCGACTCCACGATACTGGGGTTGTGGCGGGACCAGGCGGGTTGGAGAACATCAAGCGGTGACCATTACCCTCAGCCTCGGCGACATCGGTCTCACCGAGGAGACCGTGTCAGAGGTCTCCTCGGAACATACAGCACGTATCGGTGCCACGATCGACGCGACCGCCATCCCCACTAACGGTGAGCGTCTGCCGTTGTTGTGGCACTGGTCCCATTTCACCCCAACTACGGCGACCGCCGATCTCGGCACGGACGGTCATCCACGGCTACCTGACGGACCGGTCGCGCAGTACCCGAGGCGCATGTGGGCATCAGGAACGATCGAGGCTCCCGGTCAACTGATCGTCGGCGAGCCAGCGACGCGCGCCTCTCAGATCATCGAAAGTAGGGAGTCCGAGGGACGGTCGAGTGCACTGTTGATCGTCCGGGTGCAGCATCGCTACCGCCAGTTCGACGCCGATCAGATCGTCGAGGAACAGACACTCGTGTATCGAACACCTGGCCCACAAGTAGCGCTGCCGGTCGGTGACCATCAACCAGAAGTAGGGCCCGACCAGTGGCAGGAACGCCACACACCCGACACCGCCACTCTCTTCCGATTCTCTGCAATCACGTTCAACAGTCACCGGATCCACTACGACCACCCCTATGTGACAGCTGTTGAAGGCTACCCAGCTTTGGTGGTGCACGGGCCGCTGACTGCCGTACTCGTGGGCGAGTCAATGCGCCGCCGTTTCGGACGGGAGCTGTCCCAATTCGAGTTTCGGGCCAACGCTCCGTTGTTCGTTGATCTACCTTTCACGATCGTGGGCACCGCCGGCCCCGTGCTGGAGGCCCAGGTCATTCGCAACGACGGGACCGAAGCCATGACGGTCGCAGCGAGTCTCAAGAACTGAGGCGAAGCGTGCGACGTGCGGTCGCAAGCTCCGCATTGTCAGTTATCGAAAGACCAGGCCTCTGACCGGTGTCGATCAGCTCCTGATTTCCTGGCACCGATCGACTGCGCCATGACACCGAGGTCTACCCAACCGATCTTCCAGGCGTCCTGTGGCCGCGATCCCATGGACCTCAACGCCCAGGTCCCGACCGAGCTCTTCGAGCTTCTCCCCCGCAAGAGTTGCAGCACGACATCCGGGACTCGACGTCCACCGAGACACCGTGGTGGCGTGCTGCCGGTTGGTCTTTCCCGATGGGGAGGTCGAGGTGACCAAGCAGAGCTTCGCCACGACCCGCAAGGGCTGGCCGCCTTTCTCAGCGATGCCGCGGTCAGCACCGTGGCCATGGAGGCGACCGGGGTCTACTGGAGCTCCCTACTACGCCCTCGAGGGCCTCTTCGATGAGCTATGGCTGTGCCCCAGCACGTGAAGAACGTGCCCGGCCGCAAGAGCGACCTCTCCGACGCCGATTGGTTGGCCGATGTGGCCGCCCACGGCATGGTGCGACCGTCCTTCGTCCCGCCCCCGCCGATCCGGGAGCTGCGGGAGCTCACCCGCTACCGCAAGACCCAGGTCGACGCCCGGGCGAGAGAGATCCAGCGCTTGGAGAGGGTCCTCCAAGACGCCGGCGTCAAGCTCACCTCGGTGGCCTCCGCGGTGTGGAGCGCGAGCTCCCGCCAGATCATCGAGGCGCTCATCGCCGGCGAACGGGACCCCCAGGTCCTCGTGCAGATGGCCAAGGGCAAGATGCGGCCCAAGATCCCTCAGCTCCAAGAGGCCTTGGCCGGTCACTTCGGCCCCCACCATGCGGTGGTGTGCCGACAGATCATCGATCACATCGACTTCTTGGACCGCTCGATCGCGGCCCTCAGCGAGGAGGTGACCATGCGCCTGGCCCCTTTTGAGGCCGCGGTCACGATCCTCACCTCGATGCCGGGGATCTCACAGCGCAGCGCCGAGGTGATCGTGGCCGAGACCGGGGCCGACATGGCCCGGTTCCCCACCCCCGACCAGCTCTGCGCCTGGGTGGGACAACTCCCACGGGGTTATTCCAGCACTATTTGCGTTCCCGTTGGACCGGCGGGTTAGCAATCGGCGCCACTTGGAGAAAATGAGCTGCAAGGAGGTAACTCCGATGAGCGACGACCTGGGGCCAGTGGATGAGGCGCCTGAGGAGCTACCGCCGGTCCACGACCGCCAAGAAAAGCAGCCCGCGAAAACCGGCTCGCGCGTAAATGCGAGGACCAGAGCGGCTTACGCCAGCTGATCCGACAGCGCGATATCAATGGCGAGCGCCGACGGCCGGCGTCGGACTGGCAACCATCGGGGGGCTACTAAGCAGTCCCGAGGCTGCCGGCTGTTGATGTATCAGCCGCCGATCTCAGTGAAGGACAACGCAGACTCACTTGCGAGTCAGGTGTGTCCCCAGTAGCGCGCGGCTTGGATCCTGACTGGGACGGCAGATTACAAAGCGCGCTGCCGCCCGCCAGACAAGCCAGTTCAGCTTCTGGACCTCGGAGGGCGGAAGCCTGACGTCACGAGCTGCCTCCTGATCGGAACTCCACAGCGACATCGAGCACGTCGTAGTTAGTGGCATCCAGATCCTCTCGGCATCTCCCAGAGCCATATGATCGCGGATGCTGGTCCGAAATAGGTGGCTGTCAGCGGCTATCAAGGGCGTATCCCCTGTCACGAAGCCCAGACTCGGGTGGCTGTACAGGAACTGAACATGCAGCGGTTCGAAATAGTCCTTGGCGAAGTGGTAGGCGTGGACAGTTCGCTCTTGGAGGAAGCGACCGTTCTTCGTTAGGTCTGTCCACCGATCAGCGACATAGGCTTCGGCTTCTCCCGGCCCCGGAGCGTGACCCACGTCTCTTGTGAATAGGCTTACGAATAACGGGGCAGCAGCGAGGCGTTTCCCCTCAGTCTCCACGACCACGTTGCCGACTAATGCTTGCATCTGTCGGAAGCTGTAGCTGCGAGCGAAATGGACCGCAGCCAAGATCTTGGCCGACCCTCGTTGTTGTTCACCGCCAGCGCCTGCGAGGAGTACCCGGACGTCGGGGAGGACCAGACCTTCAATTCGCTGCCACTGGTCCTCCAAGCTGTCATCCCAGCCAGCCTGGGTCCGCCAGCTGTTGAAATGAGCCTCCACGAACGTGTCCCGGGTGCCGACCTCCTTGTATGTCCGCGTGTTCTTGTCGATCAGCAGCACCCGCTCACCGTCCGCGAAGAACCGCTGGTATCCCCGTGAAACCACGTGGTGTCGGCGGCGGGCCACGGAAGCGTGATGCTACCTACGGATTGTGACCATTTGGCCGTTTGGGAAGCCGGATCCGCAGTTTGCGGGGCCGGCTGCGTCACCGGTCCGGAGGTAACGGCGGCGGCTGGCGGTAGCGAACGACCTCGTTTGGCCACCTACGAAGCGCTGTCCGCCAGGCGACGTGAACCGGCCTGGGTTTCCTGGAGGCTCCAAACCTCGGAAGGGTTGGAGTCATGGAAGGAACGAACCCATCAACGAAGCGGTACCCGCCTGAGCTGAAGGAGCGGGCGGTCAAGATGGTGCTCGAGGTACGTCAGCAGGACCCGAACAACCACGCGGCACTCTCTCGAGGGCCCGCCAACTCGGCGTCGGCGCACCTGGGTGAAGCAGGGCGAAGTCGATACCGGCCGTCGACCAGGTTTGAGCACGGCCGAGCACGACGAGCTGGTCGAGCTGCGCAAGGAGGACAAGGAGCTCTGTCGGCCAATGACATATTGCGGGCAGCCGCGGGTTCTTCGGGGCGGAGCTCGACCGTCGACAGAAGAGGTAGTTGTCTTCATCGACGCCAATGGTCTCGTCGTTCGACGGTCAATACGTTAAAGGTTTACGATGTCGCTGGTTGCAGTCTGCCTCGTTGGAGCCTGGGCTCTGACCGACACTGAGTCTTGCTCCGGGCTCAAGGTGAGGTTCCGAGATGCCACATCTGGACTCTGACTTGAGCCCGAGGAGCAGTTTGGCGTCCCTCGGCGATGCATTGACACTGGCGATCGATGAAGTCGTTGATGACCTGCAGGAGCGGGATCTCCAGTCGCGATGCGTGCTTGAAGACGCTGTCGAAGCACTCATTCTCGCTATCGCCAGAACCTCCACCGGAGCATTCGCGCTCTGGCTTTCGAGTGGCGACGAGGACGATGCTCGTCGTGAAGGTCTCGACGCCTCTCGCGTCTTTGGACAGTTGGCGGCCCGCAACGACGCCCCGCTGAACGAGGTCACGAAACGTTGCTTACGTTGGCACGATGCCGTTGCTAGCCAGTTGAGCCGTGATGCAGGACGACTGGGTCTCGACGATATTCTGCCCCAAGCCCTCTCGATGCTCCAGAGAAGTCTCTATGTGACCATCGTGCACATGACTGAAGCGTTCGAAGTTGAACGCCAAAACCTGCATCAGGCGCTCGTGCTCCGTCAGGAAGAGATCGCCTTCCAAGCGAGCCATGATTCCTTGACGGGACTTCCAAATCGGGCTCTCATCATCGACCGAATCGAGCAACTTCTGCATCGCTACAAACGGTTCGGAACGGAGGCAACGGTTCTCTTCGTCGACCTCGACAACTTCAAGGTGGTCAACGACAACTTCGGCCACAGTGTGGGTGATGATCTCCTACAAGCAGTCGCAAGGCGTGTCGGGAAGGTGCTTCGAGAGTCAGACACGCTGGGGCGGCTTGGCGGCGACGAGTTCATCGTCGTAGCCAGTTGTGTCCCACCGGAGGACGCACCCGAGCTGATTTGTCGGCGAATCCTGGACGCTCTGCGCGAACCGTTCGAGTTCTCCGGTGTCGCGCCGATCTGGGCCACCGCGAGCATAGGAGCGGCGACGGGCACCCTTCCCCCGGCTGAGGAAATCTTGAAGAACGCCGACATTGCAATGTACCGGGCCAAGCGTGAGGGAAAGAATCGGTTCGTCTGCTTTGAGCCAGAGATAGTGGCTGATGTGGCGACGCGGTCCGAGCTCGATAGCGACACTCACTGAACCTCTTGACCCAGATGGCCACGATAGGCCCATGGCTCCAAGGCCTCATCCTGAGAGACAACCGCGGGAGTTGAACTGATCCCTTAATGACATCGGCGAGAGGCGGGATCACGAGTTGGGCTAGTGGTGGATGATTGGCAGCCACCAGGGCCCTGCAGATGGAACTCCATTGCCGCTCAATCATTGAGTCGATCAAGATTGACCCGGCTGGAGCATCGGCAGAGGATGATTTCATGGCCGACGCCAGAACTTCGGATCGTTGACACACTCGGAGCCCCAGGCGATACACCCAACGTTGGAGTCATTGCGCTTAGAAGCGCGCCACGTCTACGGACGTGACGCAGTCGGATATGACTTGGGCCGGCCGGAGTACCCCGAGGAGATCTACGACGTGTTAACCGAGCACTGTGGCCTGAAGCGGGGAGCAGCGGTGCTTGAGATTGGACCCGGGGCCGGACAGGTCACCCGCCGCCTGCTGAACCTTGGTGCCCGGGTGGTCGCGGTCGAACCCGATCCCGGGATGGCGGCTTACTTGACCCAAACCTTCGATGGAGCCGACCTAGAGATCATCGGGAATACCTTCGAGGACGCCACGCTAGGCGATGACAGTTTCGACCTTGCCGTTGCGGCCACTTCGTTCCATTGGGTGGACCCGGCTGTGGGTGTCCCCAAGCTGGGCCGGGTCGTGCGACCGGGGGGCTGGGCGGCGATTTGGTGGACCATCTTCTATGACCCTGACCGTCCGGACCCATACAGAGAGGCAACTAGTGGACTACTCCCTGGAGAGGACCCCGACGGCCAGCGGGGTCGATCACAATTCCAGCTCGACGCCGACGGGCGGCGAACTGATCTCCAGCGCCTTGGGATGCTCGTCGACGTCGAAAGCAAGATCATCCAATGGACTTGCCGACTCGATTCCGATCAGGTTCGCGCGTTGTACGCATCAATGATTGAGATTCGGCGGCGGACAAGGCCCGAACAGGCGCGACTGTTGGAAGCCCTTAGCGCCCTGGCGCGTGATCGGTTCGGCGGTGTCGTCGATCTCCCGTTCGTGACGGCCTTGTATACGGGTCGCCGTCCGTAGGGTGGGGGCATCACCAGAAGGATCCGCACTCGACGGCGCTGCTGTCACTCACGAGGCTCTTGATCCGGGAGGTGGCTGATGCGCTCACAGCCACGGGGGTGCAGTGGGTTGGATCCGAACCGTGGGCGTACGATGACTTCACGTTACGCCACGTGCTGTGGATCGGCGGCCCCCCAGGGGCGGGCAAAACCACCATCGCCACGTATCTTGCGCGCCGTTACGGAGTGCGCCGGTACAGCGTCGACACTCGGACGTGGGTGCACCGGGAGAGAGCCTTGCTCGCGCAAGTCCCCGCTGCACAACGGTGGGAGTCGCTGACTCCGGTCGAGCGCTGGGAGCAATCGAGCCTGGCGGAAATGTTCGAGATGTCGCTGTACTACGAGCGCGGTCCGATGGTCATCGATGACCTCCGGGGTCTCCCCGACTCGCCGCTCATCATCGCCGAAGGGGTGGTGCTGCCCGCCTCGGCGGCCTCGACGGGTCTCGCCGAGCGTTCGCAGATGGTCTGGCTGCTCCCCACCGCTGAATTCCAGGACGCACAGCTCTCAGCGGCCGAGACGGCCTTGGGACCGCTCGCTGGAAGACGGTCCCTGTATCGCTTTCTCCGTGAGGTAGCCGAACAAGAGGCACGAGATCATGAGGTGCCCGTGCTCACCGTCGACGGATCACTGGGGGTGTCGGAGATGGTCGAAGCGGTCTATCAGCTCTTTAGCTCGGTCTTAACCTCCGGCCCTTGGGCCAAGACGCTCGAAGAACGGCAGCGCTTGCTGCGTGAGATCAACCAGGCAATCCTCGATCAGATCCGTGGCTACTACGCGCAGTCCTGGGTGGATGGCGATCCTGACCTGCTGACCCGCTCCTTCGTCTGTGAGTGCGGGAATCTGACATGCGAGGCCGAAGTGTCTCGTACCATCCAAGATGTGCTGGCGGGGCCGGTGCTCGCGCGAGGGCACGAGTTCCGGTAAGCCCGTTGACTCCCTCGTCGTCATTTCCGGAGCGCGGCTGATACCGTGCGGCGTCAGGGGATCGACGCA